>DCFP01000081.1:0-42971 GCA_002319925.1 Holophagaceae bacterium UBA1801 | reverse complement strand
CTTCGACAAGGCCAACCGCACCTCCCTCTCCAGCTACCGCGGCGTGCCCATGGAGGAGGGCCTGGACATCCTCGCGGAGGTCCGCAAGCGCCTGGGCATTCCGGTCCTAACGGATGTCCACGAAGCCCATCAATGCGTCCGCGTGGCCGAGTCCGTGGACGTGCTCCAGATCCCTGCCTTCCTCTGCCGCCAGACGGATCTGCTGCTGGCCGCCGCCGCCACGGGTCATCCCGTGAACATCAAGAAGGGCCAGTTCCTCGCTCCCTGGGACATGAAGAACGTCGTGGACAAGCTCCGTAGCGTGCCGGAAGCAGGTCCGGTGTGGGTCACGGAACGGGGCGCCTCTTTCGGCTACGGGAACCTCGTGGTGGATTTCCAGAGCTTCCCGCATCTGCGGCGCACAGGCTGTCCGGTGGTCTTCGATGCGACCCACAGCGTGCAGAAGCCCGGTGCCCTGGGCCATGCGACGGGAGGGGCGCGCGAGATGATCCCGAGCTTAGCCCGGGCCGCGGCCACCGTTGTGGACGGCTTCTTCTTCGAGGTCCACGAGAATCCCGACCGCGCCCTCAGCGACGGACCCAATGCCATTCAGCTCGATGACTTCGGTACGCTGCTGGACCAGTTGCTGCTCGTCTGGCGAGCCGCACGGCCTGGAGCTCTGTGGGATCCAGCGAGCCGTCCCTTCTGAATCGACGGGGCGAGAACCCCGCTTTCCGAAGTGTTAAATCGGTTCAGTCGTCATCCCCGAGCAGCTGTTGCTGGAGGATGTCGATCAGCGCGTCGTCCAGGGTATAGGGCTTCACCAGGAGTTGCGTGACGCCCAGGCGGTTCGCCTCCCGCGCGAGCTGGGTCGTCGCATGGACGCAGGCGAGGATGATCCGGGGCGGCGCAGGGAAGGGGTGGTTGCCGAGGAACAGGATGATGTCCAATTCCGAGGTGGAGGCGTCCGGCCAGTCAACCAGGAGGGCATCAGGCGGCGACTTGCGCATCATGCTGGCCATTTCCGCCAGGGTTCCAGCGGGCAGAACACGCGTGAATCCCTGGTCAACCAGAAAGGTGATCAGGACCTCTCGTTCCGCGCCTGGAGGCATCACGAGGGCCAGGGTCTTGAACCGCCGCAGCCGCATGTCATCCGCGCTAGGCTGAGCCTTGGCCACTGGCTCTTCCAACTGGGCAGGCAGCGGCTTTTCTTCCTTCATCGCCACCGGCTCCACCGGTGGGAACGCGGCAGGCTGGGTCTGGGCGCGCTCGTTGATGCAGGTGCGGAGGAAGTCGCGGTCCTCGCTCGCCATGGAGCGGAACCGGACCCCGAGAATGGGGCCGATGGGTTCGGGATCCACCTCCAGCACCATGCCCTGAGCGGCCACGGGCAGGGTCCGGAGGCCCGTGATCGCAATGGATTCCAGGCGCTGATTCTCGCTGAAGGGCACATCGGCGGGATCGACGATGCGGCCATCGTCGGTGTCCACGGCTCCTTCCACCACCATGCGGAAGCCACTCTCGGAAAGATTGGAAAGGCGCCCGGTCACCTCCAGGAATTCCATGCCATCGGGGCGGAAAGTGGCCTTCACGTTCTCGGCGGTATCGAGCAGGATGCGGGCATCCCTGCGCCGGTCGCTGGGATCCAGCCGTGCGGGCAGGATGAGGGTGAACCGGTTCCGGCGATCGTTGTGGTAATGGATCCGGGCTCGCCCGGTCCAGCGGCTCTCGCGCATGGTGAAGAACAACTGTACCTCGTCATCGGCGCCCAGGCCCGCGGAGGGTGCCCGGGGGACGCTGATCACCATGCGGCCCCTGTTGCCGTCCAGGCTCTCGATCTGGCCGTCCATCTGCACCCCTTCCAGGGTCTCGATGGAGAGGGGCACCTGCCGGACGCGCAGGATCTCGAAGCAGTTCAGCACCCGCTCCCGCCAGCCGTCCGGCGAGAGTTCTTCATCGAGGGGAAGACGGGGATCGTCCATGGGGATCTGCGTTGATGATACGACTCAGCGATCGCAATGGAAGGCGCTCACCGTGTCCAAGGGCAGGCGCCGGCCCGCCAGATAGTCGTCCAGGCAGTGGAGAACCGCGCTGGAGCGTGGCCTTCCCGCGATGATCTCGTCCCGCGTCAGCCAGTGACAGGCGAGGATTTCCGGATCCTGGGGCCTGGCGATGGCTCTATCAGGCACGGTCCCGGAGAAGCAGAGCCGCAGGTAATCCCGGCCGTTGCGGGCCTGCAGGTGATAGATCCCGATGAAGTGCTGGGGTTCAAAGGCAAGTCCCGTTTCCTCCAGGGTCTCGCGGATCACCGCCTGCAGCGCGGATTCACCGGGATCCACGTGGCCGGCGGGCTGGTTGAACACTCGCTCCGGGTTCACGCCATCGGTCTCCTCCACCATGAGGAACCGGCCCTGGCGTTCGATGATGGCGGCGACGGTGACAGCCCAGGCCATGGGATTCCTCCAGGAAATCGGGAATGTCCTCCCGACAATCGAATGGTGCCAGAGAATATCGTCGGTTGCAGGCCGGATGTTCCCCGTTCGGAGTTCCCATGGATCTGCAGTGCGCGCGTTCCTTGTTCCCGATCACCAGGAAAGCCGTATTCCTGAACAACGCGGCCGAGTCGCCCCTCAACATACTGGTCCGAGAGCGGCTCGAAGGCTACCTGGAGCTGGCCGCCACGGCACCGAATCGGAAACCCTCCGTGCGCGGGGATGTCCGGCGGCTCCTGGCGCGCCTGCTGGGCGGATCGCCCGAGGAATATGCCCTGGTCACCAGCACGGCTATTGGCATTGGCATTGCCGCCGCAGGGTACCCCTGGGCACCTGGCGACAACCTCGTGGTGCCGGCGGAGGAGCACTGGAACAACACCTTCCCATGGCTGGCACTGAAGGAGCGGGGCGTCGACGTGCGCGTCGTTCCCCTTGATGCGAGCCTGCGCATTGATGCCGCTCGGATAGCGGACCGGGTGGACGATCGTACGCGCCTGGTGGCCGTGGCCGCGGTGCGCCACACCACGGGCTTTCGCGCAGACCTGAGGCAGCTGAGCCGCATTGCCCATGATCGAGGCGCACTCCTGGTAGTGGATGGCATCCAGGCCGCCGGTGTGGTGCCACTGAACGTGGAAGAGGATGGCATCGATGTGCTGGCTTGCGGGGGCTTCAAATGGCTCCTGGGCCTGCCGGGCACCGGTTTTCTGTGCGTGCGCAAGTCTCACTGGGACCTGATCCGGCCCGTCCTGCCCGGCATGTTTTCCGCCGAGGATGATCTCCGCGAGTTGAGATGGTTGCCCGATGCCCGGCGCTATGAAACAGGGTCCCTGGCCTACGCCCTCTTCCATGCCTGGACGGCGGGGCTGGAACTGCTGCTGGAAACCGGGGTTCCGGCCATCCACGACCGCGTGCTGGGCTTGACCTCGCAATTGCTGGAGGGACTGCGCGCCCGCAGTCTCTGTGTGGTGTCTCCCGTGGACCACATGGAGGAGCGCTCCGCCATCCTGTCGTTCACAGCCGGCACCGAAGCGGCCAATCAGTTGCTTTTCGACCGCCTTGCGGAACAGAACATCACGATCTCCCTGCGGGGTGGCCGATGCCGCGTCAGTCCCTCCTTTTTCAACACCGAGGAGGAAATAGACCGGTTCCTGAAAGCCCTGAAATAGGAGTCCCAGCGGTTTTTCGCCCCGGTTCCAGCCTCCCTGACTATGATGATTTGACATTCCCTGGGAGGGGCCATGCGGCTGATCACGCGGTCGGACTTCGATGGACTGGCATGTGCGGCGTTGCTGGAGGAACAGGGCGTCATCGACAGCTACCTGTTCGTGCACCCGAAGGATGTCCAGGACGGGAAGGTGGAGGTCACGAAGAATGATGTGCTGGCCAACGTGCCCTACGTGCCCGGCTGCGGCTTCTGGTTCGACCACCACTCCAGCGAGGAGGAGCGCCTGGCGAAGGGCGAACGCATCGTCTGTGAAGGCGCCGCCTACCGCGCTTCCAGCTGCGCCCGGGTCATCTACGACTATTACGGCGGTTCGCCAGCTTTCTGGAAATTCGACGAGAGCGGCCTCATGGAGGCTGTGGACAAGAGCGACAGCGGCAGCCTCACCGAAGAGGAAATCAAGAATCCGGCCGGGTGGGTCCTCCTTTCCTTCATCATGGATCCCCGCACGGGGCTGGGCCGCTTCAAGGAATACCGCATCAGCAATCACGCCCTGATGAAGGACATGATCGGCTATTGCCGCACGCTGAAGATCGACGAGATCCTCGCGGTGCCGGATGTGAAGGAGCGCGTGGACCGCTACTTCGAGCAAGAGAAGAACTATCAGGCGATGCTGAAGGCCAACAGCCGCGTGGATGGCAACGTCCTCATCACGGACCTGCGCGGCGTGGACGAAATCCTCAGTGGCAACCGCTTCATCGAGTACGCCCTCTGGCCCAAGCAGAACGTGTCCCTGCGCGTGCTGTGGGGCCGGGAGAAGCAGAACGTCGTCATCACCGTGGGCCACAGCGTGCTCGATCGTTCCTGCATGACCGATGTGGGATCCCTCATGCTGAGATACAGCGGCGGCGGCCACCGGCAGGTGGGCACCTGCCAGGTGGAGACCGGAAAGGCCGAGCAGGTCATCGCCGAGGTGATCACGGAACTGAAACAGAAGGGGTGAATCCCGTGCCGGACCAGCTCCAGATGCGGCGCTGCGAGGGGCGCGACGAGGACGGCTATGTCCGCCTGAACCTCGAGTTCATGGATGATGTGAAAGGAGGCAGCGACTACTGGGGCGCCATCCAGACGCCGACAGCGGATCAGTTGCGCCGGGTCTTCCGCGAGATCCTCCGCATGCCTGAAACCATGCAGGTTTTCGTAGCCGAACTGAAAGGCGAAGTCGTGGCCTATGTCAACGCCTACACCGTCTACAGCGTCTGGTCACTGGGCAAGGCCCTCACCATCGACGACCTCTACGTGGATGCGCGATTCCGCGGACAAGGCATCGGCCGCGCCCTGATGGAATTCACCGAAGCCTTCGCCTGGGAGCAGGGATACAAACGCGTGCAGCTCCACGCGGAAATGAAGAATGTCGGCGCGCACAGGCTCTACCTGGATCTGGGGTACGAGGCCGAGGACATGGTGTTCTTTATGAAGAGAGGAAAGGGCGGGGAGTCCTGGAATAAGTAGGGTGAGGACTCACCGTCCCTGCTGGATCTCTTTCACAAAGGTAGTAATTAGGTCTGCTTCGAGCATGACCGCGACCCATGTACCGGTTTGAACCAATCAAGCGGGTGCCCCGAACTTGAAAGGACATTCAGTCCTTTCAAGTTCGACCCGCTATTGGACATCTGGGTCCCAGCAATCACCGACCTTGTTGGATCTCTTTAGCGATGACTAAACGCTGAATCTGATTGGTTCCTTCATAAATCTGCATCAGTTTTGCGTCGCGGAAGAATTTCTCGGCGAGGCATTCGCGGGAGTAGCCGAGGCCGCCGAGGATCTGGACGGCGTGGGTGGTGACTTCCATGGCGGTGTCGGTGGCGAAGGTCTTGGCCATGGCGCTCTGCTTGGAGTTGCGCATGCCCTTGTCCGTCATCCAGGCGGCCTGCCAGGTGAGGAGGCGGGCGGCCTCGATCTTCATGGCGAGGTCGGCCAGAAGGAAACTCACGGCCTGGTTGCTGAAGATGGGTTGGCCGAACTGGACCCGCGTCTTCGCGTGCTCCAGGGCCAGCTCGTAGGCCGCCCGCGCCACGCCCACGCCACCGGAGGCGACCACGGCCCGGGTCTGATCAAGGGTTTTCATGGCGATGCCGAAGCCTGCGCCCTCGGCGCCTAGACGATTCTCCGCGGGCACTGCGGCGTTCTCGAAGTGGAGGAAGACCTGGTTGGAAGCCCGGTGGCCCAGTTTGTCCATGGACTTGCCGATGCGCAGGCCCGGGGTTCCCTGGGGCACTACCATCGCGCTCAAGCCCCGGGCGCCCTTGGTGGGATCCGTCTTGGCAAAGACGGTGTAGTAGTCGGCGTAGGCGCCGCCCGTGACAAAGCACTTGGTGCCGTTGAGGAGATAGACATCCCCTTGCCGGGCCGCCGTGGTGGCAATGGATCCCGCGTCGCTGCCCGCGTCGGGCTCCGACAGGGCGAAGGCCGCCAGGCGCGGGGCTTCCAGCAGGCGCGACAGCCAGTGCTTTTTCTGCTCCTCGCTCCCGGCGATGAACAGCGGCGCGGTGGCTAGGGTGTTCGCGGAAATGGCGGTGTACATGCCCGCGCAGCCCCAGGCAATCTCTTCATTCACGACGACTTCATCCACCTGCGAATGCCCCGGTCCACCTAGTTCCTTGGGCACAGGCGATTGCAGGAAGCCGTGCTCCCAGGCCTGGCGGAAGATCTCCTCGGGCCAATCCCCGGTTGTGTCGTAGTGGCGGGACACGGGGCGGATCACCTGCTCGGCGAAGACATGAGCCTTTTCCTGCAGCTTCAACTGGTCGGGTGTGAGGGTTAAATCGAGCATGCTCAATCCAGAGATGGAAGATCCATCAGTCTAACCGCCCTCCCTGGAGTGCAGATCAGCACTTCCTGCCCGCAAGGACGCTCCAAGGCCCGTCAAGCGCCAAGAGAACCCGTGAACCGGCTAGAATTTCAAGGCTCTGTCGGCACAGGAGAAGGAACATGACCATTCAGCTGAAGGATCTCGGAAAAGCCGTCCTCGAGACGGAGTATGCCGTTCGTGGCCCCATCGTGGCCCGGGCCGCGGAACTCGAGAAGCAGGGCAAGGAGATCATCTACTGCAACATCGGCAACCCCCAGTCCTTGGGCCAGAAGCCCATCACCTACGTGCGCCAGCTCCTGGCGTTGTGCCAGTATCCAGGGCTCATGGACCTCGCCCCGGGCGTCTTCCCCGTGGATGTCATCGAGACCGCCAAGACCATCCTGAAGGGCACCAAGCACGGCGTGGGCGCCTACAGCGAGAGCCGCGGCGTGCGCTTCATCCGCGAGGCAGTGGCCGAGTTCATCCTCGAGCGGGACCACATGGGCGTGGACCCCGACGCCATCTACCTCACCGACGGTGCCAGCAAGGGTGTGCAGGCGGTGCTGCGCCTGCTGCTCTCCGACGCCAATGACGGGATCATGATCCCCATTCCGCAGTATCCGCTCTACAGCGCCACCCTCACCCTCTACGAGGGCAAGATGGTGCCCTATTTCCTGGACGAGGCGAACAACTGGAAGCTGAACCACCAGATGCTGGAGGACTCCATCGCCCAGGCCAAGGCCAAGGGCATCCGCGTGCGGGCCATCTGCGTCATCAACCCCGGCAACCCCACGGGCTCCGTGCTGGACGACAAGAACATCGAGATGATCCTCGACTTCGCCCAGAAGCACGGCCTCTCCGTGCTGGCCGACGAGGTCTACCAGGAGAACATCTACCTGGCTGGCGACAAGTTCACCTCCTTCGCCAAGGTGCTCCACCGCAAGGGTTTCAAGGACGTTTCTCTCTTCAGCTTCCACTCCTGCTCCAAGGGTTTCCTCGGCGAGTGCGGCGTGCGCGGCGGCTACTTCGAGTTCCGCAACGTGCCCGAAGACGTGGCCGCCCAGATCCTGAAGCTCCAGTCCGTGAGCCTCTGCGCCAACCTCACGGGCCAGGTGGCCACCTACGCTATGGTGCGCCCGCCCAAGCCAGGGATGCCTTCCTACGAGCTCTACAACAAGGAACGCACTTCGATCCTCGACGAGATGCGCAAGCGCGCCGTCATCCTGGCCGAAGGCCTCAACAAGATCGAAGGCATCACCTGCAACGTCATTGCCGGTGCCATGTATGCCTTCCCCAACATCAAGCTCCCGGCCGGCAAGACGGACTTCGAGTACTGCATGTCCCTGCTGGAAGAGACCGGCATCTGCGTGGTGCCCGGCTCCGGCTTCGGCCAGGCGGATGGCACCTTCCACTTCCGTACCACCATCCTGCCGCCCACCGAGAAGATCCAGAAGGTGGTCGAACTCTTCGCGAACTTCCAGAAGAAGTACACGGAAGGCTGCGCCTGCTGCAAGTAAGGGCGCTAGTTCCGCTCAAGAAAGGGGCCGTTCGCGGCCCCTTTCCTTTTGGTGATCAATCCCCGATCTGGATGGTGCCGCCGACCCAGTGGGTCGAGGACTCGGGATTCCCTCCGGTGGAAGAGACGTTGACGGTCAGCTCACGGACGCCGGGATTGCTGGCCGGGTCGAAAGTGAAGGAGAAACTGCCGGTGCCTCCCTCCTTGGGAATCTTGGGCGTGTAGCCGTAGACCACCTTGCCATCGGCTTTGATCGTGACCGAGTTGTTGAAGTCGTAGTAGCTCCACGGTTTGGTGACGATGGTGCCCTGGATGGCGATGGGCGTGCTGCGACTGCCCGTGGCACCGAAGGATGTCCCGTTGTTGCGCCACCCGGGGACATCCTGCTGCTTGAAATTGGCCACGCCGGAGACCGTGACCCGGATGTTGTCGCCACCGCCTTTGGCGGGATCGTAGACAGCCGTCTGGGAACCGAGGGCGAGCTTACCTCCGGCGGGCTTTGTGGTCACGGCCTTGGCCGCGGCCGCTTGGTGTTTGGCGTCGAGCTCCTTCCGGTACTGCTGGTAGTTCTGGTGGATCTTGTCCGCCGTCTGGCCCAGCATCCTCGGTCCAGCCAATTCGCGGAACTGCCGCTTCTCCTCCTGTTTGGCGAGACCCGCCTTCATGGCGGCCGTGAGCTTGCCTACCGAGGCATCCCAGGCCTGGCTGCCCGCATAGCCTCCCGAGGTTCCACCGATGATGGTGCCCGCGGGGCCAACCAGGGAACCGAAGCTGGCCCCTGTGGCGGCGCCGATGCCCGACACCACGGATTTCCCGAACCCGTCCACGATGGTGATGAATCCCTGGGCGTACTTTCCTTCGGCGATTTCACCGGCCGCCGTGGAGGCGTACCCGGTGTGATCGATGAGCGTGCCACCCACGCCCAGCTTGCCGCTGGCGCTCTTCAGATTGCCTTTGATCTCGAGATGGCCCGCGGGGGACGCCCCCATCTTGAAGTTGCGCCAGGCGGCGCCCTGCCGGGCAGCCGCGGCCGCGTTGAGACCATGATCCGTGGAGTCCTTGATGATGGAAACCACGGCTCCGCCTTCGTTGGAATTGAGCCCATCGTTGATGGTGTCGATGGCGTTGCCGTTGGCGTCATCGTTGCTGGTGGCCTGGGCGTGGATGGGCGTGGCGTGGCCCAGGGCGAAGGCCGCGCAAATCAGGGAAGCGAGCGGAAGACACCGCAAACGGACCATGGGGGAAAGCTCCTTGGCGCGTGTCATTTTTCAAGCCCCTTCTCGATGACTTCCTTGATCTGATCGATGTAGGTGATCGAGAAAACATGGTTGAGGAAGTTCACCTGCCGCAGCCCGGTCTTGCCGCCATCGGTCTGGAACCAGAAGGCCATCACGTTGTTGGGATCCGCCGGATGGCCCAGGAACACGAAGCAATCCGTGGGCGACTTGAGGGTGGCGACCACCTTGAAGCGGGAGAGGTCAGTGGCATTGGCTTGGATCAGGTTGAAGGTCTCCTGGGAGGTCTGGGGGATGGTGGCCTTCAGGGTGCCGAGATCGCCCTTGCGCATGCCGGCCAGGAGCATGGTGGCGGACTCGCGGTAGGCCTGGAAGGCATCGTCCTGTTCGTAGCGGACCAGGGCCGTGACGCACTTCTCGAACCGGTAGTTCGCTGCGGCGCCCATGTCCTTGCGGGCGTCGGCGTTGTGCATGGTCTGATCGAACTGCTTGCGCTGCTTCACCAAGGCAGGCGTCTTCGCGTCTCCGGCGAAGAGCGTTTCGAAACCGGAGAGGGTGATGCCTACGGCCTGGGGAACCGACAGCATCGGCGTCATGGTCTTTGAATCCCGCTCCCAACGCGGCTGGAGCTCGAAGGGCGTCTCGCCGCTCTTCCGGATGCAGTCGCCCAGGAGCAGTTCCGCATGATCCATGGCGAAGGACTTGCCCGAGGTCGACCAGTGGGTGAGGAGGCCCATGTCGCTCCAGGGATGATAGAAGAGCACCAGGGCCGTGTCTCCGGGTAAGGGCAGCACGGTGAAGGTGGAAGTGGCGAAGAAGTATTTCCAGCCGACGTTGGGCGGGGTCTCCGTGAAGAGGACGTTCTCGATGCCGGTCAAATCGGACAAAGCCGGGGCCGTAGTGAATTTCCTGATGGAGGCCACGGGCTCGGGAATGGCTTGCAACCGGAAGGACTTGATGGCCTCGACCAGGCCCTGCCGGGGCTGATTCGGCGCTGGGCGTTTCTCCGCCGCGGTGGTGGGATAGCCGATGACCCAGGCACAGCCCATGTTGTTCATCTCGGAGTTGGTGGACCAGGTGGCCGGATCGGAATCCAGCACCTCGTAGACGCCCTTGGGCAGGACCACGTCGGGCTTCACCATCCAGTAGACGGGCGCACCGTTGGAGGCGGTGATGGTGCCCGCGGGCCAGGGGCCGTAGATCACGCCCTCGTAGGACCGCAGCCCGATGGCGCCTCCCGGCGCGCCACGGCCGTTGTTCCAGTGGTAGGTCCAGATCTTGGTGACCTTCGATGGCGCGGAAAGGGAAAAGATGGTCCTCACCGAAGGTTTGTTCTGCACCCCTTGGACGCTCGCCAGCTTGAATAGCGCCACCTCGCTGCCCGAGGGACTCATGTCCGAAGGGCTGACCTTGGGCTGCGCCGCGAGGGGAAGGCAGAACAACAGGCAGACGACCATGAGAGCCCGGGGCATCGCGACCTCCTGAGCAGGGAGCATAGCGTCGAACATGGGAATTAACGATCAGAATCGCCGCGCAAACGTGACTATGATGGGGAAACTTTCTCAACGGGGACATTGTGGTCGATGCGCCGACGAACCCTTCCGAGCAGCTGCATCTCGAATGGGAGGCCCGCATTCGGGTCCTGACCAATTCCCACGTCTGGAAGCCCATCCTGCTGGCCTTCGGAATTCCCAGCGTGCTGCTTGGAATTTTCTTTGCCTTCATCTCCGGCAAGGCCGAGTACGCCCTGCTGGTGCCACTCGTGGCCCTGGGAGTCCTCCTCACCCTCTTCGTCCTGATCGCCCTCGTCATTGATGTCTTCGGCGGCTTCAAGTGCCACTTCTTCCTCACCACTTTGGGCGTGCGCTCCGTGTCGGGCCGGGGCGCCCGCGCCGCTTCCCAGGCGGCCATCCTCATGGGGATCTTCGCGGGAAAGCCTGGCGCCGTGGGGGCGGGGATGCTGGCGGAATCCGAACAGAATGTTTTCATTCCCTGGAAGGCCGTCACGAAGATCAAGGTGAAGGGCCGCTACATCCACATCAAGCGGGAATGGGGGTTCAAGCCCATCGGCCTCTACTGCACGGCCGACAACGCCAAGCAGGCCATCGAAATTCTCCGTTACTACGCACCGGACAAATTCGCGTAGATCACGTTCAGTAGTTTGGCTGCCGCTGGTCCTCGAACCGCTTCCACTTCTTGATCGCGAAGGCTTTGAAGCTGGCGGGCGCCCTGTTGTAGGCTGCATCGAGGGTCCACTTGCTGAAGGTGGAATAGTGCCCCTGATCGTCGAGGTGGACGTCGATCCAGCCACGAAGGGGGTATTTTCGGCCATCTTCCACCAGGAAGAGCTTCTGGTCCCATTGATCGACGCCGCCCACGCAAGCCAGGCGATAGACGAAGCTGACCTCGGCCTTGCCATTGGAATCCAGATCGGTGATCTCGAGGGAGCCTTTCACGAAGTTGCAGATGATCTCTTCCTGGCAGTCCTCGATGTGATCCCAGACCTTCCAGACCTGCTCCCAGGCGCTGCTGTGCTGGCGGTAGCCAGCGGCGTAAATCTCCGCATCCTGCCCGTCATCCTCCGCGTTCGGGGTGGGATACTCTCCCGTAGCATCCGCCCACTGGGCCGCCGCGAGTGGTTTTCCCTGCAGGGAGATACCTGGAGGAATCTGATCCAGCGAAATGAGTCTGGATGAAATACCCGCGTTCAACACAAGGCTGGAAGCGGCGATGGCGAGGAAAATCCGAAGTTGCATTACGCCATGGTGTCACGGGCGGACTGCGACCAGTAGGTCCTCGCCATTGCTGTGCCGCGTGATGTCCTTCAGCCCCGCGGCGGTGAGCCAGGTTCGGTATTCCGCTTCCGTGTAGGTGCTCCCGTGCGCGGTCCCCACGAGCATGTTGAGGGCGAAGAGGACGGATTCCTTGGGGCTTGTGCGGTCCGGATCCAGGATGAACTCGCGGACGACCAGCCGGCCTCCGGGCGCGAGGGCAGAGGCGCAACGGCGAAAGAGATCCTGGTTCTCCGCCTCGCTCAGCATGTGGCAGATGGCCGAGGCGAGGATCAGGTCGTAGCCGGTTCCGAAAGCATCGGTTCTCAGATCGCCGATCCGGGCCTTCACGCGATCGGAAAGGCCTGCTCCGCGGATGTTGCGTTCCGCGATGGGCACCACGCGTTCGAGATCAAGGACCGTTGCATCCAACCCCGGATTCGCCCGGGCGAAGGCGATGGAAAAGGTGGCGGGGCCTCCGCCGATATCGAGCATGTGCCGAACGCCCTCGGCGCCGATGGTCGTCACCATGGCTGCCGCGGAGGGCAGGGCGCGGTCATGCATGGCCTGGATGAAGGCCTCGGTCCATTCGCGGGGCGCCTTATCCTGGCGGTCTTCCCGCTGCGTGGTGCCGGCCTTCACGCAGGCCGTGAGGGTGGACCAGGTGTCCCAGAGGTGCACCGTGTGCATCATCCCCAGGCGCGCGGGACCGAGAAAGCGGGATGCCGGGGTGCAGCGAAAAAGGTCGCCCGCCTTCTCCAGCGCACCCAGGGCTACCAGGGTGTTCAACAGCATCTCCGTGGCGCGGGGATCTGTGCCGATGCGGGTGGCTGTCTCGGCGGCCTTGGCGCCTTCGCCCACGGCGCTGAAGACGTCCAGTTCCAGGGCCGTGAGGAGCACACGGCTCTCTCGGAAGGAGCGGATGGTGTGCATGAGGTCTTCCATGGAAGGTGGGGTCATGGATGCCTCCCTGAAATGCATGGGTAAGCATGCACCGGCCGCGGATCCCGTGCCAGACCCAGTAGAATCCTTTGAGGAGGCGTCGTGGCCGAAAGAAGGGATCCATGCATCCGCATCAGGGGCGCGCGGGAGCACAACCTCAGGGGTATCGACCTGGAGATCCCAAGAGGCCGCCTCACGGTGATCACGGGCGTGTCCGGATCAGGAAAATCCTCCCTCGCCTTCGATACGATTTTCCGCGAGGGGCAGCGGCGCTTCCTCGAGATGCTGCCCTCCTTCACGCGGCAGTTCGCCGGGAGTTTCGCGCGGCCCGTAGTGACCTCCATCGAAGGCCTGGGACCCGCCGTGGCCGTGAGCCAGCGCGTGGGGCTTTCCAATCCGCGCTCCACCGTAGGCACCATGACCGAGGTGTGGGATCTGCTGCGCCTGCTCTACGCGCGCCTTGGAAAGGCACCCGAAGGCATCCAGCCCACCCGGGGTCTCTTCTCCTTCAACGGCGAAGAGGGCGCTTGCCCCCAGTGCCAGGGGCTTGGCGTGGAAGACCGCCTGGAACTGGATCTGCTCGTGGCCGATCCAGTCAGGACCTTGCGCGAGGGTGCCCTGCGCGTCAGTACGCCCAACGGCTACCTCATGTATTCGCAAGTGACCCTGGCCGTGCTGGACGAGGTACTGAAAGTCCACGGCGGCTCCGTGGACATTCCCTGGCGGGATCTGGGTGAGGAGGCGCGCCACGTGGTGCTCTACGGCTCGGAGCGCCTGCGCGTGCCGTACGGAAAACACCCACTCGAATCCCGCTTGAAGTGGACGGGCATCACCGCCCGGCCTCGACAGGAGGGTTTCTACCGCGGCCTTGTGCCGGTGATGGAGGAGATCCTCCGGGGCAAGCGGAACGACTCCATCCTGCGCTTTGTGCGTACGACACCTTGCAGCGCGTGTGGCGGCGCGCGATTGAAACCCGAGGCCCTTGCGGTGACCTGGCATGGGCATTCCATCGCCAAGCTTGCCTCGATGACCTGCCGTGAACTAAGCAATTTCCTCGGTTCCATCGCCACAGACTCCCGTGAGAACGCCGTGCTGGAGCCCATCCGCGTGGACATCCGCGCACGTTGCGAGTTGATGGAGGAGTTGGGTCTCGGCTATCTCACCTTCGACCGGCCAGCTCCGACACTATCTTTAGGCGAAGCCCAGCGCCTGCGCCTGCTCTCCCTTGCCCAGGGGGAGTTGCGCGGCCTCGTGGTGGTGCTGGACGAGCCCTCCGCGGGCCTGCATCCCAGGGACGTGCACCGGCTCCTGGGGGTGCTCCGCCGCCTGCGGGACCAGGGTCAGACCGTGGTGGTGGTGGAGCACGATCCCATCCTCGCCAAGGCCGCGGACTGGCTCATCGACCTGGGCCCTGGCCCAGGAAGCGAAGGGGGCGGGCTGCTCTGGAGCGGTCCCCCCGCCGATTTGAAATCGCGTGGAGCGAAGGACACACCCACGTGGCGCTGGCTCGCACAAGAGGCCAGTCGGCCCGAATCCGCGCCCAGAGCCGGGAGTGGGGCGGTGTGCCTGGAGGATCTGCATCGCCACAACCTGAAGCACATCGCCATCGAGGTGCGAAAAAAGGCCCTCAATGTCATCCATGGCGTTTCGGGCGCCGGAAAGACCTCCCTCCTGAATGAAGCCGTGGAGCGGCTGCGAGGCGTGAGCGCCTTCAAGCGCATCGTCACCGTGGATGCCACGCCCATCGGTCGCACGCCGCGTTCCAACGCAGCGACCTACAGCGGCGCCTTCGATCTGATCCGGGATCTCTTCGCCGCCACGACCCAGGCGAAGACGAATGGACTCGGAAAGGGCCACTTCACTTTCAACACGGCGGGGGGGCGCTGCGAAGCCTGCGAAGGCGCGGGCGTCATCGAGGTGGGCATGCGGCATCTGGGCAGCGTCGAGCTGACCTGCGAGGTGTGCGAAGGCCGCCGCTTTCATCCGGACGTGCTCGCGGTGAAGTTCCGGGACCGCAGCATCGCCGATGTGCTGGAGAGCAGCATCGCCGAGGCAGCGGACCTCTTCCGCGATCAGCCGAAACTGAAGCGCATCCTGGACGCGCTCCTGGATTGCGGCCTGGGCTACCTGCCCCTGGGCCAGCCCGCCACGACCCTTTCCGGCGGTGAGGCCCAGCGTGTGAAATTGGCCACGGAACTGGCGCGATCGGGAAACGGCGAGAGTCTGATCGCCCTGGACGAGCCCACCACGGGCCTTCACGCAGCCGATGTGGGCGTGCTGCTGGAGGCCTGGAACCGGCTGCTGGCCGCAGGCCATACGTTGCTGGTGGTGGATAACGATCTGGATGTGATCCGCGCCGCCGATCATCGCCTCGCGTTGGGACCCGCCAGCGGGCCTGAGGGTGGGCGCCTGATCGATCCGGACCGCGATCTGGAGATGCCTGCCGAAGTGCTTCCCTGCGCGCCGCCAACGTTCAATGACGATCTCCCCATGGAACTCCGCGGTGTGACCACCCACAACCTCCGGAGCGTGGATGTGGTGATTCCCTCGCGGGGAATGACCGTGGTGACGGGCCCTTCGGGCAGCGGCAAGTCTTCCTTGGTTTTCGACACGCTGCTGGCCGAGGCCCAGAACCGCTTCAATGATCTCGTTTCGCCCTGGGCGCGGCGCTTCATGCCGCGGCGCGGGGGAGCCGAACTTGAATCAGCCCGGGGACTGCAAGCCACGGTGGCCGTGCCGCAGCAGGCGGGACGGCGGAATCCCCGTTCCCGGGTGGGGACCTTGGCGGAACTGGACGAGCCCTTGCGCATGCTCTTCGCGCGGCTGGGCGAACGGCCCTGCAATCATTGCGGGGCGCCCTTCCACGGGGATCGCTGTGCCTGCGGCGAGCGGCACGTTCCTCTCCGGGCCGCCCAGTTTTCGCCCAACTCGGAAGCGGGGGCCTGCGTCCGCTGCAAGGGCCTGGGCTTCATCCAGGCCTGCGATCCTGCGCGGCTCGTGAATGACCCGGAAAAGGCGTTGCACGAGGGCGCCATGGATGGCACCCGGTTCGGTGCCTACTTGGGTGAAGCCGATGGCCAGTACATCCACACCCTCTGGGCTGCCGGAAGAGCCCTGGATCTGGACTTCCGCAAGCCCTGGAAGGAGCTTACGCCGCAGGCACGTGCCATCGCCATGCATGGTTCCGGCGACCGCATGCTCGAGGTGGAATGGCACTACAAGCGGGGCCGCAGCGAGGGCGTGCACAAGCTCGCCACGCCCTGGATCGGTTTTGCTGCGCTGGTGGACCGCGAATACGAGCGCGTGCACCTGAAAGCGGAAGGAGAATCGCTTGAAGTATTGCTTTCGGATGTGCCCTGCCCGGAATGCAGGGGCGAACGGCTGAAGCCGGAAGCCCGGGCCGTGGCCCTCTGTGGCCGGCGTTTCCCCGATGTGACGGCCATGGTTTTCAGTGATCTGATGGCCTGGTGCGCCAACGTGCAGGGCACTCACCCGCTGGGCGTGGGTCTCTGCGACGACGTGGCGCGCAGGGCTCAGGCCCTGGTGGATGCGGGTCTCGGCTACCTGTGCGCGGACCGGGAAATGGCGACCCTTTCGGGCGGTGAAGCCCAGCGCGCGCGCCTGGCTTCCTCCCTCAGCGGCGGACTCACGGGTGTGACGTACGTGCTGGACGAGCCTACCCAAGGCCTCCACGCCCGGGATACGGCACGTCTCGCGGGCGTGCTGCGCGGGCTGGCGGACGCGGGCAATGCCGTCGTCGTCGTGGAGCACGATGCGGATCTGGTGGCCCAGGCCGATCACGTGCTGGAACTGGGGCCTGGCGCGGGTCCCGAAGGCGGCCGCCTCCTGGCGAGCGGAACACCCGAAGGGCTGCTCGCGGGCGGAACCTCCCGCACGGGGGCTCTGCTCCGTCAGCGGCGCGGCGCGTTTCCTTCAGGCTCTCCGACCTCTGGGCACGCTCCGGGAATCACCGTACGAGGCGCGAGGCTGCACAACCTCCAGAACGTGGACGTGGCCTTTCCTGGCGGCGCCCTCACCGTGGTGACGGGTGTCTCCGGAAGCGGGAAGTCCACGCTGGTCCAGGAGGTCCTCGGGGCCTCGCTGCAAAGCCGAGAGCCCGTGGGCTGCCGGGAATTGATCCTCCACGAAGGACTGAGTGGCGTGAGGATCCTGGAACAAGCGGCCCCCGCAGCCACGGCATCGAGCAGCGTGATCACTCTCATGGACCTCGCCGAAATCCTGCGGAAACGCTTCGCATCCACGCCCGAAGCCAAGGCCCGCAAGCTGGCGGCCAAGCACTTCTCCACGGCTTCGCCCGGCGGCCGATGCGAGGCTTGCGAAGGCCGCGGCGTGATCACCGTGGCCATGGATCTGCTGCCGGATGTGGTGGTGGGCTGCGAGGTGTGCCAGGGACGGCGCTTCCAGCCCGTGGTGCTGGAGTGCCTCGTGGAGGGCAGGACGATCGCGGACATGCTGGACACTTCGGTGGAGGAAGCCGCTCGGCTCTTCGCCAAGGACCGCGCTTTGGGCCCACCGCTGAGGGCCATCCTCGATATCGGTCTGGGCTACCTGCGCCTCGGCCAGGAGAGCCGGAGTCTTTCAGCGGGGGAACACCAACGGCTGCGACTGGCGGAGCTGCTGGCCACGAGCGCAGATCGACCGGTGGCCATCCTGTTGGATGAGCCTACGAGAGGTCTGGGTTTCGAGGATGTGGACCGCCTCGTTGGCGCCCTGCGGAGACTCGCCGCGGCGGGCCACCTGGTGGTGGCCGTGGAGCATGACCTGCACTTCATCAGCCGATCCGATTGGGTCATCGATCTCGGTCCCGAGGCGGGACCTGGGGGCGGGTGCGTCGTTGCCCAGTGCCCGCCCGGAGCGCTGATCGAAGTGGCTGCTTCCCACACGGGCCAGGCTCTGCGCGCACGGTCATGAATCGCGCTCTGGTGAGGGTACGGGCACGGCGGTATGCTCGCGCCAACCCGAAGCAGGAGATCCCATGACGATACGGTTCCGGAAAGGGTTGGGCCTCGCGGTGCTGGCCACCCTCTCGCTGTGGGCAGACGAGAAAGATTACCTGCCCGAGGTGCCAGGGAAGGTCGAAGTGACCGTATCGAAGGGCGCGCTGCCGAAACACCGGCTCAGCGCCGTCGATGGGAACGGCTACATGCAAAGCCTTACCCGTCTCCGAGACTTGATCATGGCGCAGCCGCAGATGCAGAAGCCCATTGGCGTGACCCTGCGGGGCTATTTTCGCCCCAATGATGAAGCGGGATCGCCCCAGCTTCCCGTGCCCGGTTTCGCCTACATCCGCTTCCATCCCATGGTCAAGGAGTGGAAGACCGGCCAGCCCGTGCCCTTCATCGTCTCTACCTGGGAGATCGAGGCGCGCGTCAACGTGCCCTGCGCTGGCCTCCAGCTCATGAACGAGTTCGAGGTACCCCTCTACTTCGCGCCAAGGATCAGTGGCGAAGTCGATGGTCAGCCCGTCTACACCGTCGGTTCGGGCAACGAGTTGCTGGTCTTCACGGGCACGGGCCGTATGCCGTGGATGCCCATCAATCGGGACGAGTACGCGGCGCTTGTGGTGGAGCATTGGAAGAAGCTGGCCCAGGATCCCCTGGCAGCCTCAGCCCTCCAGTCCTTCGTCCAGAAATACGAAGCCTGGCGTGCAGCCATGACGCCGGAGGAACGGCGCTTGCAGGCATGGCAAGGGATGGAGAACGCACCCAAGGGCGCTCCGCAGGGTCCGCTCCTGGTGAAGCCCGATCCCGCTTGGTTCGATCCCGCCCTGCCGCGCTCAGCCTTCCAGGTGATCACCCTGATCTTCGATTACTCCGGCGACCTGGATTTCAAGAACCCGCCCGCCACCCACAACACCGCCCCGTTGCGGGTCTGGCAGGCCTTGCACCAGTCGTCCTGGGCTGATTTGAAGTCCGCGCTCACTAGCCGCTGAAGGTCACCAGGCTAGGTCCAGGGCCTTGGTCAGGAAGGCCGCCAAGGGCGCGTCGTGGCAGCAGATTTCCGTGAAGCGTTCGAGGAAATCCGGCGCGCAGATCTCCCGGTCCTTGAGGGGCGTGTGGGTGTAGAAGTCCTTGAGCTTGAGATCCTCGGCGCAGGGATGATCGGCGGGGAATCCCTGCGGCACGCGCTTGAGGGATTCGCCCATGACCTCGAGGCCGTTCTTCTGGATGGCTTTCCACTCCTGGGTCTTCGTGGCGATCCGCTGCCGGACCTTGTACAGGGAATCCGGATCAGGATGCCAGAGCCCAGTGGCGACGAAGCATTCGCCCGGCTCCAGGTGGAGGTAGAACCCCGGCGCATGTACGTCCTTGGAACAGTCCCGATGGCGGAACTGGGCGCCCACGTTGGTTTTGTACGGGCTCTTGTCCTTGGAGAAGCGCGTGTCCCGGAAGATGCGGAACATGGAACCACCCGAAGGCCGGGGATCGGCGAAGTAGTGCCTGTTGATCGTCTGCAGGGGATCGGCGAAGGCCATGATGAAGGCCAGCAGGGGTTCACGCACATCCGCCTCGAACCGCGCCTTGTTGGCCTGGAACCACTCGCGCTCGTTGTTGCGTTTGAGATCCCGGAGGAAGGCGAAAAGCCGCTCGCTGAAGAACGCATGCTGATCGAGTGCTTTCCGGTCGCCCTTGGCCATGGCAATCTCCGATGCAGGGACTTTTACCATATCGGAGCTTCAAGGAGAACGCAGTGGGTTTCCATCGCATCGAACGCATCTTCCCCGCGATCGCAGTGATTGCGATGGCATCCCCGTCTCTCCTGAGCCAGGAGATGCCCAAGGTGGTTCCTCTGAAAGCCGTGACGGTGGACGGGAGGCATCTTTACCAGGCCAAGGGCGGAAAGGGGATGGACTTCTATCAGCTTGGTCCCGGTTCCTTGACCATGACCCAGCTAGAGCACTCCGGTTCCGGACAGTGGAAGACGCTGCACGAATGGGATTTCAGCGAGCTGGATTCGTCCAGCGATGATTCCCCTGATAACCATCATGAAAGGGAGATCTACCCAGCCTTGTATCCCATTGGACCCCACCGCTGGGCGGTCGCGGTGGTTGTCCACTATTCCGAAATGTACTCCGGCGGCGGCGCTGCATTTGATTGGGCCGACTTCGTGGAACTTCAGAGTGATGAAGCGGCGCCGATGAACCGCGTGTTCAGCCGGGTGCCATTCTATTGCGACAAGACGATCCGAGCGTGTTTCACGGAAAAGGAGTACAAGAACTCGAAACACTGCTCGGATGATTCCAAAGGTTGGATGACGATGACCGTCACTCCCTCCAAGGTTCCTGCCCGGTACGATTGGGTCATCACCTGGCATGAGTGGGAATGGCCCGCGGACACCTATGAATCCCAAAGCAGCACAACCCTCACAACGATCCCCTTGCGCGCCGGAGATTCCGAAGAAGCGCGAGCAAAGGCACTCGAGGATTTACCCTTCTGCGGCGGCGCGCAGGACGAACCGTGAGCTGAACGCGAACCCCTATCTTACGGATTCGCTTTCAAACGGATAAAAGCATGACCACCAAGAGCACCAAGTAAAGCCGGCTAAGACTTCATTCCTTGGTGACCTTGGTGTGCTTTCCTTGGTGAACTTGGTGGTGGATTTTATCTAGTCAAGTGCGAATCCGTATCAGACCGCCTGCAGCAGCCGCTCCGGGCTCAGGACGCCGGGATCTCCCTGGCCCAGGATCGTCTTCGCGGCCAGCTCGCCCACGGCAAGACCCGAGGTCATGCCGTGGCCGCCGAGGCCCGCGACCCAGAAGAGGTGCGGGTTCACGGGATCGAAGCCGATGACGAAGCGGCGGTCGGGGGCGAAGGTGCGCAGGCCGCACCAGATTCGGGCGATGCTGTAGTCCGCGAGGGCAGGGGCCACTTCGCGCAGGGACGTGAAAAGATTCTCCAGGATGTAGTCGTCGCATTCGGGCTGCTGGCCGCGGGAGGGCAGGGGCACGGCATCCTCCTCGCAGGCGCACAGGAGCAGGCCGCCGGATTCCGGGCGGATGTAGAGCGGACGGTCCGCCCACCAGGCCCAGGGCTGGTTCTGGGGATGGGGCGCGTTGCTCCAGATGAGGTGACGGCGCAAAGGCTTGAAGGCGATATCCAGGCCTCCCGCCCTGCGGCCCAGGTCCTGGGCCCAGCCCCCGGTGGCGTTCACCAGGATTCGCGCGTGGATGGTTCCAACGTCGGTCTCCACATCGAATCCATCGCCCGTGGGATGAACGGCCTGGGTCTGGCAACCGAACTTGAGCACGGCTCCGCCGAAGCGGGCTTCCTCCGCGCAATAGCGGAGGACGCCGTCGATGTCGATGACGCCATCGGAAGGAATGCGCAGGAACTCCGCGGCCCTGAGATCGGGCAGCACCGGCCCGGACCCGCGATGCACCTTCAGCCCGAAGTGCTGGGCCTCGGATGCAAGGGCGTCGGTGCCGCCGGGATCCGTGCCCAGCAGCAGGCCGCCGGAATTGTCGATGAGGCCTGCATCCGCGAGCAGGTTCCTGCCGCGGATCGTGAGGGCGGTGTGCTCGGACCGCCCCGTGAGCTGGCGCCCCACGCCCGCGTTGTGGCCGCTGGCGTAGAAACCCGGCAGGCTTTCCCGGTCCAGGACCGCGACGTCCTTCATGCCCGACTTCACGAGATGGCAAGCCGTGGCAAGCCCTGCGATCCCGCCGCCCACCACCAAAACATCCACCCGTTCAAAACCCATGGAGCTCTCCTGCGCCATTCTCGCATCTAGCGCGGAGACGGCCGAATTTGGATGCCGCGATGAGCAGAATTAATGCCTCGCTTGGCCTACTTCAAATCCAGGAAGAGCGGATGTCCGAGCTTGTCGAGGACCGGCACGTGCGGATAGTCGGGATTCTTCTGGCCTTCGGGGAAGGCATAGCGCTTGTCGGCCCAGACGACCTCGTGCATGTACCTTCGCTGCTTGGCCTCGGCGCGGATCGCCGCTTCCTGCACGGACACGCGGCCATCCTTGTCGAGATCCGCGGTGGGATCCGCCATGGCTTCCACCCAGTAGTGCGTGAAGATCGTGCCGATGATGGGCAGGCCTTCGCGCCAGTCGCCGGACCAGCCGAGTTCGGAGGTTCCCACGCTGCCGATGCAGAGCGTGGGATTCGGATCCTCGGCGAGGGCATCAGTGAACTCGCCCGCATGGCAGGCGTCCACGAGCACGAGGCGGTTCCGGCTCTCGATCTTCGCCCAGGCCGGAGGGAAGACCTTCGCCCACTCAAGCTTCTTGCGCACATAGGTCCCGTGCCCGGACCAGTAGAACAGCGCGATGTCGTCCTTCTTCGCGTGCTGCGCGAGCCAGGCCAGGCCCTTCAGCACGTCCTCCTGGGTGGCCGGATCCCGGATCTCCAGGATGTGGTCCGCGGGCCATC
Source organism: Holophagaceae bacterium UBA1801 (assembly GCA_002319925.1). GTDB lineage: Bacteria > Acidobacteriota > Holophagae > Holophagales > Holophagaceae > UBA1801. The sequence goes on along the minus strand of DCFP01000081.1, from coordinate 20,623 downwards.
CCTTGTCATTCAGCAGCCAGTGCACCGCTCCCAGATCAATGCAGTTGTTCCGCAGGTCCGGCAGGTCCATGCCTGCGTAGCCTTCCTTCTGGACCAGCACCGCCCAGCCCGTGGGCGCGGCGGCCAGAAAGGCTCCTCCAAGCATGAGGGCAGCCGCGAGGTATAAGACCTTCAAGGATAAACCGCGGTTCATCGGAGCTCCTGTGGCATGGCCGCCCATGGCTAAACGGAATCCACACGCGGTCGAATGGCTGGTATGCCCTGATTCTATGCAGCCTGGCATCCACGATGGAATCTCATTGAACGGCCATGGGAAGGGAAACATCGAATGGGTGGAACAGCTGCCCCCTTGACGTCCTGTCCGGTGGGCCTATTCTAGGATAACCCCACCCCAGGTGGGGTGGATGTGGAGGGCGAGATGCTCAAGCTGAAGGTGAGTGGAATGTCTTGCAACCATTGCGTGATGCACGTGAAGGAAGCCATCGCCAAGGTGCCCGGCGTGAAGGGGCCCGTGGACGTGAGCCTGGAAAAGGGCGAGGCCCTGGTGGACGGAAACCCGGCGGTGGAGGCCGTCATCGCGGCGGTGAAAGAGGAGGGTTACTCCGCGTCCCTCGTCTCCTGAGGACGCCATGGGATCCTGCTGCGGGAACGGATTGAGGCTGGACTCGGGCGTGCGCGAGGACGCGCGGCGGCGCCTGCTCAGCGTGAAGGGCCACGTGGAGGGCATCCTCCGCATGCTGGAGGACGAGAAGGTCTACTGCGGGGATGTGCTGAAGCAGATCAAGGCAGTGGATGGCGCCCTGGACAAGATCGGCCAGCTCGTGCTCCGGAGCCACCTCAAGCATCACGTAGTCACGGCCCACGAACGGGGCGACGAGGACCGGATCCTGGAAGAGCTGATGGAGATCCTGAAGTACCGGTGACCCCAAGCTTCAGATGGAAAACAAGGAAGCATCATGACCACCAAGACCTTTCACGTTGAAGGCATGACCTGCGCCAGCTGCGTGCGGCGCGTGGAAAAGGCCCTGGCTGCCGTTCCCGGCGTTTCGGGCGTGAACGTGAACCTCGCCACGGAGGAGGCCTCCCTCGTCTGCGACTCGGTGCCCGTGGAGACCCTCGCGGAGGCCCTGGAGGCCAAGGGCTACAAACTGGTGGCGGAACCCAAAGGCGATGAGGCATCGGCGGAACTCAACCAGGCCCTTGCCCGTGTGGTGATCGCCTGGGTGCTCACCCTGCCCCTGATGGCGGGAATGGTCTTCGGCATGGGCGCGTCCCTGCCTTGGCAGATCCAGGCCTTGCTCAGTGCGGGCGTGGCCTTCGGTGCGGGCTATCCCTTCTTCCGCCATGCGCTCCTGCAGGCACTGCACTTCGAAACGACCATGGACACCCTCATCGCCCTGGGCGCCTCCGTCAGCTGGGGCTTCGGGCTCTACGAGGGTTTCCGCGGGGCCATGCATCCCCCCTTCGAGACCGCGGCGGCTCTCGTGGCCTTCCTGCTCATCGGCAAGTACCTCGAAGCCAGGGCCCGGCACCGCGCGACGGATGCGCTGGAAGCCCTGCTGAAATTGGCACCCGGCCTGGCGTTCCGCATCCTCGGCGATGGGACGGAGGAAGAGGTTCCGACAGCGACTCTGCTGCCGGGGGATATCGTACGCGTGAAACCCGGCGGTGCCATTCCCGTGGACGGCGCCGTGGTGGCTGGCCAGGCGGATGTGGAGGAGGCCCTGCTCACGGGCGAACCCATGCCCGTCTTGCGCAAACCGGGCGATGCCGTCATCGCCGGAGCCGTGGTGCATGGCGGCGCCCTGGAAGTCCGCGTGGCTTCCGTGGGCAGGCAGACCTGGCTGGCGAAGCTGGCGCGGCAGGTGGCGGACGCCCAGGGTTCCCGCGCTCCCGTGCAGGATCTCGTGGATCGCATCTCCGCGGTCTTCGTTCCCGGCATCCTCATTCTTGCCTCAATCACACTCGCGGGTTGGTGGATCCACACGGGGGCACTGTCCCTCGCCTGGCGCCCGGCGGTGACGGTGCTCGTCATCGCATGTCCTTGCGCCCTGGGTCTCGCCACGCCTGTGGCCATGGCCGCCTCCCTGGGAACGGCGGCCCGGCACGGCCTGCTGGTGCGGGAAGCGGCGGTCATGGAGCGGCTTGCCCGCATCACCGATCTGGCCTTCGACAAGACCGGCACATTGACGGAAGGCAAACCCTCCGTGAAAGAGGTCATCAGCACCTCCGGGCTGAAAGGGACCGAGTTGCTCCAGTTCGCCGCCTCCCTGGAGCGGGGTTCCGAGCATCCCTTAGCCAAAGGGATTCTCGAAGCCGCCAAGGACCTGGCTCCCATGGAGATCCAGGAATTCAGAGCGCACCCCGGCGGAGGTGTGAGCGGCCTCGTGCAGGGACGCTCCCTTCGCCTGGGCAGTGCAACTTTCGTGGATCTGGATTTCCCGGCCGTGCCCGCAGGAACTACCTCCGTCGGATTGGCGGAAGGAGATCACTTGCTCGGTGTCTTCGTGCTCGCAGATGCGCTTCGGCCAGAGACGCGCGGTACGCTGGAAGGCCTGCGGTCCTTAGGCGTGAGGCTCCATCTCTTCAGTGGCGATCGTCCCGAAGCGGCCCAGGCCGTGGCTCGGGAGCTGGGTATCGAGGACGCCATGGGCGGTTGCACGCCCGAGGCCAAGCGGGCGCGCATCGCGGAGTTGCAGGCAAGCAAGGCTGTGGTGGCCTTCGTGGGGGATGGCGTGAACGATGCGCCGGCCCTGGCCCAGGCCGATGCGGGGATCTCCATGCCGGGGCTGGAGGCAGCCCAGGCCGCGGCTTCCATGAACCTCCTCAGGGGCGGGCTGGGGCCTCTGCTCACGGCCCTGAAGCTGGCGCGGCGCACGCGGGTGGTGGTCCGCCAGAACCTGTGCTGGGCCTTTGGTTATAATTTGTTACTGGTGCCCCTCGCGGCCTTCAACCTCCTAGACTCCCTTGGAGGGCCGGCTCTGGCCGGAGCGGCCATGGGGCTGAGTTCGCTCACCGTGGTGCTGAACGCCCTGAGGCTCAAGCGCTTGTAATGTAGACAATCTCATCAGTTTATTTGTGAAATCCCGCCACGTTTGCACTGTGGTACGGTGTAGGTTCGATCGGCGGCACCGCCGTATCTTCCAAACAAGAGGTAGACGGTTTTGCTGCTGAAGTTGTCGTGGCCTGTGATGGCCGGAATGATCCTGCAATGTCTGCTCTCGACGGTGGACACCATCTTCGTTTCGCGACTGGGCACCACGGCGCTGGCGGCGGCTTCCCTGGGCAACAGCCTGTTCCAGGTCATCGTCTTCTTCTCGACCCTGGTCTCCGCGGGCACGGTGGCCCTGGTGTCCCGCAGCAGCGGGCGGGGAGACGGGAAGACCATCCGGGATGTCAGCGGCATGTCCTTCACGCTGTCAGCCAGCATCGGCCTGCTGGTGGGAGGGATCTGCGTCTTCACCGCGGGGCCCATGATCCACTACATGTTTAATCCCGAACCGGCGGTGCTCACGTATGCCCAGCAGTTCTCCGCGATCCTCTTCGCAGGCACGGTCCTGGTTTTCGTGAACTCCTCCCTGCGCACGTCCATCCAGGCCGTGGGCGACACCATGACCCCACTCTTCGTGTTCGGCTTCGCGAACATTCTCAATGCGATCCTCAACCCCATTTTCATATTCAAGTGCGGACTGGGAATCCGAGGCTCCGCCCTCGCCACCGTCGTCGCCACGGCCTTCTCCTTCCTGGCCATCAACTTCGTACTGATCCGCCGGCTCTACAAGGGCCGGTTCTGGCTCTTCATGCGTTCCCTGAAGTTGAAGGCGAACGTCGCCATGCGGATCCTGCGCATCGGCGGCTGGGCGTGCCTCCAGAACCTTGCCCGCCCCATCACCGCCCTGCTGATGTACCGCCTGGTCACGGAGTCCGGTGGCACGGCGGCCACCGCGGCTTTCGGCATCGGAAGTTCCCTCTTCAACTACCTCTTCATCTTCCTGGCGGGGCTCTCCACGGGGCTTTCCATCCTCGTGGGCCACAGTCTCGGGAGCGGCGACCGCAACGCCTGCGATGAGTTGATCCGCAAGGGCATGCGCATGGCCTGGGTGAACGTGATCCTCTTCGCGCTTCCTTTCATGGTGTTCCCGGGCCTCGTCATGCGCTGCTTCAGCCAGGATCCAGCCGTGATCTCCACGGGGGTCACCTACTTCCGCTGCGTGTACTTCGGGGTGCTCTTCGTGGTCTACACCACCATCTATGGCGGTGTGTTCCAGGGCGCGGGGGACACTTTCCCGCCCATGATCGCCTCTCTGGTTTCGAACGCCTTCCTGAAGCTCGTCCTCGCCTACGTGCTGGCGAAGCCCCTGGGCATGGGCGTCCTGGGCGTGTGGGTGGCCATCGCGCTATCCGTCGTCGCCGAAGCTGGCATCATCGTCTTCTACTTCCACAAAGGAAGATGGCGGGAACGGCGAATATGATCCAGATCGAACCCTGCGCACCGGCGTTGCATCGATTCCTCGATCGGCACCGGGTCGAGACTCTCAACATCGCGGGCATCCTCGAGAACGAGGGCCGGGTGAGCGTCTTCGTGGATGACGAGAAGATTCCCGGCGGTGTCCTGGTGAAGGGACCCTGGTTCCATTACCTGCACACGGAGAGAGAAGCGTTCCTGGACGCCGTGATCCAGCGGATGCTCGCCGAAGAAGATTTCTACCGCTTCTCCGGCGTCTGGCGGCCCCTGGCGGAAAAGCTGTGGGAGCGTTTCCCCCTGGTTTGGCGGGCCAGCTGCGATCTATACGTGCTGTCCCTGGATCACGTGCCCGAATCACCAGTGGTCCAACAGCCCGAGAATGTGCGCATCGAAGATGCGGAAATCATCGATCGCTTCTATACCTACCGCAACGAACACAGCCTCGAAAAGATCCGCACCTGCATCGAGAAGCGCCCCTCGTCCGCCATCTACGTGGATGGAGAAATCGCCTGCTGGCTCCTGATCCACGAGGATAATTCCTTCGGCATCATGTACACCAAGGAGGAGCATCGGCGGAAGGGGTACGCGCAGGACGTGACCCACGATCTCATCGCGAAACAGCTGGCAGCTGGAAAGACGCCCTTCCTGCAGATCGTGGACGGCAACAGCATGTCGCCGGGGCTGGCCCAGAAGTGCGGCTTCGAAAAGCGGGGCTGCTGCGATTGGTTCGGCATCCTGGTGGGCATGCCCCAGCTGGTGGTCGACGGTGGAGCAGAATCCCGCAAGCGCGTTCTGGAGAGCATCGGCGCCGAAGAGGATCCGGTGCGGAATCTGGCCTGCCTGTGCAAATTTCTCTACACCCGCAAGCTGAATCCGGAAGAAGAAAACCCGGTGGCGGAAATCCCGGCGGCGGAATGGCTGGAACAGGCTCTTCGCGTGTTCGACGGAATCCCGCTGGCTTCAGCCATCGCACGGCTGGACGGCCACATCCGGCTCTTAGGGGAACGCCGGAGTGGGCGGCTCGAAGCGATCGCAGCCCTCGTGGTGGATGACGACGATGGCTTCGAGCTGGCCTGGTATTCCAGCGCCGAGCCCGCTTTCCTGCAGCGGGTGCTGGATCGCGCCAAGACCCTCGATCTCGGAACGGTTTTCGTGCACGTCGACAATCTGGAGTTGGCCGTGTTCGAGGAGCTCGGGTTCATTCACGTTCCGGGCACATCCGGAGGACTTGCAAAGTAGCAAGGCTCATCCCTTATTTCGAATTTCCGGCACGATCCTTCGGCAACTCGTCGTAGAACTGTTCCACGCATTCGGGGCACATGCCATGGCTGAACTCGGCCTCGGAATGTTCCTTGATGTACGATTCGATCTGGCGCCAGGAGCCCCTGTCGTCGCGGATCTTCTTGCAAGACGAGCAGATGGGAATGATGCCCCGGAGGGTCTTCAATTCCTGGATCGTCCGCTCCAGCTTGCCCAGCAGCTCCTCCCGGTCCAGCTCCGCCTGTTTCCGGCGCGTGATGTTGAGATGGAATCCCACGGCGCGGATCGGCTTGCCTTCGGCATCCCGTTCCACGATCTTCCCCCAGTTGCGGATCCATACCCATTCCCCGGCCTTGTTCCTCATCCGGTGTTCCACTTCGTAGAAGGGCGACTCCCCGCTCTTGCTGCGGGCGCTGGCCTGTTCCACGGCCTGCACATCCTCTGGATGGATGCGTTCCTTCCAGGCCGAAAGTGCCGAGCCGATCTCCTCCTCGGAATAGCCCAGCATGCTGGACCAGGTGCGGCTGCGGAGCACGTGATTCGAGACGAGGTCCTGATCCCACCACGCAAGGTTGGCGCTATCGATGAGCAGTTCCAGGCGCTCATTGACCCGGGCCAGGGCCTCGACGGCCTGCAGAAGGGAATCAACGGTCTGGCCGTTGTCGGCGCTTCGGAGTGACGAAGCCAGCTGGTGGATCCGGTTCGCGATCAGATGGTTTTCCTGATCATCGGAATTCATGAATTCCCTCTCCAGTACAGTCTGAAAAATAGGGGACAAGCGCGGGTGAAAACTAGTTTGCTCCAGTCTGGAGTGTGTGGCATCGGAAATATCCTGGCACCATCGCCATGCGAGATCAGGACCCTGTCAGGAACATCCTGGTCGGCTAGGCTAGGGGGGCGCCAAAATTCATCCAACAACCGAGGCATTCCCTGGCACCACTAGATAGGGGTCTGGGGCGGTCCGCCGAACGGCATGTCAGTGCCTCCAGAGGGGTGACAGTCCGCAGATGCACTGCGTTTGTGGACGCCAGAGGAGCTTTGCCCCGATGGAAGTGGGCCCAGTCTGCAATCACGATTGATCCGAGCATTTTAAACGGGGCACACTAGAGGGGGGCGTAATGACATGCAATGGACCTTCGGTCCAGGGCGTCACTTTGCCAGTCCGATCACCGCAAATGGAACTACTCTGCGCTTGATGTCCGGTATTGAATCGAAGGAGAGCTGGGTGAATCAGGTGCCAACGGCGATTCCTGGAACGCCGTGCATGCCCGAAGGAGAGTCCGAGTGGCTGAGGCGCATCGCGCGGGGAGCCATTCGCGACTGTCCCAAGCATGCTGGGATTTACGAACTGTTCTCCAGGCAGGTCGAAACTCAGCCAGGGGCCGTGGCGCTCATTGAAAACGGAATGAGCCGCACCTACCGCGAGCTGGATATTTGGGCTGGTGAGGTGGCTGCGACCCTGGCCGATGCGGGCGTGGTTCAAGGCTCCGTGGTGGGCCTGCTCCTGGATCGAGGCGCAACGGCGATCGCCGCCATGCTCGGGATCCTCAGGATCGGAGGGATTTACATGCCCCTCCATCCCAGGGACCCCGCGGCGCGGTGCGCGGAGCTCATCCGCGAAGCCGGTGCACAGGCCGTCATCTGCTCGGAGGCGCATCGGGTCAATGTCCCTGCTTCGATTCCAGCCGTGGACATCAACCGCTTGTCCACGAAATCCGTGAAGCTTCCCATGGCTCCAGGCGGAAACAAGGCCGCCTGCATCCTGTTCACGTCCGGATCCTCGGGTGCGCCAAAGGCGGTGGAGGTGACCCACCGGGGCATCGCCCGTCTCGTCTTTGCCCAGGATTATGCGCCGTTCGGGCCGGAACAGACGGTGCTTCACCTGGCGCCCCTCTCCTTCGACGCTTCCACCTTCGAGATCTGGGGATCCCTGCTGCGGGGCGGGAGGCAGGTGATCTACCCGGAAGGCGCCCTGGATCTGGCGAAGCTGGGCCGGATCATCCGGGAAGAATGCGTCACATTGATGTGGCTGAACGCCTCCCTTTTCAACGTGATCATCGACGAGCAGCCGGGGGTGCTGGAACCAGTCCAGCAGCTGCTGATCGGTGGCGAAGTGCTGTCCATGCCCCATGTGCGCCGGGCGCAGAAGCTGCTGCCGTCGCTGAGGATCAGCAACGGCTACGGACCCACGGAGAACACGACGTTCTCAACGTGGTATCCCATACCGGCCGACCTGCCGGCCGACCTGCCTTCCATTCCCATCGGCTACCCTCTCGTCAACAGCGCGGCGTACGTTCTCGATGAGCACATGCGCCAGGTGCCCATGGGCACTGAGGGCGAGATCTACGTCGGGGGAGATGGAGTGGCTCTCGGGTATCGCAATCGGCCGGAACTCACGGCGGAGAAATTCGTTCCGGATCCCTTCGATGAGACGCCAGGTGCAAGGCTGTACCGGACGGGCGACCGGGGTGCGGTGCTTCCGGATGGGGCGCTTCAGTTCCGGGGACGGGCGGATGATCAGGTGAAGATCCGCGGGTTCCGGATCGAGCCTGGTGAGATCGAAGCCGTCGCGCTGGAGATCCCTGGCGTGCGCGGATGCGCGGTGGTGACCGTGGACGATCGCGCGGTGGGGAAATCCCTCGTGGCCTTCATCGCAGGGGAATCCAGTGAGGAAGTCCTGAAGGCCGTATCGCGCGCCTTTCAGGAACGGCTTCCAGCCCACATGCAGCCACTGGACGTCATCGTGCTGGATGCCTTGCCGCTCACCGCGCATGGCAAGTGCGACCGGCGAGCTCTCGCTGCACTCGCCGATGCGAGGCGGTCAGCCCCGCTGGAGGCGCCACGAACGGCGCGCGAGGCCGAGGTTCTGGCCATCTTCCGGGAGCTGCTCGGCCGGGATCACATTGGCATCCACGATGATTTCATCGCCCTGGGAGGGCATTCCCTTATGGCGGTGCGCCTGGCCTCCAGGATCCAGAAGCGGTTCGGCTGCCAGAAGTCCCCGTGCGAAATCCTCAGAACGCCCACCGTGCGGGACCTGGCAGCTTCCCTCGGGGATTCGGAGGGGCGGGAAGACGACCGAAACACCCGCAGTGTCGTTCCGGTCCCGCGACGGACCGACCTGCCCTTGACCCATGCCCAGCAGCGGATCTGGCTCATCCAGTCCCTGCACCCGGAGTCTGCGGCCTACACCTTCGAAGCCAAGTTGCGCTTCAGTGGAAACCTCGATGTCATGGCCTTGAAGCGTGCCTTGTCCGCACTAGTCCAGCGCCACGAAATCCTGAGAACCACCTTCCCGACCATCGATGGTCTTCCGGTCCAGAAGATCCATGCGCAAGGGCTGGTGCAGCTCGATGAACGATCGCTGAACGTCGCACCGGACCAGGATCGGGAGGCGGCCGTCGAGCAGCAGCGAGCCCAATTCTCGCGGCAACCCCTCGACCTGGAGCGCCTTCCGCTCATCCACTGGGCCCTCCTGGAAGGCTCAAAGGATGAGCACATCCTGCTCCACCGGGAGCATCACCTGCTGCACGACGGCTGGTCCTTTTTCGTGCTTCTCAACGATCTGATCGAGCTCTATCGGGCGGAGGTCGCAGGGCGCGAACCGGATCTGCCGGCGCTCCGCGTCCAGCTGGCGGATTTCGCGGTGGCCGAACAGGCGTGGGTCGAGCAAGGGGTCTTCCTGGGTCAACTTCGGTACTGGAAGGAGAGGCTGGCGGGCAGCCCAGCGGTGCTCGAACTGCCGACGGACCATCCTCGCCCCGCGATGACCTCGTACAGGGGCGATTCGCTGCGATTCGAACTCGATCCGAAACGGGTTCGTGGGATACGGGAACTGGCCGCCAGGGAAGGAGCCACCTTCTTCATGGCGATGCTGGCGCCCTTCGCCGCTCTGCTGGGACGAATCACAGGCAGTGAGGACCTCTGCATCGGGACGGGCGTCGCCAACAGATCCCTGCGCGAGATCGAACCGACGGTGGGCATGATCATCAACAACGTCGTGCTGAGGTTCGCCCTTCAAGGAGAGCCCACCCTCCGCGAACTCCTGCGGCAGTGCCGGGAGGTCGTGCTGGGCGCCATCGACAACCAGGACGTGCCTTTCGATCTGGTGGTCCGGGAAACGGGTGTGGCTCACTCGGAAAACATCCATCCCCTTTTCCAGGTGATGTTCAGCGCCATCGAAGGGATGGTTCCGGATCCCTGTTCCCCGGGGCTCCGACTGAAGGTCGAGGCCGGCCTCCCCACGTCGTCTGCCAAGTTCGATCTCAACATCACGCTGATTTCGCAGAAGCGGCAGGAGACCCCAGCCCACGGGGATGCCGACTCGGACGCGGAGCAAGTGACCCTGATCTGGGAATCCAGCGCGGATGTGTTCAGCCGTGAATCCGCTCAGCGGCTGGCGGAGTGCTATTTCCGCATTCTGGAGCGATACGAGGAAGGCCTGGACGTCCCGCTCAAGGATCTCCGGATCATGACCGCGGAGGAGGAACAGTGGCTCCCTGCTTGCCGTGGCGAGGCGCTGAACCATCCGCAGCAGGGGAGCGCCTGCGGGCTGGTCCCGCAAAAGGTCGAAGGCGAGTGCGACCGTAGAGCTTTGAGGATTTCGGCAGAGCGGCTGATCGAGGAGCAGATTTCCGGAGTCGAAACCCCACACACCCAGCGGGAAGTCGAGGTTCTGGCCATTTTCCAGGACCTTTTGGATCGGCGGGGCATCGGCATCCATGATGATTTCTATGCCCTCGGTGGTCATTCCCTGCTGATCGTTCGGCTTGCCTCAAGAATCAGCCGCCTGGTGGGCCACCCGGTGGATATCAAGCAGCTGTGCAGGCACCCTTCCGTGCATGGAATCTGCAATGCGCTTGAGCAGAACCTCGCGGTTTCCCGGGATCAGGACCACTGGAAATACCTGATGAGGTTGCAGCCCGAAGGCGCGGGCCGGCCTGTGTTCTTCATTCCTGGAGCAGGGGGGGATGATGGTGCCGTGGCCTTCTATGCCAGGCTCGCGAACTATGTGCCAGACCGTCCATTCATTGGTTTCAGATCGATTTCAGCGGAAGGGGGCCCCAGGCTTCTTCAGCCCGATGTGGCCGCACTCGCCCGTGGGTTCGTGGATGAGATCCTCGAATGCCATGCCGCTGATTCCTATGACATTGCGGGAGGCTGCAATGGGGGTGTGATCGCGTTCGAGGTTGCCTGTGAACTCATTCGGCGGGGAAAGGCGGTGCGCCGTCTCGTGCTGCTGGATACCACCCACCCCTCCATTCGGAGTGTCCTCCGGTACCTGGTCCGGGCGGCCTGCGTGAGGATACGTCAGCGCATGGCCAACTGGCTGCGGATCGAGAAGGTGACCCAAGGCTCAAAGGCGAAACGCCTCTACCATCTGCTCTCGAGCTGGCTGCCCGTGCCCGAGAGCGAAGCCGACCCAGGTTTGTCCCTGGCCACCTTGAAGTTCGATGGCGCCACCAGGCGGCACAGGCTGGGCCGCTTTCCGGGAAGGCTTCACTTGGTGGTGAGTCGGGAATTTACCGATAAGAAAGCCGACTGCCCCTGGCGGAAGCATGCTTCCGGACGTCTTGAGGTTCGAGTCGTTCCAGGGACACATTACAGTTACATACGGGAGCACCTGGGCCACACCGGCGCTGCTTTCCGGGAAGCATTGGAAGAGGCGGATTGATTGCGGAAGTGAACCATGGTTCCAGGGATCGAGGCATTGATCAGGCGTTGCTCGTTGGGCCAGGGCGATTCGGTGAACAGAAACCCAGCGGAGTAGTTTGTCCATGTACCTCAAGTCCGAAAACGATGCCGTGGATCCATCAGTTGGCCGCGAGATGATCACGCCGGAAGAAACCTGGCTGAAGGTCATGGGCAAGGGGGAGACGCGGGACTATCCCCGTGAAGCCAGTGTCTACGCACTGTTCGCGAGGCAGGTGGCCGAACGGCCCGAAGCCATTGCCATCATCGAAGGATCGCGGCGCATCACCTATGCCGAGCTGGATGAATGGGCCTGCGGGGTGGCGGGAAATCTCCAGGCCGCGGGCGTGGTTCCGGGGGATGTGGTAGGGACAATCCAGGATCGCAGCATGGCCGTCATCGCGGTGTGGGTGGGGATCCTCAAGGTGGGCGCGGCTTACATGCCCCTGAACCCCAAGGAGCCCGCCGCGCGATGCGCCGCGCTCATCCGCGAAGCGGGTGCCAGGATCGTCATCGCCGCCAGCGCCTACCGGGACCAAGTGCCCGCGGATATCGCCTGCCTTGGCATCGAGGCCATGCCGCTCAAGAAGGCAGAGCCGGTGGAGAACCTTGGCGGAGATCGCCTCGCGTGCATCCTGTTCACCTCGGGATCTTCGGGGATGCCCAAGGCCGTGGAAGTGACCCACCGTGGCATCTCGCGTCTGGTCTTCGGCCAGGATTTCGCGGACTTCGGCCCCGATCAGACGATCCTGCAATTGGCCTCCCTCTCCTTCGATCTGTCCACCTTCGAGATCTGGGGCGCGCTGCTGAGGGGTGGAAGGCTCGTGGTGCATCCCGATGGACCCCTGGATCTGGCGCACGTGGCCCGTTCCATCAAGGAGGAGGGAGTCTCGCTGATGTGGCTCAACGGCTCGCTCTTCGACGCCATCATCGACGAGCAGCCGCTGCTGCTGGATCCCGTCAAGCAGCTGGTGATCGGCGGCGAAGCCCTTTCCGTGCCCCACGTCCGCCGGGCCTGCCAGTTGCTCGGCCAAACGAAGATCGTCAATGGCTACGGCCCCACAGAAAACGCGACGCTTTCCACCTGGTTTCCCATTCCGAGGGAGATCCCCGCTGATTGGCCTTCCATCCCCATCGGCAGGCCCCTGGTGAATAGCAGCGCCTACGTGCTCGACGAGCACCTGCGCCTCGTACCCGTGGGTACCGTGGGGGAGATCTGGGTGGGCGGTGATGGCGTGGCCCTCGGCTACCGCAACCAGCCTGAGCTCACGGCGGAGCGGTTCGTGGCCGATCTCTTCAGCGACGAGCCGGGCGCGCGGCTCTATCGCACCGGCGATCTGGGACTGGTGCTTCCCGATGGAAATCTCCAGTACCACGGCCGCGCCGATGACCAGATGAAGATCCGGGGCTTCCGCATCGAGCCCGGGGAAATCGAAGCCGTGGCTCTGCAGGTGCCGGGTGTCCACGGCTTTGCGGTGCTGGCTGTGGACGATGGTGTCGCCGGGAAACGCCTCGTGGCCTGCGTGCTGGGCGACCGCAGCGAAGCCACGAGGGATCTTCTTCGCGAGCGCTTCCGCGCAGGACTCCCGGATCACATGCAACCCACGTTCATCCTCGCATTGGAGGCGTGGCCCCTCACGAGCCATGACAAGTGTGACCGGCGCGCCTTGGCGGCCATGGCCCTGAAGGCGATGAAGGAAGATGCCGCCGGACTGGAAGCGCCCATGACACCCAGGCAGGCTGAAATCCAGGCCATCTTCCAGGATCTGCTCGGCCGCGAGCGCATCGGCCTCCAGGACGATTTCTTCGCCCTGGGCGGCCATTCCCTGCTGATCGTGAGGCTGGCGGCGCGGATCAGCCATCTCGTGGGGGAAGCCATCGATCTCAACCGCATCGCCAAGAACCCCTCCATCCAGGGCGTCTGCGCGATCCTGGAGCAGGGGCATTCCCCCGCGTCCGATTCCGGGCCCTGGAAATACCTGATCCCGGTCCGTGCGGAAGGCCAAGGAAGGCCTGTCTTTTTTGTTCCCGGCGCGGGCGGGGACGAAGGTGCCTTGGCCTTCTATTCCCGGCTCGCCAACTTCGTGCCCGGCCGGCCCTTCATCGGTTTCCGCGCTGTCTCCTCCCAGCGGAAGGCAAGGCTCCTCGAGCCCGATGTCGCCGCTCTTGCCCGTGCCTTCGTGGGCGAAATGCTCATCTACCAGGCCGACGGCCCCTACGACATCGCGGGCGGCTGCAACGGGGGAGTCGTCGCCTTCGAGATCGCCTGCGAACTGGCGCGTCGCGGCAAGACCGTGAACCGCGTGGTGATGCTGGATACCATCTGCCCTTCGCCCATGAACGTATTCCACTACCGCGTCCGCGCCGCCTGCGTGAGGATCCGCCGCCAGGCGGCCGGCCTGCTGCGGGTTGAACAAGCGCCCGACGACACCTGGCGGAAGCGAGTCTACGGGTGGATCTCGCGCTGCCTGCCCGTCCCTGAGCTCAATGCGCATCATGGGGTATCCAGGGCCGCCTTGACCTTCGACGCCGCGACCATGTCACACCGGCCCAGCGTGTTGGAGGGTTCCTTGCGCATGGTGGTCAGCCAGGAATTCTCGGAGGAAAGGTCCGACTTGCCTTGGCGTGAATTCGCTTCCCGTGATGTCAAGGTCCGCATCGTTCCCGGTGATCATTACAGCTACATCCGGGAGCACCTGGCGACGACCGGGCAGGCCTTCCGCGACGCCCTGGAAAGCGCGGACTGAGATGACGATGGGTAGTACCGCTATCCACGGGATCACGGAGATCACTTGTGCGTTGCCAGCTGTGCGGCTTTGGGGCATCGACCTGGATGTCATTCACTCCGCGCATGGTGTGAACAGGCTGGTTTCGGAGGAGGAGCAGGCCCGGGCGCGCAAGTTCCTGATTATCAAGGTCGCGGAGCGGTTCCTGGCCGGGCGCGGTGCGGTGCGGTTGATCCTCTCACACCATTTGGGTGTGGATCCGGGAGAACTGCGATTCCAGAGCAATGCCCATGGCCGGCCGTCCCTTCTGGGTTTCCCGCAATCCCTGGATTTCAATTTCTCCCGTTCGCGGTCCAGGGCGGTGCTCGGGGTTGTTCATGAGGGCCGGATTGGCGTGGATCTCGAGCATGATTTCGACGATCCTTCCTTCCTGCAGGCTGCGCGAATCATCCTGAGCGAAGAAGAGCGGAAGGAGTTCGCGGTTCTACCGGACGCAGAGCGCCATTCCTGCCTGCTGCATACCTGGACCACGAAGGAAGCGATCCTGAAGGCCCTGGGGACGGGCCTCTCCGTGGAGCCGAGCCACCTGAATACGCAGGGCCCCATTTCAGCGGTACGCATTCTGATCGAGGCCGTGCAGGTCTCGACCATGGAGTTGCAATACCTGGTTCCCTGGCCCGGCACTCGGATGACCGTGGCCCTGGAACGGCGGCCGTTCAGTCCAGGCGGGCGTTGATCCAGTTCATGGCCCGGTCCGGGTTGAAGTCCTCCATGCCTCCGGGGAACAGGAGATCGGCCAGACCGAAGGCCGGGGGAAGGGGCGGCTCCGTCAGGTAGGGCACGGCGATGCAGCGCATGAAGGCCCGCAGTGCGGCTTCCGCGCCCGGGCGGGAGTCCTCCACGACCACGCAATGCTCGGGGGGAATCCCCAGGCGGCGGGCTGCCTCAAGGAAGACATCGGGCGAGGGCTTGCCCTTGGGGACCTCCTCCGCGGACACCACGGAGGCGAAAACGTCCGCCAGGCCCACGGCTTCGAGCACCAGGCGGATCACCTGCGGCGAGGAGCCCGAAGCCACGGCCACGGGGATCCTCCAGGCCACCAGCTGATCGAGGAAGCGCTTCATCTTCGGATACACCGGCGTGTTCCGCGCGGCGAGTTCCAGGTAGATGGCGTTCTTTTCGTCGCCCAGGGCCTCGGGCGTGGTGGGGATCCCGAAACGCCGAACGAAGTCGTTCATCATGTCCA
This sequence comes from Holophagaceae bacterium UBA1801, assembly GCA_002319925.1. Lineage (GTDB taxonomy): Bacteria > Acidobacteriota > Holophagae > Holophagales > Holophagaceae > UBA1801. The sequence goes on along the minus strand of DCFP01000081.1, from coordinate 5,235 downwards.
GGTTGCTGCCGCCGATGTAGTGGCGCTTGTCTTCTTCGGTGAAGGGGATGCCATACCGCGCGAGGAGCTGCTGATCGGCAAGGTAGTAGTTGGGTTCGCTGTCGACCAGGGTGCCATCGAGATCGAAAATCACGGCTCGCACCGGATAGCGCGGCTCGGGAGCGACCCGCGCGGACAGCTCGATCACGTTGCCCTCCGGATCCCGGAGTTCCGCCTCGCGGAAGCCGTCACCGGTATTGCGCGGCGCCTTGAGCGACAGCCCCGGAAAGGCACTCCGGGCGATGCGCTCGTACTCCACGTCCACATCATCCACGCCGAGGGCCAGGTGGCCCTGGGCCGGTTGACGATGGTCCAGGAAATCCGCGGCGCGGGGGCGTTGCAGCAGTTCCAGGCAAAACCCATCACGCTCCAGGAACACGGTGCGCAGGCCGGGTGTGTTCACGCTCACATAGCGGTACTGCAACCCGAAGCCGAGCACCTGACGGTAGAACAACTCCATGGTGAACAGGTCCTGCACTTCGATGCCGATGTGAGCCAGCTCCATGATGCCTCCACTCCCATTGTCCCCCGATGCGGTGGCGAGTCCACGGGCACGGACGCTTTCCTCCTGACACCAGGCTGTCAGCAGCCCTCTGGCACCGTAGTTCCGGGAGGCATCGGAAGGACTGCACTCGTTCACCTTTCCATCGATAGGGAGCCCATCATGTGGCAGCGCGAATACAGCATCGAAACAACGGCTTCGCCCGAGACCGTCTGGAAGTTGTTCCATGATGTGCCGGGATGGAAGACCTGGAACCAGGGCATCGAGCGCATCTCGATGGAAGGGCCTTTCGCCGAGGGCACGGAATTCCTCATGCAGCCCCCCGGCCAGGAAGCCTTCACCAGCCGCCTCGTGGCGGTCCGCGAGAACGAGCTCTTCGAGGATGAGACGGTGCTCGGTGACATCCGGGTCGTGGTCGCCCACCGCATCCAGCCCACTGGATCTGGACGCTGCCGGGTCACCTACGCGGCCACGGTGCATGGCCCCGATGCGGAGGAGGTGGGCATGGCCGTGACCGAGGACTTCCCCGATGTCCTCAAGTCCCTGGCCAGGTTGGCCGAAGGGGCGCCGTTGAAGGCGGCTGGACGATGATGAGGAAAGCAACTATCCTACCCGTTCAAGGATTTCGGGGTTCCCCCGCTCTACCTTGTCCCTGAACAAGCTGTTCGGCCTTCACCAACCCATTTCGGTAAACGCCCATGTCTCTGGTCCATCCGCAGATCAAGCGCAATACCAACCTCCCTCGCGTGGATCGCGCGTGGGCCGGCTGAACACCTGCATCTCCCCGGAACTCCACCCGATCCTGCCCCCCGGATCGGGTGTTTTGTTTTAGCCCCACGGAGTCCCCCATGAATCCACAAGGCAAGGCCCTCATCCGCCATGGCTCCCAGATCCTCATCCAGAGCCGGGGCGAGCTCTGCCAGACCCGCACCGAGTTCATGGAAAGCGAGGCCTTCCTCAAGGCCACGGGCATGTTTCTGGAGTCCCTGGTGGCGAGGGATTCGCCGCTGCTGGAGCACCTGCCCAGTCGCGAACCTGCCTTCTGGGTGAAGCTGCTGGGTAGCCTTGCGGAAGCCACGCTGGAGGACACCGCCCTGCGCATTCCCCAGGCGGTGGACTTCCTCACCAAGGAAGGGCGACTGGTGTTGCGCGAGCTGGTGGAAGAGTTCTACAACCATTGGCGCAGTTTCAACCGCTTCATGGTGCTCCTCAGCGAACCGGGTCCCGGGGCGCTGGACCGCCGCCCGTACCGGGCCTTCAACTCGACCCTGGAAATCCTCGTGGACCTCATCCGCGGCGCCTATCGCGATATCCACGAGAACATCTGCGGCGACCATCCGCGCATCTACCGCCAGGTGCCCGCAGGCTGCAACGTGGGCCTCATCGCGGTGCCCAAGGCCTGCCCATTGCCGCAAGGTCTGCGCGAATTGTGGTCCGAAGTGCCCTTCATTCGCCAGATTTGGATCGACCCGCCCATGATCCTGGATCCGGCTTCGAACACGCGCTCAGGCCGCTTTGATCCTGTCGATCGCGATCCCCTGGAAGGCTACCGGCCCGATCCCTCGGAGTGGCTCTGCTATCCGGCGCAAGTGGGTCCCCTCGTCATTTTCGCCGCCTTCCACGTGAGCCAGATCGGCCTGGGCTGCGCCCTGGCGAATCTCTTCGAACTGGCCACCGATGCGCAGATCGCGCGGGGTCCCGACGCCATGTTCGCGTACGGCGTGCCCATGGAACACCTGCGCGCCTGGGAAGGCAACCCAACCGTCTTTCACGAGCACGCCTCGGGCCTGCTCACGGCGGCCATTCCCAGCGGCGATGCGTACGCCTACTTCGGCTACCTCAAGAAGATGGCCCTCACCCTTCACAACGTCGCCATGCTGCGAAAGGGCCGTCTGCCCTTCCACGGCGCGCTCGTGGACATCACCCTCGACAAGGGCCGCAGCGCGCGGGTCCTCATCATCGGCGACACCGCCACCGGGAAGTCGGAATCCATCGAGGCCTTCCGAACGCTTGCGGGAAAACGTGTGCGCGCGCTCACCGTGGTGGCCGACGATATGGGAAGCCTGGAGCTGACGCCCGATGGCAGGATCCTCGGCTACGGCACGGAAACCGGCGCCTTCGTGCGTCTGGACGACCTGCACCGCGGCTACGCCTTCGGCCAGATCGACCGCGCCATTTTCATGAGCCCCCACAAGGTCAACGCCCGGGTCGTGATCCCCGTGACCACCCTGGACGAAGTGCTGACGCCCCATCCCGTGGATTTCATCCTCTACGCCAACAACTTCGAGGAAGGCGACGTGCTCGAGCGCTTCGACAGTGCGGAGGCCGCCCTCGCCACCTTCAGCGCCGGTCGCGCCATGGGCAAGGGCACCACTACGGCGACGGGTCTCACCGAAAGCTACTTCGCCAATCCCTTCGGCGCGCCCCAGTGCCGCGAAGCCCACGAAGCCCTGGCCGAGCGCATCTTCCGCGCCGCGTTCAAGGCAGGGATTTTCGTTGGTCAGATCCGCACACGGCTTGCCATGGCGGGCTGGGAAACCAAAGGCCCTGCGGCCGTGGCGGAAGCGTTGCTGGAGAGCTTGGGCTGAAAGCTGGCACTGCGCCGGTGGGATCGGCTCCTGATCTGAGTTTTGGCCTTGGGTAGAAACGCTGTGGTCTTTTCTCAGGATGGTTGATGAACGACCACGCGGTTCCTCCCCTGGCGCTTGGCCTCATAGACCGCCGCATCCGCAGCCTTGATGAGGGCTTTCACATCATGCAGACTCGGGCTGAGGGCGGCGAGGCCGATGCTGATGCTTCCTTTCCATTCACCCTCCCCCGTGGGGACTCGCATGCTGGAGACGGCAGCGCGGACGCGCTCGGCCACTTGGTGGCCGCGCGCACCATCGGTATGCGGGCAGATGACCAGGAACTCGTCCCCGCCCATTCGACAGACAACGTCATCAGCTCTGAACCATTGCTTCAGCGTAATTCCAAGTACGCGGATTAAAGCGTCTCCCGCATCGTGCCCGTAGGTGTCGTTGACCACCTTCAGGCCATCCGCATCGAGCAGCACCAGGGAGAGCGGCGTCTCGTGGCGTTTGGCGGCCGAGAGCTCGGTCATCAACCGCTCCATGGCGTATCGGCGGTTGTGGAGACCCGTGAGCGAATCGGTCATGGCTAGGGTCTCGAGACGAAGATTGGCCTCAGTCAATTCCTGGCTCAGGCGCAGGGTCTGCTCGCGCTCGGACCTGAGGTTCGTGATGGTTTGGAGCAGCGTTTGGTTGGCTTCCGACAGGGCTTGAGTGCGTTCGCGGACTTTGGTTTCTAGGGACTGATTCGCTTCGAAGAGCTGGCGATTTCGTTCAGAAACCAGTTCGAAGAGGCCAGCCATTGCTTCCAAAAGAGGGGAGCTGGCAGCATCGTCCCCCGCGATATCCGAGGAATAGGCAGTGGATGAAGCGATTCCGCTACGTATGGCCGCGATCTGGCGTGACATAGCCTGATCCGTGTGGAGGATATGGTAGGCCAGCCATCGGGTGAGGAAGTTCAGCAAGGGCTGAGCCCCTGCGGCCAATTGCGTTCCGGCCTCCTCACGGATCTGGGACACATTCGCGAGGAAGGAGTTGTGCTCCTCGAGATGTGGCATCAGATGACGCGCATCCACGCCTGCCGCCCGCATCAGGTCCTCTTCGGTCTGGAAGTGGGTATGAGCGTAACCAGCCAACTCGCCGTAGACTTCCTCGATCGTGTCGGGACCCACTCGCGCCACGCCCCTTAGGGAGGCGCTGAAGCGGTTGATCAGGGCCACTAGGCCCTGGTGCTGCTGGTCCACGATCTTCAGCCCGGTCTCGAATCTTGGATCCCAGCGGAAGGTTTCCATGAAAACTCCCCGTGTACCTCCTAATGATATTTGCTGATGGCTCCAACCAAGGATTTCATTCTCTACACCAATCATTTCCTGGAAGGCGATTTGCTCAAGCGCTTCGATAGCCCCGAGTCTCACCAAACACCGCCGGGCGCGTCTTTCGCGCGGTTTTCCACGCAGGGATTTTCGTCGGGCGGACCCATACACGGCTCGCCATGCCGGGCTGGAAAACCAAGGACCAGCGGCCGTGGCGGAAGCATTGCTGGAAAACTGGAGTTAGGCCGTACCCTCTAAACACGGGGCTCACTATGGACTCGATTACCGAGCAATCTGACGAATTAGCCATTCGGGCCATTTGGGTGATTCCAGCCCCCAGGCACTCCGTCTACGCCGTAGCCTCCGATTTCGAGAGATTCCCAGTGTACTTCCCGAAACTCGCGCGTTCTGCCTGCGTGACGTCTCGGAGTGCGGATCGGTTGACCATTGAGGTGGAGGCTGCGTCCTTCGGAAGATTCTTCCCGGCAGTTCGCATTACGATCAATGCTGAGCTCTTTCCCGGTACTGGATATCGCTGCTCAACGTTCAACCACACGTTCGGCACCACCGGCAAAGAGGAGTTTGTTCTCACCGATGCACCCCAGGGCACTCAGATCGCTTACACCTACATCGTCAGGGTACGCCGCAAGTGGCTCCGCCCTTTGTACGGCTGGCTCGTGCGGCATTTCGCTCTGTCCTACTGGAAGCGCCACTATCTTGATCCATTGACCCAGCTTGCACAGAATCACGAGCGTGAAGTCATCGCGAAAGCTGCGGACTAGCCTGTCGTTCAACCCGGACGTTGCCTCTG
>DCFP01000014.1 GCA_002319925.1 Holophagaceae bacterium UBA1801 | reverse complement strand
CCAAGGGCCAGTTCTCCGCCACCGCGGATGTGGGTTCCACGCTCAAGCACGGGACCATCAACGAAATCCCGCCCATCGATCCCTGCACCTTGGCCCTGGAGCTGGGCTGCGGCTTCGTGGCTCGCAGTTTCAGCGGAAACCCGAAACAGCTCAACACCATCCTGAAAGCGGCCTTTGCCCACAAGGGGACGGCCTTCATTGATGTCATCAGCCCCTGCGTCACCTGGAACAACCACGAAGGCTCCACCAAGGCCTACAAGACGGTCAAGGACAAGGAAGTCCCGCTCCATGAGCTGGACTTCATCCCCTACTACGAACTCAATTCCGTCGAGATGGCCCCCGGCGAATCCATGGATGTGGAGTTCCCCGACGGCTCGCGGATCACCTTCCGGTCCACCCACGCGGAATACGATCCCACGGACCGGTTCGCGGCCCACCGGGCCATCCACGAATCCAGGGACAAAGGGGAGTTCCTCACAGGCCTGCTCTACATCCAGCCCGGAAAGCCCACCGTCCACGATTTCATGCACCTGGTGGACGAACCCGTCGCCACCCTGCCCCAGGCTACAGTGAAACCGGGCCCGGAGGTCCTGAGGATCTGTATGGAAGAACTGATGTAGCCTGCATTGACTGGGGGCCAAGGTCCGCTAGACTGGTAGTTCCCATGGGGCTGTAGCTCAGCTGGGAGAGCGCTGCAATCGCACTGCAGAGGTCGTCAGTTCGATCCTGATCAGCTCCACCAAAAACCTCCCAGAAGTCCGGGAGGTTTTTTCGTTTCGACGCAAGCATTCGAAGGCAGACCGGCACGAGTCGGGATCAGTATTCGATCGCCAGGTTCCCGCCCGCGGTTAGTGAGAATGCGACCATGCCGTTGGCATGGGTAAACGGCAGGGCGGTTCCATTGAGCGTGACCTTTTTCGCCGTTCGGCCCGCGGGTTTGCGGATCGACAGGGACACCTTGCTGCCTGGATAGGCGATTCTTCCTCTGCAGGCACCCGAATCGCTGACGTCCAGAGTCAGTGTCGTATTGGCGCTGACATCAATCCAGCGATCACCCGCATAGGTAAGCTGCTTGCCGCGTTTGAGCGCCAAAAGGGAGGGACTTCCCGAGGTTTCGCGCACGAAGGCATATTTCGCATTGGCCTGGAGCTGGCCTATGGAGATGGCGGTGCCACCGTTGATGGCGAGACCGTGCGTATCGGTGTTTACGCCCAGCGTCAACGTTCCACCCACGGATCCGCTACCGGCAAGGCGTGTCAACTGAGCCGCGGGTTCCGTTGTCTTGCACGGCAGAAGCAGGGTGAGGAAATCGCAATCGGACCCCTGTCTGGAAGCACGCAGATAGGAATGGTCCACGATCTGATCCGAGGCCCAGTCGGTGGGCCCCTTCTGGGCCGTCAGGGTGGCTCCGGGATTCAGAAAGATCGTGCGCAACTCCACTGCTTCCCCGTTCGCGTTCCAGGTGTCCCAGGTCGCTTCATCCGTGCTCACGGTGAGTGTGCCATCGAATTGTCCGGACCCCAGTTTCCCCCCGAAGTGAAGCAGCTGATCGTAGCGATGGGTATTGGCGGAATCGAGTTCGTCCAGAATCACGACGTACTCTTTTGCGGGGAAGAAGATGCTCCGCCGGCTGCTCACATCCGGGGCATTGGCGTAGCCATTGATGCGTGTCTCCGCATAGTCGAAGAATGGAGAAGTGAAGCCCTCGTCCAGGATGGCCGGATCCGCGACCGGCTGCGTGTCCCCCCCGTAGCGCCAGACCTTGGTGGGCGTCGCCGGAGCGGTTCCAATGGGCCCTTCCATTCCGTCGATGGTCACCAGGTTGTGCGCCGCTGGGCTCTCGCTGATCCATGCGTGCTCCACCGAATCATCTCCGTACTGGCGGCCATCACCCGGATCGATGAGAAGGTACGCACCTCGGGCATACATCGAGATGGATGTCTGGCTGGGCTGGTCATGCACGGACCGGCAGGGTTCATCTGCGGAATCAAGGAGAAGCCAGGTGTCGTCCGCGGTCCATCCCGTGCGGAAAACCGCGGCGGTCTTGAGGATCTGGGAGGTGTAAGCCGGCGGATGCGCGGCGGCATCCAGCGCCTGATCGTAGGTGAGGAGCGTCAGGACCGGCATCCAGGCGGTTCGCCGGGTGAAGGTGTTCCAGTACCACATCTGCTCGGCCCCATTGGGCATGAGGCTCGCTACCACTTCGTTCGTGGCGATGGGCCCCATCCAGCCGGTATTGACGGTCGGCATGCTTCCGTTCGGCATCGTGAGCTGGAGGCTCGTCTTGTACATCAACTGCAGCCGGTGATCGAACCCGCGAATGCCAGCAAAAGCATCCAGGCCCGTGTGATGGTGATATGCCAGCAGGAACGGCGACAGGGACGTGAAACTGTCATTCTCGTAACTCGCTCCCTCCTTGTAGATGCCATCCCTGGCCACCACTGCCTTCGCCTGGAAGGTCGGCATCCCGTTCGGGTATCCGCCCCCCTCGTATTTATCCGTGAAGAGATCATCCAAGATGTAATCGACGCGCTCCGCCGCCCCTTCGTAGGAACCCAACGCGAGCGATGCCATTCCGAGCCCCCCCGCGATGCGCATGCGAACGTTCACGAAATAGCGCCAGGTCGTAGTGCCGGCCGTGCCGCCGTACCAGGGCGGGTTCTGGTACAGGGCGTACGTTTTCAGGCAGGCAGCCTCGATCTTGGCCTTGAGATCCGTGTCTTCCGCCGGACTCAGGAACGGCTGGATCCAGTCGTAGGCCATGCCGTAGTTGAGCAGCTCCCCCCCCCAGGTCCAGCCGAAAACGTTCCAGTCCAGATCATATGTCCCGATCTGGCCGAGGAAGTTCACTGCCTGATCGCGGAAAGCCGCGCCGCCCTCGATCAAGTAGACGAAAGCCATGTCGCGGGCATAGCGGGACAGGAACGACTCGTCCTGCCCCGAATACGCGAGACCGGTGTTGGCTGAGGATTTCACTTGCGCGTACCATCCACTCCAAGGGTTTCCTCCGACCTTGTTCCGAAGGGTCGCCACATCCGAACCGCCAAAGAAAAGCATCGGATGGAGCGGCTTCACATCGCCAACCACGTTCACCGTTCTGGCGCCTTTCGCCGCGGCTCCCGCGGCATTGGTCACCGTGCACATCAGGGTCACGGAGCCCACGGTACCAGCCTTGTACGTGATGAGGTTGGTGCCCGCGCCATCCACGATCTTGCCGTTGGCCGCTCTCCAGACAAACGTGCACCCCGGCTGCTCGGGCACTGCGGCTGCGTTGTCTGCGGTCCCTGAGATCACCGGCGAGTACGCGGAGATGGCGGCCATGGGCGCGGCCACGACGGCAATGGACTTGGAGCCACTGCCCGAGGCTCCAGCGGCATTGGTCACCTTGCAGGTCAGGGAGAGAGTCCCCGCAGCACCCGCGGTGTAGGAGATCCCACTGCTCGTGCTCCCCGCGGAGATGATGCCTCCGGAAATGGTCCAGGCATACTTGCAGCCAGTTTGGACGGGCACGGAGGCCCCATTGCCCGCGGTATCCGCGGTCACAACGGAGGCTGCGGTGATCTTGGTGACCGGCACCGCCACGACAGCAATGACCTTAGTCCCGCTGACCGCCGTTCCAGCGGCGTTCTTCACGATGCACTTAAGCGAGGCTGCGCCCGGTGTCCCAGCCGTGTAGGTCACCGCATGGGTGCCAACTCCCGCGGTAATGTCCGCATTCGTCGCACTCCAGACAAAGGTGCAACCGGACTGGCTTGGCACGTAAGCGGGATGGCCGATCGTCCCCGTGGTCAACGGACCTGAGGCAGAGATCGTGGCGACCGGCATCGGGAGGACCGTGACGGTCTTGGATTTCGTATCCACGGTTCCCGCTGCGTTTTTCACCGTGCAGGTGAGCACTAACGCGCTGGAAGAACCGGCGGTGTAGGTGATGCTCCGGCTCGTCTTCCCGCTGGTGATTGCGCCGCCTGAAATACCCCAGTCAAAGGTGCATCCCGGTTGCGCGAGCACGGTAGCAATCAAACCCTGTTTCCCTTTGGTGACGGGACTCGCAGCCGTGATGGTGGCATTGGGCGCGTTGACGATGGTGATTGTCTTGCTGCTCTTGGTGCTCACACTGCCGACCGTGACCGTACAGCTCAAGGTGGCCGTACCTTGGCTCCCAGCGACGTAGGTGGTCGTACTGGCGCCATTGGGCGTGGTGATGGCGCCACCGGAAATCGTCCATACGTACTTAGCTCCAACGGTGCTGGGGACCTGTGCCACCAGGCCTTTAGCATTGGCGGTCACCGTGGAAGCCGCCACGATCGTCGCACAGGTCGGCACCACCTTCACCGCCTTGCTGCCCGTGACCGAGGTACCCGCCGGATTCTTCACAATGCACTTCAGGGTCGCGGTTCCAGGCGAACCCGCCTTGTAGGTGATCGAATGGGTTCCCGCGCCCGCCGTGACCTTGCCATTGGTCGCAACCCAGACATAGGTGCAGCCGGCCTGTTCCGGCACAGCCGCCACGAGGCCCTCGGTTCCCCCAACCACGGGATTCTCAGCCGTGATGTCAGCGGCGGGAGCAGGGATGATGCTGACATCCTTGATCACTGATGCTGATGCCCCCTTGAGATCCGTCAGAGTGCAGGCCAGTTGATTCGTGCCCGCGGACCCCGCTGTGTATGTGATCGCAGGGGATGCCGCTCCGGCTGTGATCGATCCGTTGCTGGCTGTCCAGGCGTAGGTCCAGCCACTTTGAACGGGCACGGAAGCCCTGAGTCCTGCGGCCCCGGCAGTGACGGGCGAGGCGGCTGTGATCTCAGTGCACGAGGCTGTCTGAATGGAGGCGATGCTGATCTGCAGAGCCACCACCAGCAGCGATCTCGTCCATGGCATGGGCAATGACTCCAGGAGTGATTACGATCTCAAAAGCTTACGGACATACCCTGGCGAGGGGTATACAAATCGGCAGTTGCGCTCGCATGCGGAGCCTCAATCGGTTACGGCGCCACCGCCTCGCCTGCCTGTGCTTCATGGAATCGGTGTTGGATGTGAGTCACTCGGACTTCGTTGCGGTACATCCTGTGAAGATCACATTGACCTGGAAGGGCGTCCCGCCATACGTGCCGGTCAAATCGACGGAATTTGGCCACTGCAGGCCATTCACCTCCTGGTAGTCCATGACCACCTGGAGGTCCGTCTCCTCCGCCGGATTCCCGCTGTCGTAGGTGGCTTCGTAGGCCACGAGAATGAATCCCCCCGGGGTCTTGCGGAAATGCGGCTGGAGCGTGCTCGTGAACTCCGGGGACACGACCTTCTGATTGCTGATCGAATAGTCCAGCCTCAGGTCGGTGATGATGTCGGTGGTGCCCTCCTTGTACTGGATCCGGTAGCCATTGGCGGTCCTAGTCAATTGATAGTCATCGTTCGCCTTTGGCAGTGCGGGAGACATCATGTACACGGACCAGGTCGTGAAGAACCCGGAGATCATCTGCTCCATGCCACCGTAGATCTGGCGAAGGGCATCGGCCATCTGCTGGCTTTCCTCGGTGACCTCGTTGTGGGTGACATTCGCATTGCCGTCCGAGTCCACGGAAACCGTGAAACGGATTGTGCTCAGTTTCTTCACCGCATAATCCGCGCCATCCGGATTCGATTTCCGCAGGTCAGCCAGGAGCGACTGCCAATCCGGCAACAGTTTGCACCGGCACTGTTCAATGTGCTCAGCCCTCAGGCTGTAATAGGACTGCCGGGCCTGCTGGAGAATCAGTCCCTTGTTGACGGCCTGGGCCGATGCCCCTTGGAACGCGGCCGAAACCAATACCATTGCGACGACTAGATATCCGCTGGCCATATCCAACCTTCCAGTGTCGGGATGCCTCGTATTTTTCGACAGAAACAAACGTCAACTTGAGTTGACGACTGGGCTCGAATGGAGCCGCCGGTAGCCCAGCAGTGGCTTATTCCATGAGATGAGTTTCAGGCGCGGGGCGGCATCTCGAGTAGTTCTCTCACCCGCCTGGTGAGGCTATCCGCCGTGAAGGGTTTCTGCAGGAAGGGCGTATGTTCGTCCAGGGTTCCGTTGAAGAAGACCGTGTCATCGGTGTAGCCAGAGGTATAAAGCACCTTCGTTGCCGGGTAGTCCTTTAAGACGAATTTGGCCAGTTCCCGCCCGCTCATGCCCGGCATCACCAGATCCGTCACCATGAGCTGGATCGGGCCTTGGTGCTCTTCGAAGATGCGCAGCGCCTCCGCGCCATTCCGGGCGATCAGCACCTTGTAGCCGACCGTCTGGAGAATGTCTCCCGTCACCTCCCGCACGATGTCTTCGTCCTCCACCAGCAGGATGGTCTCGGAGCCGCTGGCAGACCCCAATTCTCCACCTTCCGCAGGTGCGGCCCCAGCCGCGCCCTCGATGCTGGGCAGCGAGATCCTGAAGGTGCATCCCCATTCGGTCTCGCTCTCCACCCAGATGTTCCCGCCGCTCTGTTTCACGATTCCGTAGACCATGCTGAGACCAAGGCCCGTTCCCCGGCCCGCCACCTTCGTGGTAAAGAAGGGTTCGAAGATGTGCGACATGGTTTCCTGATCCATTCCATGTCCCGTGTCGGTGACCGAGAGCAGCGTCTGGTTCGTCATGTGACCTTCGTCGTCCCGCTGGTTGGCGGTTTCGATGATGATGCGGCCACCGCTCGGTTGCGCGTCCCGGGCGTTGAGCACCAGGTTCATGATCACCTGCTCGATCTGCCCCGGATCGGCCTTCACCCGCCGCAATTGCGGATCCAGGATCACCGTCAGCTCGACGGTCTCTCCGATGAGGCGGCGCAGCAGCGCATCCATGTTGTTCACGCTCTCATTGAGATCCAGCAGTTTCGGCTGCAGCACCTGGCGCCGGCTGAAGGCCAGGAGCTGCCGCGTGAGGAGAGCGGCCCGGTCGGACACCTTCCGGATTTCCAGCAGGTTCTTGCGCAGCAGGATGGCGTCCCCGAGCCGCGTCAGAGCCAGGTCGCAATAGCCGCGGATGGCCGTGAGGAGGTTGTTGAAGTCATGGGCGACGCCGCCCGCCAACCGGCCCACAGCCTCCATCTTCTGGGACTGCCGCAGCTGGTCCTGCGCGGACATCAGCGAGCTCTCGGTCTTCTTCCGCTCCGTGATGTTGCGGATGATGACCATGAACTGGCCCTCGAATACGGGCAGGATCCGGGCTTCGAAGAATTCCTCGTTGCCACGCAGATGCAGGGAATACTCGAGGCTCACCGGCGCGCATGTTCCGCGGATCCGCTCGAGGGCTTCCTGGAAGGCCTGCCCCACGCGGGGCGCTGGAATGTCCTGGATGCGCTTGCCGATGAGCTGTTCCACCGGCAGCGCGAAGGATTCCTGATAGCCGCCCTTGCAGTCAAGGATCCGGCCATCCTGATCCAGGCGGAAGAAGATGTCCGGGAAGGCTCCGATCAAGGCGCGCAGGTCCGTGTTGGCCCTGAGCAGTTCCCGGGAACTCAGATCGAGGGAGCGTTCCAGCATCAATCGATCGGCATCGAAGTCCTGGTAGGCGCGGTTGATCACATCCAGGAACGGCAGGAGGTTTTCCGGCACCTGTTCTCCGAACTGGCGCTTCAATTGCCGCTTGAGGAGCGAATGCATCCCGCTCTCCACGTCAAACCTCGGCGAAGGCAGTGATGGTCATGGTCTGGTTGTGCAGTTCGCACTTGGCGCTCTGTACGAAAGGAGAAATCTCTCCGTACGAATAGAAGCCGGTTAACTTCGGGCGGGCGCCGAGGAACTCTCGCACGCCTTCCACCTCTTCTTCGATCCGCTGCTTAAGGACGAGTTTCCTCCCCACGCAGCTGATGAGCACGGCGAAGTCGGGCTCCAGCCCGCTGAGCGCCGAGTGGCAGGTCTTGGCGGCGCCGGCGGCCCCATCGATCAATCTTTCGAAATTCGCCTTCATCAGCCTGGCGTAAGTTCCCTGGGGCACATCGCCCGCGAAGGTCATGCTGCCGGTGGCTGAATCGATGCCCAGGATCGTCCGGACCACGGCCTCGCCGCCTGCATCCGTGCGGAGACTCAGAGGGAAGAGCAGCCCCGCCGCGGGCAGGCCCTTCGCGTGTTCGCCCAGATACTCCCGGTAGAGATCCAAGGCGGGACGGCCATCCAGCTCGTAGAGCACGTTGTCCTGGGAACGCGTGATCATGCGCTCTGGGCCGAAGGGATCCCAGCCGCCGAGGGATCCGTATCCGACCCGCAGATCCTCGCCGTAGAATCCGATGGCTGCGATGGTGTTGGGCTCCGGCTTGCCATCCCAGAGCACGAGGGTCTCCTGGAACCGGTCGCCATCGGCGGACAGGCCGCCCGTCACGGTCACATGTTCCGGCAGATTCTGGGTGAGGCCTTCGACCAGGTCACTGCCATTGACGCAGGTTCCATCGGAAAGCACCATGACGTGGACGAGGCCTTCCCTGCTCAGTGCCAGGCTCAGGCGCTGCCCGGCCACATGGCTTTCCCTGGCGTGGGCGATCTTCACTTGTGCTCCCTGGATCCGGGTGGTCTTGAATTGGATGGCGGTCAGAACGAGGGTGTCATCCAATACGCTCGTGCCCAGGATTTCACCGGCGGTGGAGCAGCCGAAGAACTGGGCGCCGGGATAAGCCTCCCGGGCCGCCTTCATGGCCTCCTCATGCTTCAGGGCATCCTTGCTCCCGAAGACCAGCACCAGCTGGGCCGAGGATCCCAGGGCGCCAGGAAGGGGTTGGTCCCAGCCAGCCTTCACGTTCCATTGCCGTTGTTCGACCTTCATGCTCAGCCCCCCGGAGCCGCGCTCCCATCGAAGTTCCCATGCATATCTATTTCGGATGCAATCCCCATTCGGCTAAATCTTGTTTCGGATGGACCTGCCCGGTCCGGCTCCGGGAATATCACAGGCCCGATCAATGGCCCCCGCTGGTAAAGCCTACTCAGCCTCGGCTGCATCTGGGGCTGCCGGAGACCGGTTGGAGAATCCGCTATGCTGGAACCATGATCGGCCGACTCCGTGGTGAACTCATCCTGAAACGTCCCGGCCAAGCCATCGTGGAATGCGGCGGTGTGGGATACGTATGCGCCATCTCTCTCGGCACCTATGGATCGCTGCCGGAAGCGGGCGAACAGGTCATCCTGCACGTGGAGACGTTGCTGCGGGAAAACGACCTGAGCCTGCTGGGCTTCGCCAGCGCCCAGGAGCGCGAGGCATACAGGCTGCTGGTGAAGGTGGACGGCATCGGGCCCAAGCTGGCGCTGGCGGCCCTGGGCGCACTGCCGTTGGAAGATCTCATCCAGGCCATCCGCAACCGCGATGTGAAGTCGCTCACCCGCATTCCCGGCATCGGCAAGAAGACCGCCGAGAAAATGTGCTTCGAACTCTCTGAAAAACTGGGTGGCCTGGGTGGCCTCGACGGTCTTGGCTCGGCGGCGGCTCCGCTTGACGCGTGGGAAGGCGATCTGCGCTCCGCGCTGACCAACCTGGGTTTCCGCGAGGATTCGGTGCTCCCCATCGTGGCCGAACTCAAGGCCACGAAACCGCCTCTTCCGGAAGCCATCCGGCTCGCTTTGAAGGCTCTGCAACGATGACGACGCGCATTCTTTCCACCTCTCCGCTCGTGGGGCGATCGCTCCAGGACCTCGGCCAGCGCTATCCCGATCTCTGCATCGCGCCCTACCGTTCCGTCGCCTGGCGCATGGAATTGGCGAAGGCCGAGGCCATGATCGTGCTCCTCTCCGAACCGGTCCGTGAACAGGACCTGGAGATGGCCCCGAATCTGAAAGCCATCGGCACCTACTCCGTCGGCGTGAACCATCTGCCCATCAAGAAATGCGAAGAACTGGGCATTGCCATCATCAACACACCGGGCGTGCTCACCGATGCCACGGCGGACCTTGCCCTCACGCTGCTGCTGGCCGCAACGCGCAGGGTGGCCGAGGGTGAGGCGCTCGTCCGCTCCGGCAAGTGGAAGGGCTGGGCGCCGGATCAACTACTGGGCATCGGACTCGCGGGCAAGGTCTGCGGCATCCTCGGCTCCGGAGCCATCGGCAAGGCCTTCGCCCGCCGCGTATGGGCTCTCGGCATGAAGCCCGTGTTCTGGGATCGCGACGGCAAGAACCATCCCGTGGATTTCGGGCCATCCATCGGCCGCCGCATGCCCTTGAAGGAAATGCTGCCGCAATGCGCAGTGCTCTCCCTGCACTGCCCCCTGACGGATGAAACGAGAGGCATCCTGGACCGCAAGATGCTCAGCCTCCTGCCCCAGGGCACAGTCATCATCAACACCGCGCGAGGCAACATCATGGACGAGTCCGCGGTGCTCGAGAAGCTGCACTCCGGCTACCTCGGCGGCGTGGGACTGGATGTGTACGACGGCGAGCCAGAGGTAAACCCTGCCTGGTTCACCGCTCCCAACGCCGTGCTGCTGCCCCATCTGGGCTCGGCCACCCGGGAAACCCGGGAAGCCATGGCGAGGCTGCTCTGCGAAGGGATCGAGAAGGCTCTAGGAACACACTAGCCTGCTAAGCTGTGGGAGCAACTTTTGAGGTCATCCCATGCCCTGCTCCTGGCTCCGGCTGCTAGATCCTGAAATCACCGCCCTCCGCAACGACTCCGCCGCGGCATCCCAATCCCTGTTGCAGCTCGCCAAGGCCATGAACGGCCGGTGCATGCACAAGGACGCCGCGGAGATCCTGGATCGCCTGCTGGAAGAGAACCGCTCCGATGGCGAAGCCTGGTTCGAGCGCATCGTGGCGGAAGGCGACCACGCCGCGCTGGAGGAGCTGGACAACCTCCACCGCGAGCTGGAAGCAGTGCGGGACGAGAATCCCTCCGATGGCACGCCGTGCCGCAATCTGGGCTACGTGCGCATGCTGCAGCAACGGCCCGATGACGCCGAACGAGCGCTGCGCCAGGCCCTCGAACGCAACGGCCAGGACCCCAAGACCCTGGAACTCATGGGCCTCCTTTGCCTGCAGCGAGACACCCCATCCGAAGCCAAGACCTGGTTCCTGAAGGCCCTCAGTCTGCAACCGAGGGATCCACGCACCCTGCGCCTGCTGGGCATCACCTGCGACCAGCTGGAGGATGCCAAGGGCGCCGAAGCCCAGTTCGTGGCTGCGCTGGACGTGGATCCAAACTACTTCTGGGGCTGGCACAGCCTGGGCGAGACGCTGCTCCGCCGGAACAACATGGAAGCAGGACTGCGCTGCATCCACCGAGCCCGGAGCCTGCAGGTGCGCGAGCCCGCCAGCTATTTCATCCTCGCGGAATTGTTCTCCGAGCAGGGGCATCTGGAGATGGCCCAGGCGGAACTGCACCAGCTCCTGCTGTTGGCGCCGCCCGCGGAAGTGCTCGCAGAAGCCTACGCGATGCTGGGTGAGATCCGGAGGGACCTGGGCGACCGCGACGGCGCCGTGTCCTATTTCTCCCTAGCCACGGAAACCGACCCCGAGTCCGCCAACCCCTGGTCAGCCCTCGGGGACTTGGCGCGTGAAGACAAGCGCTGGGAAGACGCACTGCGCTGCTATCGCGAGGCGCTGGCCCGGGACACCGAGGCGGCGGATATCCAGGTGCAGCTCGGCTACGTCCTGCTGAAGATGGGCCAACCCACGGAGAGCGAGCGCTGCTTCCTAGCCGCCCTGGAATCGGATCCGGGCGAATACAGCGCCTACCTTGGGCTCTCCGAGTGCTACCGGCAAATGCAGAGGCTTGACGACCAGCTCCGCATGGTGAAGGAAGCCATGGCCCTGGCGCCGGAGGATCCCGATGTGTGGAACGCCCGGGGCGTGGCCCTGGAGATCAGCGACAAGCTGGGGGAGGCCACGGAAGCCTACGAGAAGGCCCTGACCTTCGACCCCCAGCACCGCAAGGCCGCCAACAACTTGGGCTTCATCCTCGAGCGCCGCATGACCGCCGGCGAAACGAATCTGCGGGAACGCGCTCTGGACGCCTGGAAGCGGCGCCTCCTCCTTTGCCGCGACGAAGGCCAGAGCCTTAAGATGGCCTCCGAGCACTTGTCCAAACTGGGGGTGACGGAAGAGACCATCAATCGCTGGCTGGAGCAGGAGCGCAGCCCCAGCGCCGCCGAGGAATAACGTGCTGGAGATCCTCGCGGAGGCTGGTAAAATGGCAGGTTCGGAGAACCAATGAGCGGATTCCTAGTGACTTTCAGCGTGATCATGGGCGTGATGCTCATCGGTTGCATTCTTCTTCAGCCCGGAGCCAAGGGAGGCGGCCTCAGCGCGACCTTCGGCGGCGGCGGCGCCAATTCCGCCTTCGGCGCCCAGGGTGCAGCGCCCGTGCTCGCCAAGGTGACTTACTGGCTCGCGGCCATCTTCCTCGCCTCCTGCCTGATCATCGAAATCACGATCGTCAAGTCCACCCGGTCCGTGCTGGACAAGGGCGCCTCGTCCGCTCCGGTCTCGACAAATACTGCACCTGCGACTCCCGCGCCTGCGCCGGCCGCTCCCGCCCCGACTCCTGCCACGCCCAAAAAGTGAGGATTGACGGGGGCCGCAAGCCGTGGCATCCTTTGATTTCCGCTCTGCCCGCGTGGTGAAATTGGTAGACACGCCATCTTGAGGGGGTGGTGGCCACAAGCCGTAGCAGTTCGAGTCTGCTCGCGGGCACCAACAAAAAGCGCTCTCCGGAGCGCTTTTCTTTTACCTGCCATGACCCACTTTCCCGACGCCACGGTCATCCTCGGACCCCTTTCAGACTGGTTCGCGCTGAACCGGCGCAGCCTGCCCTGGCGCGCGGAGAATCTGGATCTGCCCCATCCCGATCCCTACGCGGTCCTCGTTTCGGAACTGATGCTGCAGCAGACCCAGGTCGCCACGGTCGTCCCCTACTTCCGCCGCTGGATGGAGCGCTTCCCGGATCCTGCGAGCCTGGCTTCTGCATCCGATGATGAGATCCACCGCCTCTGGGAAGGGCTCGGCTACTACCGCCGTGCGGGCTTCCTGAAGCGGGCCGTCACGGTCATCGCAGACCGGGACTGGCCCCGCGATCTGGAAGGACTCCTCGCCCTGCCTGGCCTTGGTCCGTACACCGCTGCCGCCGTGGCGTCCATCGCCTTCCAGCTTCCCGAGCCCGCCCTTGATGGCAATGCCTTTCGCGTGCTGTCGCGCGTCTTGGGAATCGAACAGGATCCCCGCCGCCAAGCGAATTTGCTCAGGGCTTGGCTGAAGCCCGGGCTGGTGCGCTTCGGTCCCTCCCGGATCACTCAGGCTGTCATGGAACTGGGCGCGACCCTCTGCAACCCGAAACCCGCGTGCCCACTGTGTCCCATGACGCCCTGCTGCAAGGCTCGCCAGTTGGGCGTCACGGATCGGATTCCAGTCACGCGGACTCCGGTAGCCATCCGCGAAATTGATCTCTGGCTCATTGCCCTTCAGGCAGAGGCGCACTGGCTCGTGCTCCAGCCTTCTGCAAAGGGCCTGCTGTCGGGCCTTTGGCGCTGGCCGGTGGTGGAGCTGGGATTCCTGGAAACCAAAGATCGCGCCGCGGAAACACCCGATCCATACCAGGCCTTGGATATAAAAACATGGGCAGGCTGGATACAGGTCTACAGCCACCGGAAGGAACACGTGAGCCCAGTGTCCATCGGGCTGCCCGAGAGGTTCAAGGCACCGGCTGGTTCTGTCTGGATCCCTGCGGCAGATCTGTCTTCGCTGCCCATGGGAAAGAGAGATCAAAGGCTCAGAAGCCTCCTGCCTTCCCCGCCTTGTCAAGGCAGTGCTGTCGCGCCCTGCGCCAAATTGCTGCGGCAGGTCATGGCCGTGAAACCATGACCCGCCGCGGAGCTGCTAATCCGGTCTAGAAGCCCAGGTCGCTTAGCTCCTGCTGGGCCGTCCGGGCCTCGGGCGTTCCGGGGAAGCCATCCACGATTTCCTTGAAGGATTTCACCGCAGCCGGCTTCAGTCCCTGCTTTCCTAGGCACTGAGCGCGCTTGAGCTTGGCTGGCAGGAACTGGCTGGAATTCGCGTGATCCCGCATGATCTGATCGAAGGCCTGCTGAGCCTTGTCGTAGGCCTTCTGGTTGTAGAAGGACAAGCCAAGGAAGAAGAGCGCGTCCGGGCGGCGGGGACTCTGGGGATAGCTCTTCAGGAAGAGATTCAGGCTTTCCGCGGCGATGGCGTAGTTTCCGCGATTGTAATCCAGAACGGCAGTGTTGAAGGCCTTCTCGTCTTCGCTGGATGCCACGGGCTGGGGGGCCTCGGGCGTGGTCGTCCCGGGCTTGGTGGTGCGCAACGCCGCTGCGTTGCCCAGGCGGTTGTTCAGGATGCGCGTGGCGTCCTGGAGTTGCCGCATGGTCTCCTGGAGGTCGGCCTGGAAACGGCGGTCGAGGGTCCTCGCATTGCCAGCCGCACTCTGTTCCTCCGTGGCCTTGCTGTTGGCTTCCTCCACCTGCTGCCGGAGTTTGAAGACCTCGATCTTGAGATCCCCGATCTCCTGCTCGACATTCTTGAGCTGATCCTCCGAGGTGCAACCGATACTCAACGCCATCGCGGCCAGCGCGGCGGGCACGATCCATCGACGAACGCGCATGTGACCCCCCTTTCGTCAGTTTTTTAAATGAAAGAGCGGAGGAAAAGGTTCCTCCGCTCCTGTTCTGATCGTCCGCAAACCACTACTGGAGCGTGAACTCGCAGTTACGGTTGATGAGCCAGGATTCTTCATCGTGGCCCTGGACCTTCGGACGTTCCTTGCCGTAGCTGATGGTGGGGAGCTTGGCGCCGTCGGTACCAAGGCTCACCAGGTAGGCCTGGGCGGCATGGGCCCGGCGCTCACCCAGAGCCAGGTTGTATTCCACCGTGCCCCGCTCGTCGCAGTTGCCGGCAATCTGCACCTTGGCCCTGGGATAGGACCTCATGAAATCAGCGATGGCCTGGAGTTTCGGCTTGTCCACTTCGCGGATGTCGGACTTGTCGAGGTCGAAATTGATGTCCTTCAGCGCGGCGTCGGCAGCCTGCCGCATCATGGCGGCTTCGTCAGCCTTTAGGGGCTCGGGAGCGGGAGCGGGCGTGGGAGCCGCCTGAGGGGTCGGGGCCGGAGCGGGCGCAGGAGCCTCTTCCTGCTTCGTTTCGGGAGCCGGAGCTGGTTTCTTGCAGGCAATGCCTAAACCCATGGTCATAAGGACGGTGAGTGGGATGAGGTTCCGCGCGATACGCATGTTTGTTTCCTCCGGCTTGGACCTAGTGTAGCAACGCACCTGAAACAGGGATCAATGGTTTTTAGTGGATTTTGAGCCATTTAGGGCTCTGACAGCCTGCAAATTCCGTCAACCTTCGCAGAGTATTGCCTGAAAGGTCCGTAGTGTAAAGCTGCATACCGCCGCGGCTGCCGCTGGAAAAAACCAGCCGGTGCTCATCGGGAGACCAAGTGGGCGATTCGGAGCTGGCGATGCCCGTGGTGATCTGGTACGACTTGCCCTCGCTCAGTTTGTAGACGAACAGATCAAACTTCCCTTCGAAGCGGGAAACATAGGCGATCATCGAACCGTTGGGACTCCAGGCTGGGCTCGCGTTGTAGCTGCCCTCCTGAGTGAGTCTCCGCATATTCGATCCGTCGTCTTCCATCAGGTAGACCTGGGGCGAACCTTCGCGGTCGGAGGTGAAGGCTAGCTGCGTGCCCGCTGGATTCCAGCAGGGCTCGGTGTTGATGCAGTTGCTGTCCGTGAGGCGCCGTACGCGGCCGGATTCCACGTCAAGGATCACGATGTCGCTGTTCCCCTTGCGGTCTCCCTGCACCAGCGCCAGCCGCTTGCCGTCGGGCGACCAGGCCGGAGCGAAGCAGTGGCCTTCTGGGCTCCCGGGACGGGGGTAAAGCTTCACATTCGGGCCCCCCGGCTTCATCTGGCCCCAGATTTCGGGAGCGCCGCCCTTGTAGGTCATGAAGGCGAGACGGCCATCCTCGCTCACCGAGGGAGAAAGGGTCAGACTCTTATAGTCCGTCAGTTGCGACAGGTTCGCGCCATCCCGGTCGATCTGGAAGATCTCCTTCACGCCAGGCGACAGCTGGCGCACGAAGACGATCCGCGAGTTGGCGATGCCTCTGTCGCCCGTCAGCCGCGCCACCAGATCGTCGGAGATGGTGTGGGCGATCCGGCGCAGGGCCCCTTCCTTGCCCGTGTATTTCTTGTTGAAGACCGGCTTCCCGGGCTTCACGTCCATGACCTGAAGAACCACTTCCACATCCGCCGATGGCGTCTTGGTGATGCCGCAGATCAGGAGCCAGTCCGTTCCGGCGCTGATCCAGGCTGGGTATGACGAAGGCTCGGAGCCGGCCGGCAGATTGTTCTTCAGCACCGCAAAGGGTCCCGCCTCTTCCAGATCTCGCTGGATCACATCCCGAAACTCGCGGTTGATCACCGCTTCGTCTATGCCCGCGATCTGGGGTCTCGCCAGGGCGATCCCGACCTTGGACCCGGCCGTCGCGGAGAGCACAACTTCCTGGTTCGGAGCCTGAGCCCACAACACCGAGGACATACCGAGCAGCAGTCCGAGAATCCATCGTTTCATAGGTACTCCACATCGGATCGGTCAAGGCCCATGCTACCCCAATGACCGCGCTTGGCCAAAACAAGCCTTTTCATCCCGGAGCGCGCTCTTCCTGCTCCAGGGCGAGCCGCGCGAGCTTGTCCCCATAGGTTCTGCGGAGGGCTTCGACCCACTCGAGCTTCAGCCAGCCATAGGCGGGCCGCAGATCCATCTCCACCCACACCTGGAGCTGGGCCACGGAGGTGCAGGCCTCCAGTCCATCCTCCAAACCTTTGCGCAATTTCTCGTCCAGACGCTGGTGCCCCGTCACGGGCGCATAGCTCAAGCGGTGGATGGCGCAGGTTCCGAATTCCTTCAAGGCCCGCTGGTGCTCGGGCGTGCCATAGCCTTTGTGGTGTGAGAAACCGTAGCCAGGCCAGGCGGTCTCCATCTTCCGCATCAATCCGTCCCGGTGGGTTTTTGCTAGAATGCTCGCCGCGGCCACCGCGCAACTGATGGCGTCACCCTCCACAAGCAGGCGTTCCGGCAGCCCCGAACGGGGCGCCCGATCCCCATCCACGAAGAGGATCCGGGGCTTCACCGCGACCTGGTGGATGGCCTGGCGCATGGCTTCCAGCGTCGCCTGGAGGATGTTGTCGCGATCGATGGCGATGTTGTCCACCTCGGCCACCGCCCAGGCCGTGAGAACCATCTTCAACTCTGCCGCGATGGATTCACGTTTATCCGGCGACAGCTTCTTGCTGTCTTTGGCCGTGCGCAGGACATGCGCCCAGCGTTGCACCGCGTCCGGGTCCAGAACCGCGCAGGCGGCGACGACCGGTCCCGCCCACGCGCCCCGGCCCGCCTCGTCGACACCGCCCCAGGCGATGTTCGGCGGCACATTGCCCAGATCCCAATCGAGAGGATTGACGCGCTTCACCGCCATCGTTCACATCCGGCTCTTGACCACGGGAAACGGCTGGCCCGTCCAGTCCTTGAAGGCATTCTTCTGTGCCGTGGAAGCCTTGGGCTGAGGGACGATCCGCGTGATGCGCTGGGGATTCTCCTCGACCACGAGCCTGCACCGCTTCACCCGTCCGCGGTCCGTTGTGATGACCTCGACCGTGTCGCCGATCTTCCGGTCGCCGAGGCGGCGGGTGATCTCCATCGCCGAGTGGGTCCGCCAGCCGTTCACCGCCAGCACCTCTTCGTTGTAGGCCATGCCCGCCTTCGCCGCGGGCGAACCAGGCACGACATTCAGGATGGACGCGCTTTCCCCCAGGAAGGAAAGCCCGGTGTAGACCCGCGCCCGGGCAAGGGTCTCGGGATCCTTGGCATCCTCAGCGGTCAAGGCTTCCCAGGGTGCCAGCCGCGCGAGCTTCAGGCCGTAGGCCCGCTCGATCGGTTCCGCATCCGGCTCCGCGACGCCCGCGATGTAGCGCTGCCAGAAGGGCCCGGGGTCCTCGCCGCTCAACGTCCGGTAGGCCTCCTTGAGATCCGCGTCCGTGATGTGGCCGTCGCCGAATTTCTTCCACAGCAGGCGGAAGTAGTCATCGACACCGCTCTTACCCCCCGTGGCCAGCCTGAACTTGGCGTCCATCATCCAGGCGATCAGGGAACCCTTCTCGTAGTAGCTGACCGTGCTGTTGGTGGAGAATTCCGTGGGTTTGTAGAAGCGGATCCAGGCGTCGAAGCTGGATTCCTCGAGATTCTGCTCGTGGCGGCCGTGGCGGGTCGTGTTGTCCGTCCACGTGGAGGCCAGTTTCCGGGCCACCCAGGACCATGGCGCCACGCCCGCTTTCAGCACCAGGCTGTACTGGATGAAGCTGGTGAAGCCTTCGTGGAACCAGAGCAGCTTGGTCATGTTCTCCTTGCTGTAATCGAAGGGACCCAGCTCGGAAGCCCGCAGCCGCTTGACGTTCCAGGCGTGGAAGAACTCGTGGGCGATGAGGGTGAAGAGATCGTAGTAGCCATCGGGCTTGTCCAGGCCGAAGGGATCCGCAAGGAGCGACGTGGAATCCCGGTGTTCGAGCCCACCCCGCGCACCTGGACTGAAGGTGAGCAGGAACACATAACGATCGAAGGGGAAGCCGCCGAACATCTTCCCGCAGACCTCGACGATGCGCTTGGTGCCCTCCAGGATCCGGCTCTCGTCGCCGCAGTGTTCACCCGTGATCGCGAACTCGAAGGCCGCCTTCCCACAGGTCCACTCGTGAAGCCGGAACGTGCCCAACTCGAAGGGGGAATCCACGAGTTCGTCATGATCCTTCGCCAGGAAGGTCACGCCTTGCTTTTTCAGCCCCGTGGCCACCCGCCAATCCTGGGGCCAGCCCACGAACCGCACTTCGCAGGACCGGTTCTGCTGACCTTCGAGATAGAGGAACGACGCGGAACCCACAAGGTGGGCATGGACCGCATCCGCATGATTGGTTCTTACCGTGAGATCGTTGCAGTAGAGCCGATAGCTCAAAGTCCCGCCCGCCTCGAGGGCCGGAATACTCCACCGCTGCTTGTCCAGCTTGGCGATGGGAATGGCATTGCCACGCGAATCCCTCAGCACGACCCGATCCAGGAACCGGGCGTAGTCCCGGACCAGATAGGAGCCCGGGGTCCAGGACGGAAGGGCCGCCACGGCGCCGGATTTCACGGCCTCAGCGGGAAGGCTCATCTCCACTTCCACTTCATGGAGCGGCAGGTCCAGGGGACGGACCGTGAACCGGATGGCCGCCTGATTGGAAGATTTCTGGGAGCCCCTGGCTGGCATGTGATTCCTCCGGTTCCGCGAGGATGGCAGAAAGGCTCCAGCATAGCCAACCCGGGGCTTTCCGTTGAGCAGACCGGATACTTAGGCCAGCATCATGCAGTTGAAACCGCGAAAAAGCGCTTTGCGCCTTCGAGAAGGAAACGCATGGATAACCTTCTCCATTCCGACTTTACTTTCGCGATTTTTCGCGCAATTCGCGGTTCCCTATTTGTCTTGAATCCTTGCATCGCAGGATCCGGGATAAGAATTCAGGAAGACAGGTATCGCCAGAAAGGCATTTCCGCACTACATTTCCCGCATAACCATCCAGAGGGACCGTGGAATTCGCCGTAGCCATCTCCCAGCATCTGGCCTGGAAGCAGCGTCTCAGGCGCATTCTGCTCGGCCGGGAGCGCCGGAAGAACCCCGCCAGGACCGAGGCGATCGAAAGCGATACCTGCGAACTGGGCCAGTGGATCACGACCGCGGCCTCGACCTATGCTCAGGAGCCCCTGTTCAGGAGCATCGAGGAACAGCATCGGCTCACCCACGATCTCGCCATCCAGATGGTCCTGAACGACGAGATCGAGAAATCCTCCATGGACATGGTGTTTCAGATCGGGCGCTTCCACATGGCCTCGAGAACCCTCCTGGAATCCCTCGAGAAATTGCGGCGCAAGTACGCCCTGGATGGCGAACCCCTCTGCGCGATCCCGGCGGGCTTCCCCCGGGAGGAGTTCCCCGCTATTCCAGAGGACCGAGGCTGAGGAAGAGCTCGCGCCAGGCTTCCGGAAGCGCCTCCGCATCCCGGCGGATGGTGGCTTCGTCGCCCCGCGCGAAGGGCCCCGTGCGCCCCGCTTCGCCGTGTTCGGAGATGTTCCTCACTGTGGCTTCGGCCAAGGGCATGAGCCCGCGCCCGGGAAGCTGGATGCCCGCATCCGCCAACAGCCTCGCTGCCCCCAGCCACAGGTTCGCGGCGTGACCCGAGGCCAGCACGGCACAGGCGTGGTACAGGGCCTTCTGCTCCGCATCGAGCTGGAAGGGCTTGAATCCCAGCTCTTCGAAGGCCCGCTGGATGAATTCAGGAACATTCCCCGTGAGGGCCAGGGGCGTGTCCCGCCAGTTTTGCGGGGTTCCATCGAAACTGGTCAGGGGATGGGCACAGGGCACGTCCGGCAAGTGCAGGCTCCCGCTCAGGTGCAGGCATCGGCCCTGGAAATGGCGGGACAGCTCGGCGATGGCTCGATCGGGAACGGCCAGGATCACGAAGCCCGAGGGCCGTTCGTCATGGGCGCACAGGGCCACGCGCCCGTTCCAGGCCGAGGCCAGAGACCGGCCTGCCCGGCCCCGCCCGAGGATGGAGAATCCGGTAACCATCCCCAGAGTTTGACTCATCCAGGGCACAATGGCACAGGTGTCCCCGAATGGAATGGTCTCTTCCCCCAGAAGTGCCTTGGCCCCAGTTCCTGCGGATGCTGCGGCATCCCTCGCCGCCCAGGGAATGGCTGGAGGCGGCCGCGGCATTGCCGGACATGCGGAAACGCCCCCTGCTGCTCCGGTGGATCGCACAGCACCGCAAGACTTCGGAGCCCCTACGTCTGCAGCTCCTGGCACGCCTTCCGTGGAGGTCCCTGGCTTCCATCGCGGATGACCCCACGGCTCACCCCAAGGCCCGCTCGGTGGCCACGGAGCGTCTGCAGGTCCTCTGGGGCGGCATGAGCATCGGCGAGCGGCGCAGCTTCGCCTA
The DNA here is from genome assembly GCA_002319925.1 of Holophagaceae bacterium UBA1801. Taxonomy (GTDB): domain Bacteria; phylum Acidobacteriota; class Holophagae; order Holophagales; family Holophagaceae; genus UBA1801. Next base: position 1,747 of record DCFP01000014.1, on the reverse strand, counting down.
CCGAGCTCCGCGGCCCATGTGGTCCATGGTCTGGAAGATCCCCCATTCCGGCGTAATCCTGGCCTTCCTGCAGCATCCCAAACTGAGCGGAGAGCAGCTCGTGGCCATGATCCAGCCTCCTTTGCAGACCACTCATCTGGACGCTCTCGTGCATTCCAGGTGGCGGGAGATCCAGCCCGTGGCCCATCAGGTGCTCTGGGCCATGGACCGGACCCTGCAGTTGCCCGATTGCAACCTGGTGCTCGGCCAAGGCGCGCCGTGGATCAAGGCCTTGACCATGGAAGAACGGCTGCTCGCTGCGGCCCGGCTGACGCATCCCGCGCTGAGAAAAATGACGCGGGCCTGGGCCCTTCCCGAACAGGATGCGGAGGATTGAATGAAGGCTCTGCCCTGTTTCCTCATGCTGGCACTCAGCCTCACCGGCCTGGTTGGCCTGGTGGGATGCAACAAGAACCAGCCTCGGGCCATGGCCCACCGGATGGAGGCCATCCTCGCCAAGACTGAGAAAGCGGCTTCGAATACCTTGAAAGAGGGTGGGCTTCCTGCCCCGCCCAAGGCCATCGAATTGATGACGAAGGAGATTCCGGGCATGGACCAGGATCTCCGGCAGGCGCTGGAGATAGGCGATCCAGCCAGTGTCCGGCGGCTCCATCAGATGAGCCTCGCCGCGTTGCGCGGGCTCATCCTGCACTACTCCCGGTGCCTGGACGAGCCCGTGCCACCGGGCATTCTTGGCGGAGGAGACATCCTTCTCCCGCCGGGCTCGGCGGAGGAAGCAGGCCGCATGAAAGCCACCATGGACTTCGCCAAACACAAGGTTCTGCTTGATGCCCGCGCGGCCTACCTGGATGCCTTCCATCAGATCGCAGCCATGAGCCTGGCTGGAGCGTCGGTTTCAGGCGTCGCCTCAGCCACGAATCTCCTCTCCAGACAATTGGAGGTAGCGGGGCTCGGCCATGTGTGGATCTACAGATTCCTGCGCCCCGCCGGACGCCAGTATGCCCTGTCCCCCGATGGCACTCTGTGGATGCGGATCGAAGGCCAGCATGTGGCGGGAATTCGTGAGGGCAGGATCGTCGGCGAGTTCGATGTGCCAAGCGAGATCCAAATCGAGCTCATGGACGCCAACGAAAAGGGTCTCGTGGTGTTCGGACCTGCCAAAGGTGCCCCATCATCGGGAACGGCGCTGCTGCAGTTCGATCAAGCCGGCAAGGTCCTGTGGCGGAAGGACCTTGGCTGGAATCCCCTGAAGACCGCAGGCAATGCACTGCTCGCGAGCCTTGATTCCGGCGAGGTCTACATCGATCTCCGCTTCGTGGTGCAGGATTCACGCGGAACCCTGGGCTACGCGAGTCATCTTTCACGGGTCGATGCCACCGGCCAGATCACGAACCTGGCGTTGCCCAGTGCCATGGGCAGCCTGGACGGATTCTACAAAATGGATGACCACCTTTACGTGCTCGATCATTTCCATGGACTCTCGGAAATCACCGGCGACACCTTCAAGCCCGCAATGAAAACCCCCGAAGGGAAAGCCTTGACCCCCGGCGATGACGGCTGTTGGTACGCCACCGATGAGCACAGGGCCGTGCGGCTGGGCGATAAGCCGGTGGAATACGAGGCCACAGACACTAGTCTCCGCGCGGGTTGCCACATCACCCAGGACGGCCGGCTGCTCGCCCTTGTTCCCGGCAAACTTGCCGCGAGGCTTCCCGGGTCCGATCGCAACGCCCTAGAGGTCCCGGTT
>DCFP01000185.1:12382-12979 GCA_002319925.1 Holophagaceae bacterium UBA1801 | reverse complement strand
TTCTCGTCTCCTCTCACCGCGCCGCATCGGCCACGCCGGTTAACTCCCCTCGTTAGGCCGCATCATGAGAAACAATTGGCAGGTCGCCACAGCAGCAGAGTCCTTCGCAGCCGCACAATTTTCTAGATTTGGCTGGGACATCTCAGTCCAGTACGGGGCCAATCAGCCTGAATATGATTTGGTAGCTGTAAATGGAATTCAAACCCTTAAAATCTCGGTCAAAGGGAGCAAGGATGGTGGCTGGGGACTGACACAATCATATAAAAAGGGGCGGTCCTATCACCAAGCAATAGAAACATGGCTCTCGCGGCACTCAGCCAATACCATTCTTTGCTTGGTTCAATTTCAAGGAGTTCAACTTAACGAGCTACCAAGAAAGTACTTAGCCCGACCAAAAGAAATCGCGGAGTGGCTCAAGGCTGCAGCAGCAGGCCGTGGAGACACCATTTTATACGAATATCATGCTTGGACAAATCGTGCTCAAGCCGCAGGCACAATAGATAAGATCCCGGAATCTTGGGGATTTACAGCTACAAGGCTTATAGAGCTCGTACAACATGCCTAACCAATCGTTCAACCCGGACGTTGCCTCTGTGA
>DCFP01000185.1:0-12127 GCA_002319925.1 Holophagaceae bacterium UBA1801 | reverse complement strand
GTTGCCTCTGTGAGCCACTTCCCCTGCCATCATTCTGGAATTCCCATCTCTGCACGAAAACTCTAATAACACAAAAAATGTAACAAGAAAAATGGAAGAGCTTTCGCGTTCTTTGGTGTCATCCTCGACTTTCGGTGTCTACTTTGAAAACACTAGGTGTTCGCATCGCCCGTCAACTTCGGAGAATGTCGAAGAAATGAGATTGAGGCCACTCTAATCAACGCTTTCAGGGAACGTATCGGCTGGGCCAAAAGGCGCCTGGAGGGCTTCTTGGTGGTTGACTTTAAAAATTGCGACTTCGCGCGAGGCACTTTCCCGAGATCATTCTGGAATTCCTATTCCACCCACCTCGCCGATTCGTCCGCGCCAGTCTGCTCCCCATGCCAGACATCAACTCTCTGCAAATCTTCAGCACCGACAACTGCAGTCTTCACAAGACCCGTGCATTTCCTTGCCGATCTGTCTTACCAAGGCCATCGGGTCAAAGTCCCGTTTGAATTTGTCATCAAAAAAGTCTAGCAATGGCTCTGGGATATTCTCTCTATCAGTGGATTCCCAGCCCAAACATTTCCGTAGCCACAGAAAAGTCTCGGCCAAACCGTTCGGCCAAATGTCGGGGTGCAATTTCAATATTGCTTCGCGTTCGTAATATTCTTCATCCCTGCATGCGGATTCTCAGACATCCCTTCTCGCGATTGATTTGATCCACCAATTCTGCGATTTCTTCCTTCACAGTAGCATTCAGCAGCTACGGGCCATCCCGCACAACAATAATTTGGGCTATGCAATCCTTCGACGCCAAAGTGCTTTATCTCATGCTCCTGGGCCAATCAATACCCTATCGCCGACGATGGCCGAGTTATTGCAATGGACTCGTGTCTTTGTCAAACACTTCCGATGACTCCCGTGGAACCGCGGGGCATGCAGCTCCTGGTACACTCCTCTCAGTTGGGGTGCGGGCTTTTCAATGCGACTTTGGTCCATTCATCCAAAATATTTAGACCGTCAGGGACTTCTTGCTTTGTGGCGTGAAGGACTCCTTGCACAAGCCGTGCTTCTTGGCCATACAAAGGGATATCGCAACCACCCCCAGTTGCTGCGATTTCGTAATCTTGCGGATCCCGTCGAATGCATCGGCGCGTATCTATCTGCTGTTTTGATCGAGGCAGCCGGACGCGGGTATTCCTTTGATTCCCTCAAAGTTCAACGCTCGAACGGGCATCAACCGATTTTTGTCAACCGTGGTCAGATAGATTTCGAATGGCAGCATTTATTGCTGAAGTTGTCCTCTCGCGATCCGATTCGATATTCACAGTTCCAAGGTGTCTCCTCGCCGGATTGTCATCCACTTTTCCAGATACGACCTGGTGGCCTCGAGCCCTGGGAAAGAGGCTCGACGAAAGCCTGACCAGTTCCGCCCTCGAACGTTGCATCTGTGGATCGTCCATTCTCCCGGCGCTCTGCGATTGCCACCTTCCGGCACAGCGACGATGCAAGCCCCCTGAATTGAATCGCGAGTACCGCGATGTGTGCCCATCCAAAACTCCATCAAACGTAACAATTCTTTTGAGCAAAGCATCTACAGCAGTCCATGGGCATCAGTTTCAGGAGGTTTGTATGTCCACCAACTCCATCCAGCTTCATCGGATCTTCCGTTCCGGACAGGAAAAACTCTATCGAGCCTTCCTGGATCCTGATGCATTGGTCAAATGGCTTCCTCCCCATGGATTCACCTGCAAGGTCCATCATCTGGAGGCGATCGCTGGAGGGTCGTTCAGGATGTCCTTCACCAATTTCTCCACCGAGAACGGACATTCCTTCGGCGGGAAATACCTTGAACTGATCCCGCACTCGCTGATCAAACATACCGATTTGTTCGATGATCCGAACCTCCCAGGAGAAATGTTGACGACGATTTCGTTCAGGCCCGTTTCGTGCGGAACCGAAGTGAACATCGTGCAGGAAGGGATTCCAAGCATGATCCCGGTGGAAGCCTGTTACCTGGGCTGGCAGGAATCCCTTGCCCTGCTCGCACGGTTGGTGGAAGCGAATATTCCCGATTGAACGAATTCGGTCATCCATGATCAATGGCGAGATAGGTTCCTGCCCTAGAGCAGAGTGTATCTAGCGTCTCACAGACAGCCTGATCGAAACAACCTGGTTGCCCCATGAGCCAGGATGCCGCTGATGGAGTTCCACTCCAATCGCTTCAGTGGGACGCCGCCTTGCGCCTCCTGCGGAACGTATTTCCCGATGCGCGCGACTGCAGGGCGCTGATGTCTGAAAACACGGGTACGGCATTACTATGATTGATATACCTACGTTATGGCTCCTTGGCCTCCTCCAGCGGTGAAATCGATCATGATATCCCTCCCCCGAGCCGCCTTCAGATTCGCCGCCCGATTGATGGTGACGTTTTTTATAGGCGAGGCTTCGCTGTTGCACTTGCGGGCCGCGGATCTACCAATTCCTGTCAGTGGCAGGAACGAGCCCTCCCTTGCCGCCATTGACGAGCTGGTGTCTTCCTTCATCAGGCACAACAAAGTGCCAGGAGCTGCCGTCGCCATCACTCGCGGTGGGAGGCTGGTCTACGCCAAGGGTTTTGGCTGGGCAGACGTGGACGGCCAGCAGCCCATGCAGCCAAATTCCCTGTTCAGGATCGCGAGCATTTCCAAATCGTTCACTGTTGCCGCCATCCTGAAGCTGTCGGAAACCCATGCGATTAATGTCAGCGATCATGCGTTCCCATTTCTGGGTATCAAGCCCATTTTACCTCCAGGAAAACCCGTCGACCCGCGCCTGGACCAGATCACCATCTGGCAACTGCTGCACCATAGCGGTGGCTTCGATCGCGAACAGACCTTTGATCCGGCGTTGCACACCCTGGATATCGCGCACAGCCTCAATACACCACCGCCTGTGAACCCGACCCAGATCATTCAGTACATGATGGGACAACCGTTGGGCTTCGACCCCGGCACCCAGGTTTCGTACTCCAACCTTGGCTACAGTGTGCTGGGCCGCGACATCGAGAAGGCAAGCGGAAAATCCTACGAGGATTACGTGAAAACCGAAATCCTGAAGCCACTCGGGATCTCGGATATGCGGCTGGGTCACACCTTCGCGGAAGGCCGCGCTGCGGGAGAAGTGACCTACTACTCGGCCCGCCACCCGAAACCAGGGCCCAGCGCCTTCGGCGAGGGGCTGAAACCTTATCCCTACGGAGTCTGGTGCCTGGAATCCATGGACGCCTTCGCGGGCTGGATCGCGACACCCATCGATCTGGTGAAATTCGCCAACGCCCTGGATCGCACGGAAGCTTCACCAATACTGAGCAAGAAATCGATCGAGCAGATCTTCGCGAGACCGGAAACGACGGGCTACTACTCCGATGGAACGCAGAAGGAAATCTACATGGGCTGCGGGTGGTACGCGCGGGTCATGCCCGAGGGACGGACTATCACCTACCATCGCGGCTTGTTGGATGGAACATCAACGCTGCTGGTCCGCGGCGGGAACGGGACGGACTGGGCCGTGTTCTTCAACTCCGACACGAGCCTGGAATCGCAGGAACTGGCGGTCGTCATCGACCCCATGATCCGCAGCGCAATTGATTCCATCCAGGAATGGCCGACCTACGATCTGTATGGCGAATTCAACTGATCGGGTCACTCACCATTCCGTTTGTCCGCGGGCGATCCTCTCTGCAGCTTCCAATTCTTCCGGCGTATTCACGTTCATGAACGTCAGCCCATGGGGGTCCACTCCGGCGTATTCCGCCGGTTCCAGGGTGAGCACCCGGACGAGGGGCAGCCAGGAATCCACCCGCCACAGGCCCTCGTTCAGGGCGCTGCGAACTGCGGGAAGACAAGCCTCCCGGCGATAGACGGCATGCAGGGGCTCCCTGCCTCCAGGGCTCCTGGGAATCACAGCCTCCGCTTCGCCCAGGCGATCGCAAGCCAGGCGGAGCAGCTCCGGATTCGCGAAGGGCATGTCGCAGGCGACCACCGCCACCATGGGGAACTGCGCCGCCGCGAGCGCCGTGCCGAGGCCGCCCAAGGCGCCTCGGCCTGGTTCCTGGTCGAGGATGCAAGGCAAGCCGAGGAAAGCCATGGCCTCCGGATGATTGGTGGTGACGATCGTCTCATCCCCGAAACCGGCCAACCGCTTTACCACACGCTGGATCAGCGGCTCACCAAGAAAGGGAACCAAAGCCTTGTCCTGCCCCATGCGCTGAGAGTTTCCGCCCGCCTGGATGACAACACTTAATTTCATGGCATCTATTCCCTCGTCAACCCGCATGGTCGAACTTATCTTGCAGTGCAGCCCAGTTCTTGGATGCGTTCGGAAGGATCAAGCATGCCTGAATCCGATCTTTCTCCCTTGCACGCTGTCCTGGAGGAATTGGCGTCCCAGGGTCGTGCTGCGCTGTTACCAGCCCTCCATGCGGCCCAGGACCTCTACGGACATATTCCCGAGCCCGTAGCCTTCGAGATCGGCCGAGTCCTGCGGGTGCCCCTGGCGGAGGTCCATGGGGTGATCGACTTCTACGCCCTCTTCTCCCGGGAACCCGCGGCCAAGACGGTCATCCAGGTCTGCAACGACCCGGTCTGCGCCATGGCTGGTTCGGAGGAGTTCCTGAAGACCCTGCGCCGACAGAACGTGACCGTGCACCAGGCGCCCTGTCTCGGCCTCTGCGAGCACGCCCCGGCGATCATCGTGCGGGAGGCCCAGCGGGGCCACGTGAAACCCGGGAAGATCACCGAGACCATCGGCGAGGCGCCCCGGAGCCTCCTCGGCGGCGACATCGCCCTCCTCACCCGGAATTGCGGCACGGGCCGCGCCACGGCGCTGCTGGAATACGAAGCCGCGGGCGGCTACCTGGCCCTGCGCAAAGTCCTCACCTTGCCGCCGGACCAAGTGATCGCCGAGATCAAGGCCTCCGGCCTCGTGGGCCGGGGCGGGGCGGCTTTCCCAACGGGTCTGAAGTGGGAAGGAGCCGCCAAGGCAACCGGAGAGCGGAAGTTCGTGGTCTGCAACGGCGACGAAGCCGAGCCGGGCACTTTCAAGGACCGGGTGATCATGGAAGAAGACCCCCACGGCGTGCTGGAAGGGCTCATCATCGCCGCCTACGCCATCGGCGCGAATAAAGGCTACCTCTTCATCCGGGGCGAGTACCATCGCGCCTTCAAGACCATGGCGGTGGCGGTGGCAGAAGCGCGGGCGGGGGGCCATCTCGGGGCTTCCGTCCTGGGATCGGATTTCGCCTTCGACGTGGAGGTGCGGCGCGGGGCCGGTGCCTACGTCTGCGGCGAGGAGACCGCCCTCTTCGAGGCCATCGAGGGCAAGCGCGGATTCCCGCGGGTGAAGCCCCCCTTCCCCACCACTCACGGGCTCTTCGGCATGCCCACGGTCATCAACAATGTGGAGACCCTGCGCAATGTGCCGCTGATCCTCACCCTGGGGACGGCGAGGTACCGCTCTCTGGGCACGGAGAAATCGCCGGGGCCGAAGCTCTTCTGCGTCTCCGGCGACGTGGCGCGACCGGGACTCTACGAGGTGCCCTTCGGCGTGACCATCCGCCACCTGCTGGAGGACCTGGCAGGCGGAATCAGGAAGGGCCATCGCCTACAGGCGATCCTTTTCGGCGGCGCCGCGGGGGCCTTCGCCACCGAGAAGGACCTGGACGTGAGGCTTTCCTTCGAGGATCTCCGCGCTGCGGGCTTGCCTCTCGGCTCCGGGGTGGTCATGGTCTTCGACGAGAGCCGGGATCTGCGGGACATTCTGTTGCGCCTGGCGCGGTTCTTCGCCCACGAATCCTGCGGAAAGTGCTACCCCTGCCAGATCGGCACCCAGCGCCAGATGGAGATCCTCGAGCGTATCGCGGCAGGAGGCGCGTTGCTCAGTGATGCCGCGTGCCTATCCGACGTCGGCTGGACCATGACGGACGCTTCGCTCTGCGGTCTTGGCCAGACCGCGGCCTCGGCGGTGATCAGCGCCCTGAAGCTCTGGCCGCGACTTTTCGAAGGGAGGTGAGCCTTGGACACGCCCGTGCAACTCACCATCGACGACCAGGCCGTGAGCGCAGCCCCAGGTACCACCATTCACAAGGCGGCCCGGGCCGCTGGCATCGTCATCCCCACCATCTGCTACCACGACTACTGCACCGCCAACGCCCTTTGCCGCATCTGCGTGGTCGAGGTGGAGGGCAGCCGCACTCTTGTGCCCGCCTGCGTGGCGTTCGTGGCCGAGGGCATGCGGGTGCGGACGCAGACGGAGCGCGTTCGACGCGCGCGTAAAAACATTCTGGAGATGCTCGCCTCCACGGTGGATCTCTCGGAAGCCCCGGAGATCCTGGCATTGATGAAGGAATACGGCGCGGACGCGCAGCGCTTTCCCGGCGCCCTGAAGCGCGATCCGCCCCTCGTCGACGACAATCCGATGTACATCCGCGACTACGCCAAGTGCATTCTCTGCTGGCGCTGCGTGCAGGTCTGCGCCTCGGACGCCCAGTACACCTACGCCATCAACTTCGAGAAGCGCGGGTTCCACACGCAGATCTCCACCTTCTTCCAGCGCCCCATGCCGCTCACGACCTGCGTCTTCTGTGGGCAGTGCGTGGGCGTCTGCCCCACGGGAGCCCTCAAGTCCCGCCGGGCCTGGCTGCTGGAACAAGGCATGCTCGAGTAGAGGACATCATGAGCATCGTCACCACCACCTGCCCCTACTGCGGCGTCGGCTGCAAGCTTGAGCTCCACGTGAAGGACGGCGTCATCTACAACGTCACGTCCCCTTTCAACTCCGTGGTGAACCACGGCAACCTCTGCGTGAAAGGCCGCTTTGGCTACGACTTCGTCTACAGCCCCAAGCGCGTGACCGTGCCTTTGATCCGCAAGGTGCCACAGGTGCCAGGTTCCCGCACCCAGGCCTTTGATCGCTCTGAGTGGCGCGAGGCCACCTGGGACGAGGCCCTGGATCTCGTGGCTGACCGGCTCACCGGGATCTACAGTCGGGACGGCTCCCGGGCCATGGCCGTCTACTGCTGCGCCAAGGCTACCAACGAGGACAACTACCTGCTGCAGAAGCTGTTCCGCGCCCTCTTCCGCACCCACAACGTGGACCACTGCACGCGGCTCTGCCACGCGGGGAGCGTGGTGGCTCTGCAGATGGCCGTGGGTTCCTCCGCCATGAGCAACACCGCTGCGGAGGTCGTCGAGAACGATGTCTTCATCATCACGGGCTCCAACACCACCGAAAACCACCCCATCATCGCGTTGCAGATGAAGGCAGCCGTGGAGAAACACGGTGCGAAACTCATCGTGGTGGACCCGCGCCGCGTCGAGATGGTGGACTATGCCACGTTGTGGCTGCCCTTGCGGCCGGGCACTGACGTGGCGGTCTTCTCCGCCATGGCTCACGTGATCTTGAAGGAGAAACTCTGCGACGAGGCCTTCATCCGCGAGCGCACCGAGAACATGGAGGCCTTCGCCGCCTCCATGGAGAAGTTCACGCCGGAGTTTGCCGAATCCGTCTCGGGCGTGAAACGGAACCTCATCATCGAGGCCGCGCGCCTCTACGCGAAGGCGCGCAACGCCGCCATCTACTGGTCGCTCGGAATTCCTGAGAGCTCCCACGGCACGGACAACGCGTTCAGCCTCATCCACCTCGCGCTCCTCACGGGCCACATCGGGCGCCGGGGCAACGGGCTCAACCCGCTGCGGGGCCAGAACAACGTCCAGGGCGCCTCCGATGCCGGCGCCATGCCCTGGCACTTCCCGGGCTACCAGCCCGTGGATGATGATGCCTCGGCGCGGAAGTTCGAGGAGGCCTGGCACGTCGAGCCCGGCGGCCTGGGGCGCAAGCGGGGCCTCACGACGACGGAGATCGTGAGCGCCATCGCACCGGAGGGTGTGCGCGCTCTCTACATCATGGGCGAGAATCCCATGATGTCCGAACCCAACCTGAACCATACCCGCCACAAGCTGCAGGATCTCGAATTTCTGGTGGCGCAGGATCTCTTCATCAACGAGTCCGGCGCCTTCGCGGATGTCTTACTGCCCGCTACGTCCTGGGCGGAAAAGGAGGGCACCTTCACCAACACCGATCGTCGCGTGCAGCTGGTGCGCCAGGCCATCGAGCCCCGGGGCCAGTCCCGACCCGACTGGAAAATCCTCTGCGACCTCGCCAAGCGCCTGGAGGCGCGACTGGGCAGGCCGGAATCCGCATTCTGGGACTACGCGTGTCCTTCCGAAATCCTCGAAGAGATGGGCCGCCTAGTGCCCGATTACGCGGGCGTGAAGTATGGCCGCTTGGCCGAGGAAGGCCTCCAGACGCCCGTCTACGACGACCAGCATCCCGGTACGCCCGTCCTCTTCACCGAGCGCTTCACCCGGGGCCGGGCCAAGTTCCATCCCCTGGACTTCCGACCTGCCGCCGAAACCCCAGACAAGGAATTCCCCTTCATCCTCACCACGGGCCGCGTGCTGGAGCACTGGCACGGCGGCTCCATGACGCGCAACTCCAAGCTGGACGACCTCTATCCTGAAGCCTTGATGGAGCTGCATCCGGACGATGCCAAGCGCCTGGATCTCTCGGACAAGCAGCCCGTGCGTGTGCGCTCCCGCCGGGGCGAGGTGGTGCTGCGCATCACCGTGACCACCCGCACTACGCCCGGTGTGGTGTTCATCCCCTTCCACTTCCGGGAGGCTGCCGCCAATCTGCTCACCAACGATGTTCTGGATCCCCTCGCGAAGATTCCCGAGTACAAAGCCTGCGCCGTAAGAATCTCTCCTGCCAGACCTGAGGACTTGGAAAAGCCGGAGGCTAGGCAACCTCGAGGACGCTACTGACTCGGGTTCAACTTGCCGAAGACCAGCGTATCCCGATAGTGGCCGTGCTCGACGGCGTTCCCGCGCAGGACGCCGTCCAGCTGGTAGCCCAGGCGCCGGGGCACCGAGGCGGAACGCTCGTTTTTCGCGTTGCAGCGGATCTCGATGCGGTGGAAACCCAGCTGGTAACAGGTCCTTTCGATGAGGGTCACCGCCTCGGAGACAAAGCCCTTTCGCTCGAAGTCGCCGAAGACCCAGTAGCCCAATTCACAGCAGTCGTGCTCCCAGCGGATCGTGTGGACGCCTGCGTTGCCCATGTAGACACCCGTTGCGGCGTTGAAGATGCCGTAGTCGAAGATCATGCCGTCGGCCCAGTCCTGCTGGGCCTTCCGGAGATAGACCAGCTCGTCCTCTACGGTCCTCGTGAGGTCCACCCATGGAAGAAAGACACGCAGCCGCTCACGGTCCCGATCCACATAAGTGAACATGGTCTGGGCCAGCGAAAGGTCGTGCTTCTTCAGGACCACGCGCTCGGAGGTGAGGCGTTCGGGAAAGGGCTTCTTGTCCATGGATCCAGCATGGAGTGAGCCAAAGTGCAGGTCAATTCAAGGCTCGGCCGGCCTCAGAACGCCTTCCCGCCATGCTTGTGCGGCCGTGACCGGTTGAAGGCGATCTTGGCTTCCAGCGCTTCTCCGACACGATAGCCTTTGGCCTTGGCGTGATCCATGATCCGGATGATCACATCGGCGAATTCCTCTTCCACGGCGGAGAATTCGGAGATGTGGTCGCTGGGCGGGTTGCCATGCCGCAGGCCTTCCAGCGCTTCGGAGAGTTCGGAATGCATGAGGGCGATGAGCTCGCCCTCGTTCCGGTCTTCTTCCCACCAGCCTTTCTCGATGGCGATGGCGTTCACCAGGGTGGCGGTCTCGTTGAAGGCTTGGGCAAAGGTCATGGTGGTCCGTCCCGGTCGTTGCCTTTCAGGATCCAAGATCATCCGCGGAGGCGCAACTATTGGGTGCCATCTCGATCCACCCGGCCCCATTCATCACGTGCAACTCCGATCGGCCCCCAAGGTGCGTTTGCACCAGGTTGCGCAACTCGGTCAGCGCTGCTTCCAAGCGGGTGCCATCCACCTGCTCCATGACCAGGATCGCGTCGGTCGTCTCCTCCGTGAGCATCGTGCGCTGGGCCTCACGCCAATTGAAGCAGCGGCATACGGCTCCGCCGTCGTCCTTGTAGATCACTTCACCGGGCAAGGCTGGATCATCGACTTCGGCGCCCAACGGAAGGAAGGATTCCCCTCCTGCGGCCACCGTCAGGATGAGGTCCCCCTGAATGGCCTTCAAGGTCTCGCCTCCGCAGGGAATGGCGTATTTCATGGAGATGAAGTTGTAGAGATCCACCAAGGGGTTGATGGATCCCACGGGATTCCCGTTGGCGATGCGCTTGAGGAGCGCCTCGATGGAGGATCGGGCTCCCTTCTTGATCTTGAAGCGCTTGAAAGCCTCGCGCCATGTGGCGATGACGGAATTCGACGCGAATTCAGGATTTGCCAAGTGCCTGCGGGATTCCTTGACGCCTTCTGCGAGAAGATCGTCGTAGTTCACTTCAGCCAGTTTCCGGTTGTTGATCCCGCGCACGATGAGAACGCCGATTTCAAGAGCTGGGAACAGCTCTGTGATCGTTGGTTCGATGACGAATCTTCGGGCCATGGGACCCTCCAAACCCGATGGTAGGTGGCGATGTTGCCACCGAATAGTGCCACTTCCAAGCGGCTGAATAGATCCATTGACGCGGGTCTGCCACTCCTGAATGTTCATCCCCTTCATCCATGGCTAAAAACCTTTTAGCCATGGATGAAGGGGATGGAGGGGATAAAGAAAAACCTTAGCTAATCCAGCTTCGCCAGCACGTCCTGGATGGCCTTCAACGCATCGGTCGGCAGCTTGTCGGCGCCGCCCAGCTCGGTCTCGCGGCTCTTCACGAAGGCGACGCGATCGGCCATGCGGGCCTTGAACTCGGAGCGGTACTTGGTTTCCTTCAGATCGGCATTGAAGCCGGGCCATTCGAGAATCTTGATATCCGCGAAGGGACCCCAGGGCTTGAACTCGGCCTTGCCTTCCACGATGGCTTCCAGGATGCCCAGGGTGTCCGCGGGCTTCACCTTCTGACCCATGAAGGCGCCAGTGTTCAGCACGTAGCAGGCGACGCCTTCCTCGATGAGGGTCTTGAAGCGCTCGTAGTCCATGGCGAGCGGGTAGGTGCGGAAGGGGTTGGCGTAGGGTTCCACCACCAGGGCGTTGGGATCCACGCCGGGTGCCAGCCGCTCGGCGGAAGTCCGCTTGGTGGCCAGCGTCGCGCCGAAGACGGAGCCGAGGGCCGGGCCTTCCAGCTTGATGACGGGCGGCAGGGTCTCGTCCTTCATGAGCCAGAAGATGGCATTGATGGGCTCGTCGATGCGGTCCACGCGGTTGGGGGACCAGAGCTTGGACTTCACAGCGCGGCCGTTGCCGTTGCGGAGATCCTCGCTCACGACCTTGAGGGACCCGTCGGGGTAGCGCGTCACGCCGTTGTTCTGGAGGGTGAGGATGAACTTGTTGTCCTCGCAGTCCATGGGGTAGTCCTGGGTCTTGTCGAAGTAGGCAGGCTCCAGGGCGATGGAATACTTCTCCTTCACGTTGATGACGAAGGCATCGTCGTGCACCACGGTGATGTCGTACTTGCCGCCGTGGCGGGCGTGGGTGATGGTGGACTTGCCGGAGCCCGAGAGCCCGAAGACCGCGGCCACGTAGCTCTTGTCGCCGGGCAGGAAGTACTTCTTCATGCCGCCGTGGCAGCTCGCGTAGCCGTGGCGCGCGGCCAGGTGCCAGGCCAGGGTCAGCGTGCCCTTCTTGTGTTCGCCGAAGTAGCGCATGCCGAGCAGGCAGAGGGTGTTGTGCTCACTGTCGAAGAAGCTGAGGCCCATGGGGTGGTCTGGGTGGGTCCAGTCGGGGTCGGAAAAGACCAGGATGTCGCCCTCGGGATAGGGCTTGGACTTCTCGTAGCGGGCGGCGTAGGTGTCATTGATCCACTGGAAGTTGAGGAGCCAGCTGTAGAGGATGTTGGCGTGGTCCTCGGGGATCACGAGCCGAGCTTTCACCATGAAGTCCTCGTCGAGGCCCACGATGGCCTGGGACGTGATCATCTTCCGCTTGCGGGTCTGGTAGATGGCTTCGACCACCTTGTTGTAGAGGTCGTTCTTGTCGACGCCGGGCTGGCCCAGGATGCGGCGGGCGGCGGCGGCGCGGCCGGGGGCGGCG
>DCFP01000146.1:2830-7567 GCA_002319925.1 Holophagaceae bacterium UBA1801 | reverse complement strand
ATGCGGAAGTCCTCCCGCGTGGTGGCCACATACTGCCCTTCCAGGGCCGTGCGGGGCGCAAAGGCCACGGCGTGCACGAGGAAGTCCAACTTTCCCCAGACCCGCCTCAACAATTCGAAGGCCAGCACGATCTGTTTGTCTGAGGCTACGTCCATGGGGATGAGCAGCGGATCCTTCAGCTCCTGAGCCAGCTCCCGGACGTGCTTCCCCAGCCGTTCGTTTTGATACGTGATCGCCAGCTCTGCTCCCTCCGCCGCCATTTTCCGTGCAATGGCCCAGGCGATGGACCACTTGTTGGCCACGCCCACCACGATTCCTCGCTTGCCCTTCATCAGCACGGCCGCCTCCCATATGGATCTGATGCCGGGAACCCCCGGCGACCTGAGTTCATTCAAGGGGTTGACTATAATCGTTTCTGGATTGGAGCTTCAATGATTCGAGTGCGCATGCTGATGGCCGGATGCCTGGGGCTGACCCTGATGGCCTACTCCCCCCGTGCCGACCTGGATGCAGGTCACTACCTGAAGGCGCTGACCGATGCCGAGGTGGAGTTGAAGGCCAACCCATCCAATGCGCTTGCCTGGGCCGCGAAATCCCAGTCACTGACGGCCATGCAGCGTTTCTGGGAGGCCATGCCCGCCGCAGAGAAAGCCCTCTCGCTGAACCCCAATCTCGCCGATGCCCTGCAGGCCCGCGGTCTCGCGCGGGTGGGCGTGGCCGTCCAGCAAAGGAATCTGAACAGCCTGCGGCAGGCCAGTGGTGGTATCTCCGATCTGGAAGCAGCGGTTGAACAGGACCCGAGCCTAACCACGGCCTGGTTCAGCCTGGGTCTCGCCTACCAGGAATTGCCCGGGATTCTGGGTGGTTCGACGCGCAAGGCCTTGAAATGTGCCGAGAGCCTTCACAAGGTCCATCCCGCGAAGGGGGACCTGCTGGAGGGCACCATCCTCACCATGGACGCGAGATGGCCGGAAGCCGAACCCTATTTTGCCCGTGCCCTGGCTGCGGCGCCCTCCGACCCCGATGTGGTGCAGGGTTATCTGGAGGCCCTGGGCAGCCAGGAGACACGGGATGCTTTGGGAAACACTGAACAAATCCGGCGCAGGATTGTCGAGGCCCGGCGGCTGCTCCCCTACGTCCGCGCATCGGCCCGGGGCGTCGAAGCGGTGAGCCTGACCCTCACGGATGTAGGCCTGCTGATCGAGGCCTGGGACGTGGCAAAGAAGGGGTTGAACCAGGTGGATGCGCCCAGCCTGTTGCGCCTGCAGCTCGGAAAGATCGCCGCCAGGACCGGGTTCAACCGCGAGGAGGGACTCGCCTTGCTGGATCAAGTTCTCCGGGAGCCCCTGGAAGGCGGTTCCGGCGGCTACCCCGCTGCCCATTGGCGCAGGGGACAAATTCTAAGGGATCTGGGCCGGAAGGCCGAGGCCAAGGCTGAAGCGGAAGAGGCGCTGAAACTGGATTCGAACCACCCTGGGGCCAAGAAGCTGCTGGAAGAGCTTCAGTAGTTCTCACACTTGAGATACCCAATCAGTTCTGTGGGGATTCTTTCCATACGAGTCACTTGGGTAGCGTCTGAATTGCCCCGCGGAAAACGACCTGACCGGATTATTCAGCGATGACACGAAAGTTGCATTATATTTCTCAATGCCTTCGAACGGAGTTGCCCATGTTGAAGCGTAAGGGGTCGAGCGGATTCACGCTGATTGAGATTCTTCTTGTCCTTGCCATCTTGGGGATCGTTGCAGGTATTGCGATTCCCACCTTCATGGGGCAGCGACGCAGGGCAAGGATCGTTGGTGATGCGATCTCGAACGCGCAAGTCATCCGCATGCAGCTGGAAACCAAGAAAGCCGACAACGGGAGCTATGGATTTCCCGCCACCTATTCCTGGACGAAAAGCCCCGGCGGGTACGTGATTACGGATCCAACCTTTCTTCCGAGTTTCACACCCCAGGGGAACAGCCAGCTGAATTTTGTGGTCAACGTCGACCCCCCAAATGGTTTGACCTACCGCTTGGATGTGATGGATCCATCCCTGGGAGGCGCCACCGTCTATTCCACGGATCAGACGGGCCAGCAGATCTACAGGCTGAATTAACCCTCGGATCCGGAATTGACTTTGTCAGATTCGATTCCTGCCGGAATCGACGATTCCCACGCCAAGCAATAAGACGCCAGCGCCCAACCCGAACGTGAGCAGGACCCACAGAGGCGTTGGTTGTGGCGGCGGGAACAGCACATCATCCGGAATGTTCTGCCACGTTTTGACTTTCCTGCCATTGGGAAGGCGTAGGACGTTCGGCTCTTCCTGGAAGATCTTGGTGGCGATATGGGCCGTCTCCTTCGGCGTGTAATTGTGGACCGCTTCCTGGGCACAGAAATAGGGCAGGACCCATGGAATCAGATCCCGCTTCCATGGCTGGGCCAACTCGGAACCACCCAGCGCAATGGTCAACAGAAGGCCGATCACGCCAAATACGATCGGAACCGCAAGGCTGTTGACTCGATCCGAGATCCACAGGTAGAGAGCGAACAAAGGCAGACTGCCGATCCATAGAACGCCGAAGACCTTCGCCATCTCCCATCCATGCCAGGGAAACGCGAGCAGCGGATTGATCCGGGCCAGCAAGCTCCTTTCCAGCCCAAGCCCCAGACCCACCAAGGAGAATGCGCCAAGCGACAGGGCGGCCAGGACTGCGGCTTTGGCGAGAAAAATGGATCGGCGCGGCACGGGCATGGCATGGAGATGTCGCCAGACCTTGCAACGGTGCTCATTCCGGAACAGAAGAGCCGGCAGCAGGGCTGCCAGCAGGGGATGAAAAAAGCCAGCCCACAGCGCCCCGATGATTTTTAACTGCTGGGTATCGAAGCTCGCAGAAAATGCGGGGCTCTGGACCTTGAGGCTCAGCATGGGACGCTCGAAGAACAGGAACTCAAGGACCAGGAACAGCGCCGGGAAGAGCCAGATCAGCCGCAGAGCCGTCGAATGCCTCAATTTGAGGAATTCGGCGGACATCAGGTTCCAGAACGTAGCCATGCCAGTCCTCATCCGCGTTTCGAGAGATCGTTGCGCGAGAAATCCAGGGTTCCCAGAACACTGAGCAGGATCGCGAGGAGAATGCTTCCAGGCACATATTCCCAGGGAATATGTCTGTTCCAGCGGTCGAAGAAAGCGATCATCTGGCTCGTCATGCCCCAGGGAATCATCTGCATCCAGGCGGTTGTCCCTGCAAAATGGGCGGAAATCCACGTGCCTCCCAGTGCAACGGCTAGGGAAAGGCCGAAGCCTGGAGCCCGTTTGGATAGCCAGGTATGAAATACGATCAAGACGATGGAGGCCAGCAGTGAGAACCCTGAAAATTGGAACAGCGTTCTCCAGGGTACCGGCCCCATGGTCCGTCCGATATGAGATCCCAGGAGCATCCCGCCAGGCACCAGCAGCACCAGCAGAAGGATCTGCGCAAGACAGACAAGCGCCAGATGACTGGACAGCTTGACCAGGAAGTGATGGCGGCGGGGAGCGGGCTGGACGAGCAGGTGGTTCCAGGTCTTGGATTCCTGCTCCAGATTCCAGGATAGTTCAGGGATCAGCGCCGCCAGGGCCGGCAGGAAGACCAGGTTCCAGGCGAGGTAGTTGAGTTCGATCCAGAATTCGAAGCCCGGCCGGAAGCGGTTCACGAGGGCTTCGGAGTACCAGAGGATGATGAGCAGGAAGCCCCATTGGCACACCGGCGCGAGCACGATGCTCAGCAACAACCAGCTCTTCCGCCACTTGACCAGTTCCGCCCGGAACAGCGAGATCAGGGAGGTCATTCGCCCTCCAGCAGGGCGAGAAAACGGGCCTCGAGATTCGCACGGTGAGTGGACAATTCGTAAAGGTCCACTCCCCCCTGAACCAGGCATGAAGCAATCTGGGGAGCAGCCTCTTCTTCTGCTTGCACCCAAACTCGGTCAGTATCCTCTCGGACATTGAACCCCTTGGCACCGAGCAACTGAACAGCCTTCGCAGGCTCTCCGACCTTCAGCAGGATCTGGGATGGGCCTGCCGATCCGAGACCGGACAATGGCCCTTGGTAGCGCAGCTGCCCATGATGGATGACCACGACATCCTCGGCGACCTGTTCCACCTCGGCCAGCAAATGGCTGGACAGGAAGATCGTGGCACCTGTTTCCTTGGGCAGACTGCGGATGAGTTCCCGGATTTCCTGGATACCCGAGGGATCCAGGCCGTTGGTCGGTTCATCCAGAATGAGAAGCTGGGGTTGTCCCATCAAAGCCAGGGCGATGCCCAATCGTTGCCGCATGCCCAGCGAATAGTTCCGCACCGGCTTCCGGGCATCCTGCTGCAGCCCGACCAGCGAAAGCACGCGATCGCCTTCGGATCGCGGAACTGCCCGCATCAAGCGCGTGATTTCAATGTTCTCCCGCCCGGTGAGGTGGTCGTAGAGACCCGGGGATTCCACTAAGGCTCCCACCTGGGCGAGCCCCTTGGGGTTGCCTGGCGGAAATCCCAGCACCTCGCAGGTGCCCTCAGATGGTTTTAGTAGGCCAAGCAGCAAGCTGATGGTTGTGGTCTTGCCGGCCCCATTGGGTCCCAGGAGACCCACCACCTCGCCGCTCCTCACTTCCATGGACACGGCGTCCACCACCTTGCGGCCGTCATAGCTCTTGGTCAAAGATTGTAGGGTGAGGCGATGCATACTTAAGGTTGGCGGCTCTTGCGGGCTTTGGGGC
>DCFP01000146.1:2349-2724 GCA_002319925.1 Holophagaceae bacterium UBA1801 | reverse complement strand
TTGCCGGCCCCATTGGGTCCCAGGAAAGCAGTGATGCCCTGCCTGCGAACATTCAGATTTAGGTCCTGGACTGCTGTGAATTTCCCGAAACGCCGGGTCAGACCTTGGGAATGTATGGCGAAATTCATGGATGCATCCTCACCCGTATTCTAAGGATGAAAATCAGAGCAGACAAAAAAACAGGGAACCCAGAGGGGTTCCCTGTTGACCAGCAAGGTAGGCCGAAGCCTATTCCATGTTGGCGGCCTTGTAGAAGATGTGTTCCTGAGCGTTGCCGCCCGAAGCAGTGTCATCAAAGGGATTCTGCATATAGACGGAGGTGCCGATGACGCCCGAGGCTCCAGTGGCGGGATCAGGGGGGGAGAAGCCGATTCC
>DCFP01000146.1:1730-2110 GCA_002319925.1 Holophagaceae bacterium UBA1801 | reverse complement strand
GGCGGGATCAGGGGGGAAGAAGCCGATTCCAACCTGGCCAAGCAGGCCTGCATTGACCATGGCGCGGATGGTGCCGGCATCGGAAGCTGCAAGCTGCTGGAACTGGTTGGGCGTGTACGCAAGGGCAGCACCGGCCGTGCCCCATGGATTCTTGGCATCCACTAACTGAGGAATAGTGGGCACGTTGTTGTTCTGTGCATAACCGTTACGGCAGATCCCATCCAGGGCTGCGGCAGTATCAACAGCCACGCCCGCTTCCTTGGCCTTGTCGGCGGAGGAGATGATGTCAGCCAGGACGCTGACGCAGTTCTCCTGAGCGCTCTTGTCCCGGGCGCGGGAACGCTGGCCGAGCAGCGCCGGAATGGCGATGGCGCTGATGA
>DCFP01000146.1:0-1470 GCA_002319925.1 Holophagaceae bacterium UBA1801 | reverse complement strand
GCGCTGATGATGCCGATGATGGCCAGCACGAGCAGCAATTCAATGAGGGTGAAACCAGTCTGTCTCTTCATGTAGTCTCCCTTGGGAAATTTGCCCGAGCCAAGCTTATCAAACTCCATGCCAGACGTTGATTCTTATTAATACTCAACGGGAAAGTTCGTTTCCTGTCTGGATTTCCCCTTTTCGGTCCACCACTCCCAATTGAGCTGGCACAGGTGTGTTCCCCCCTGCGACAGGTGTCCTGACGCACTAGGGCACACGTGGGTTCGAAAAGGGAAGCGCCGAGGGTTTCCACCTTTGAACGGATCGACCTGCGGGTCGTTGCTGTAGGCTGAGGTCATTTATTAAAACGCGATCTGTTTGATTGATTATTACAATTTGCTATCTGATGATTGGAAAACATAGGTGGTTATGAAAGAGATTGGGTCCTTATGTATTTGCGCCAAGCGCACATCATCCCCCATGAATCTTTTGGTCTCTTTGGCTTTGAATTTGCTACATGCACATGGGTTTCTGTACCGATTTCCCCACAAACGATCTCAATTCGTGGTTCTGTCGGGATGATCCTGTTTTTTCTTTCCCGGCGCGTGTCGATAACCATCTCAGAACGTCTTTTTGGAATGACTGTGGTGCCATTGGTGTTATATTTATTCCTTATTCATTCGGTTTTCTTCAGAGCCATGGGGAGGCATTATGTCTAGAACCTGCTTACGGGCGATGATTTCCACAATCTCGCTCGCGGCACGGGCAACCAATCATTCCTTGAGAATGGTTCCCGCTACTGCGCTGTTCTTGGGTGCGACCTTGCTTCAGGCTGCTCCCGTGACACCCATCATCACTGCCGCCTCCCCGGTCACGGTGGGGAAGACGTTGCTGGCGGCTTCCGTGCCCGCTCAGACCGGCGTGACCTATTTGTGGAGCTTCTCTCCAGTGGACGGTGGAAGCATCACGTCGGGTCAGGGGACCACAGCCATCAAGTACACCGCTGGCAGCACGGTACAGAGCGTTACGCTTTCGTGCAAAGTGACCGCGACGGTTGGAGGAAGCTCGGCCACTGGTCAGAAAGCCATTTCCATGATCGCGGCTCCGGTCGCGCCGACCATTACGGCGGATTCGGTGGTGACTACTGCCACTACCGGGCACATCGCTTCCGTGAACCCCGCGGAACAGCCCGCTACCATGACCTACCAGTGGACCATCACGGATGGAACCGTCTCTGCGGGTGGAACCACTGCCACGGCTACCTATACGGCCGGCAGCACTTTAGGGACGGCCGCTCTTTCGCTCACCTGCACAGTCAAGAATGCGGCTGGCTCCACGGCAGCTTCCACCAAGACGGTGGATGTTTGCGCGAAGCCGGTAGCAACGGTGACGGTCAGCAAGGGGGTGAAGACCGGCCTCACTTATGTGACCAAGGGCGGGACAACTTTCACAGCAGAAGTTCCCGCCCAGGCTGCCGGGTTCACCTAT
>DCFP01000169.1:1734-11649 GCA_002319925.1 Holophagaceae bacterium UBA1801 | reverse complement strand
GCCTTCTTCTGCTTGACGGCCTTCTTGGCGGGCTTGGCCTTCTTGATTTTCTGTTTCCGGGCCAGCGCGGTGGCCGCACGTCCGGTGACGACAACCCGGGAACCATCCTTGAGCTTCTTGACCTTGCTGCCGGCCTTCCTGCCGCGCTTGAGGCTCATGGGGAGCGGTTCCAGATTAAGCAGTTCCTTCTCGAGTTTCTGCTGGAGGTCGATCATTTCCCCGGCGTCCTTCTCGTGGTCGTAGCCACACAGGTGGAGAAATCCGTGAATAATGAGCGTCTCCACCTCACGTCGCCGGCTCACGCCCAGCTTCTTGGCCATTTTCTCGGCCATGGGAAGACTGATAACTAAATCCCCGAGGTGCTGCCAAGCGCCTTTTTCCGGTTTCGCTGGGAAGCTGAGGATATCGGTGCTCTGGTTTATACCGCGGTGCTCTCGGTTGAGTTTCCTCATCGCCCGGTCATCCACGTAAGAGATGGAAATTCCTTTGGATTTCGGCGCTAGTCGGTCCTTGAGCTTGAGAATCAAGTCGCCGATGGAGGTGTCGCCCGGGCCTCTGAGTTTGCTGCGCGACGACCAATCAATTTTGAAAGTATTCGTCTCTGAAGCCATAAAGTCCTCTTGGATATTCGGGAATAAGAAGTATTGAGGAATCGGCCAAGTTTGTCAATAACTTGAGAACACATGGATATTTTTTTGAGAGTCTCTTTTCTTGACTCAATGGATTCAATCGTACGCAACAAGTTGTATTTAAAGGACATTTATGGATTGGAGTCCATATTTTCCTTAGGCCAATGTCAAGTCCACATGAAGAGGGTCTAATGGAATATCCTGGATGAATGTCGATATTGCTTCCTGAAACTTTGAACGCTCCATGTATGCGCTTCCTGGATTTGTTGGATCGTTGGAATCGTACACATGCCCTCACCGCTCTTTCCAGGGAAGCACGTTTTGAGGAGTTGATCCTCGATTCCTGGGTTTTGGTCTCCTATTTGGACTTCTTACCCTCTGGATCTCGGATTGTTGATTTTGGAAGCGGCATGGGTGTACCCGCCATCGTCCTGTCCCTCGCCCGGCCGGACTTGGAAGTCATCGCGTTGGATAAATCCAAGAAGAAGATGGCATTTGTCCGCCAAGCCGCCTTGGAACTCGGATTGGTGCAACTCAAGCCCATCGTTGCCCGAGCGGAAGACTTGCCAGCCCTGGAGGCGGATCTAGGAGTCGCCAAGGCCGTTGGTTCCTTATCCACACTCTTGGATTGGTGGGTCCGCCACGGAAAGAACGGTGGCACCTTTCTGGCTCTGAAGGGCGAGAAGTGGACCTACGAATCCGGCTCCTGTGAAGGCTGGGAAATACTGCAGCACCCTTATCGCTTACCTACGCGGGGGAACCGAGTGGTTTTGGAACTCCGAGAAAAGAAGGGCCCCAAAAAGGGGCCCTGAGGTGAAAGACAATCAGTTTGGCCTCAATGCGTAACAAAGTCACCGAGTTCGGTTTCTTCATAACCTCTCAGAATTCGACAAGTTGCGCTTCCTTCCATCGTTTTCACGACGAGCATTTGTGCAATCAAATAGTTGGTCTTAGCCATCGTATTTGGACCTTGCGATTCCAGAGGCCAGCTTCTCTCTCTTACAGAGAGCAACACATCACCAACCTTCATTCCATCCTTGGAACCTTTATCTATGATGATCATATTGCCAGTGCCAGCAATCCCATGATTGTCAGTAATAAAGATCACCCTTGGCTCAGGAGTCTGAACCGGAATGGGTTCATGAGTATCGGTGCGTAGCTTGATGGTCATGTTGGCAGGTTCTGTGAACGGGACTAGATAATCGCCCGGTTCAACGGTGTCAGCCGATTTTTCTATCACGAAAACGGAGGCTTTCGGTTGTATCTGGGTAGCTCTAGCAACTGCAATTTGTTTTAAAACGTCCCCTAGGGAATTGGACTCACGGGTATCCAAGGGGTGAAAGAGCTTCTTCTTGATGATCTTAATGGCAAGAACGCGATCTCCGACTTTGAGCCCGTTTTCGGAGCCACCATCAACGTAAAGCATGTCGAAATCACCCACCTGGGTTTTATTCGGCAAGACCGATCTGCCGACCGAGGTGATTTTTACGCCGCCGATTCCCTTGAAATACGTTCCGGCACCCTCCGGCACTAGGTACGGCAGCTGGATGAAATCCTGGAAGGTGAAGGCGAATTCATCCTGCTGGGGCTTCGTTTGAAGTCTTGACCCGCCGGGAGCCACTTCGACGACCTCCGAGGGTGTCTCACCCGGAAGGAGGGTCGTATTCCCCGCAGGGACGATCAGATGGTCGCCAGGGTAGATCCAGTGCGGATCGGTGATCCATTTGTTCAGTTCCCAGATCTGGGGCCAGGAGAAGGGATTGCCAAGGTACTTGTTCCCCAAATCCCAGAGGGTGTCGCCTGTCTCCACGATGTGAAGCTGGCTCCCTTCGGGAAGCGTGATCTCCTTCGGATAATCCCACCTTGAATGGTGAGCCGTCACCTGGATGACTTGCCCTGGTTGATAGGTCTGCGGCGCGGGGGCCTGCACGGAATCCTGGGCCGCCAAGGCCACGGCCATACCGGTTAAAAGAAAAGCCGCACGCAGCCATTTGCGCTGATGCATCACGTTCCCCCTCGGAAAGCTGGCTGGATTATAGTCCATCGACGCGGATTATGTCTGAAAAAGCTTTCATTCTTCTTTTTATATCGTGTTCCGTAACAATTTCTAAACATTGGGTACCGAATCGCTCCACCGTGAAACTCGCCATGATCACGCCGGTGAGGATGGCATGCTTCAAAGTAGCCACATCGGTACTCTTTTTCGCGGCCAGATAGCCCAGGAATCCCCCAGCGAAGGTGTCACCCGCCCCGGTAGGATCGAACACATCCTCAAGGGGAAAGGCAGGGGTGGCGAACATCCCTTCCGGGGAAAGCAGCATGGCGCCGTGCTCGCCCCGCTTGACCACAAGGATTTTGGGACCAAGGGCCTGGATCTTTTTATAGATCTTCAACAGATTGTGCTCACCAGAAAGAGCCCGGGCCTCTCCCTCGTTGACCAGCAGGATGTCTACCTCGCGCAGCACGCGCTCCAGGGCCTCCCTGGAGCCCTGGATCCAGTAGTCCATGGTGTCGAGGGCGATCCAGCGCGGTCGCTGGATCAGCTGATTGACCACATCCAGTTGGAGAACGGGGTCGATGTTCCCCAGAAATACGTAGGAGGCCGAGCGGTAGGCTTCCGGCAGGACCGGGTGGAAATCCTGGAAAACGTTCAACTGGGTGTCCAGGGTGGTCGCTTCATCCAGGTCGAAATCGTACGACCCCTTCCAGTGGAAGCTCCGTCCGGGCTTGCGCACCAGGCCGCGGAGATCAATGGGCCTCCCTTCAAAAACGCGCTCCTGCGCAGAGCCAAAATCCTCCCCCACGACGGCCACCACTTGCACGGGGTGGAAATGGCTTGCACTCAAGGAGAAGTAGCTGGCGGATCCGCCAAGGATGTTCTCCTGTTTTCCGAAGGGTGTTTCGAGGTCATCGAAGGCGACGCTTCCTACGACGAGAAGGCTCATGAACGGCATCCTTTCTCAGTGTGTGGTGATTCCTTGAAGGCCAAGGTAGAGGATCCAGGCCTGGGCTCCACCCATGGGAATGGGCGCCTGGGCGTACCGTCCGATCAGCTCTGCTTCCGGGCTCCCTAAAAATCCTTGAAAGGCCTGCCGGAGCTCTTCGGACGGGCCAAGCTGGATATGGATGGTCCGCCATCCAAGCAAGTGGCCATCCAGGATCCGTTCCTTCAACCGGTCGATGGCATCCGAAGGAGAATGGCCCCGCAAATCCAGAAGGCCGTCCACGTCGATGGCCATGCCCGCGGCCAGTTGAATGAGCACGGGAGCCACGCGAGGTGGCTCGGGATCCTTCGCGGGGTGAGGTGGCGAGGGGGGGAATGCTGAGACTGCGGTGGCTTCCGCGAAGACATCTGGAGGCAGGGGGGTCGCTGGAGTTTCGATCAGTTGAGGCGGTTCCGGGGCGGTGGGCTGGGGATCCAGCATAGGTTTCAATCCCTTCATGGATGACATCGCCGTTTTGAAATCCATGGATTCAGGTTTTGACGCGTTGGCATCCTGCGGCTGGGAAAGCATCTCCTCCGGTTCTGGAGCCAGCTTCCTCCTTTTGCCCATGGCCGCTAAAAAAAGGGCGTCTTCATCCTCGATTTGTTTGGGGACCGATGGCTTGGCAACCGGCTTGGGGACCGGGGCCTTGGGCTCGGCCCCGCCTTCCGATTTCAAGTCCTGCTTGAGCTTGGCCAGATCCTTGTTCCACACCATATCCCACTCCCATCGACTCCAGGTTATATCCCTCCAATACAGGACCGCTACCTTCGATGCACGTTGGGGCATCGGGAAACGACCCGGAGAAAGCCCAAGGACGCACTTTTGAAGTAGCGTCTCGGACCAGGAATCGGATGAAATCTCAGGGCTTCGGTACCGCTGGTGCTTTGGTTTTCGATTTGGGTTTCTTGGTTGGCGGTGGCGGTGCAGTCGGTGGTTCATCCACGCCCAGGAGGCTCGCGAGGAATTGGCGGCAATCCTTGTTGGCTGGATCCAGCCGGATGAGCCTGCGGCAGTAGGCGATCCGTTCGCTCCTGGGCCGGGTTTCGTCGGCCTTCAGCTGGATGAGTTTGTCCGTGACGTATGTTTGGACATTCCCGGCCGATTCGATTTCCTGTTTCTCCTTGCTCAGGAAATCCTGCCATGAGGCCAGGGATTTGCCGTCCGAGTCCTGGTCTTTCGCCAGCCGGTCCAGGAGGCCATCGATCTCCTTGATGGCCCACTCGCTGTGGGCGATGGCGTTCTTGTGCTCGTCCACGAAATCCTTGAGGAGCGTCCGCTGCTTGAGCATGTCCTGAGTCAGGCCGGTCTGACTGTCCAGTTCCTTCAACTTGCTCTCGTTCTTGGCGATGTCGTCTTTCCACTCCGAAAGCCGATCCTCGTGCTCCTTGCGGATCTTGGACAGGGTAGCTCCGGTGTTGGCGGCGTTTTCCGTGGCGGTGCTGCTGGCTTTCTGGAGGTAGGTGATGGTGTCTTCCCAGGCTCCGTCCAGCACACAGGCCCGGGCGGACATGTCGTAGACGGCCACCAAAGCGCGCATCTCGTTGTAATCCGAGCGGCTCACGGTGAGGCCTTCCTTCTGCAGCAATGCTTCAGTGCTCTTGCGGACCGCGGCGCCATCACCCCGTTCCAGAGTCATTTCCCAGACCTTGTAACTTTCCTTGAAACGATCCGAGAGCGTCGGAGCGCCGACGGTCTGGGCGCCAAGGGGCAGGACCAGGACTGGGACCATGAGAAGAAAACGGCGCAAGCAATTCATAGCGTTCCTTTGGGTGAAGGATCCTGGCGGTAAAGGTACCGGATTTTCTTGGCCTTGTCCTCAGCAATGATCGAGGAGGCGCGGCTATTCCTCGAAGCGGAGGTTCGTGCTCCGCTCCAGGATCAACAGAACCAGACGTTCCAGTTCATCCACCAGCAGGAAACGCAAGGTGGATACCTGCGCGATGGGCAGCTTGGGCGAGGAATCTTCTTCACCGGCTGCGTCGCCGCGCAGGACGAAAAACAACCGATGCTTTTCGAGTGAATGGATTTCTTTCCAGCTCAGACGGCCAGCTCCGATCCAGCGTGCGAAACGGCGCGGGACGGCCAGATACTCGACGGAGATTCCCATCTCATCCGTCAGTACGTGAGTGCCTTCCACCAGCAACATGGTCATCAACGACAGGGACAGCAGGAGACCGCTCAGCAGGCAGGCCGCGATGGCGGCTCCGAAACCCACCCAGAGCCATGCAGTGGAATCGCCGGTGGCCTGGGCCAATTTCAGGTTGGCGTACATCCTTGGAAAGTTCTGAATCAGCAGAACGATGACTCGGATCCCCACGATCCAAGATCCCGCGAACAAGAGCCCCACCAGCGATCGCTGGGCGAGGCTGGGGCGGAAGACGAGCGGGGTCGCGGTAGACATTCAGGAGCTCAGCACGAAGCGATTTCAGCGAGGATGGCTTCCGCAGCGGCGGCGGGATCCGGTGCCTGGGTGATGGGACGGCCCACCACCAGCCAGGTGGCGCCGTTGCGCAGCGCCTGCGCGGGCGTCAGGACCCGGGCCTGATCCTGGGTCGCGGTGCCCTGGGGACGGATTCCCGGCGTCAACCGATGGAATGCTTCACCACAGGCGTCGCGAATCGCAGGAGCTTCCAGGGCCGAGCACACGACGCCATCCGCACCGTATTTCTTGGCCAGCCGTGCCAGTTGAAGGGCCAGCTCTCCGGGCTCCATGGGCTGGCCCACCCGGCGCAACGCCTCGCGATCCAGGCTGGTCAGCACGGTCACAGCCAATAATTGGGTCTTGCCACCCCGGTTGCGATGCGCCCGCACAGCCTCGGCCGCCGCTTCGATCATCGCCGGTCCGCCCTGGGCGTGGATGTTGATCAGACGAACATCCAGGGGCAACAGAGCCTCAAGCGCGCGGCGCACGGTGGTTGGAATATCGTGCAATTTAAGGTCCAGGAACACGGGAGCGAAGGCCTGGATCTCCTTGACAAAGCCGGGACCCTCGGCACAGAAGAGCTCCAGGCCCACCTTGAGCATGCCGACCCGGCCTTTGAGTCTGCGGGCCAAATCGAGCGCATCGGCCCGGGAAGGGACATCCAAGGGCACCACGAGGCGATCGATGGGTGCGATGGGCAGTGTCATGCAGACTCCGGCGCAGAGGATACGATGATCTGTCATTCTCTCAGGGAAGCCCTCCGGAGGACACCCATGCGACGCTTGTTCCTCGCGCTCCTGTTTCCGTCCTTGCTGCTGGCCCAGGCTTCGCCGCTTTCCCTGCATGCCGCGGAGAATCAGTACCTCGAGGATTGGGATTCCCGTGGGGGAAATGAATCCGTCCCGGTCCCCCAGGTGGACAATGTCGATATGCCCGTCCTGAAGTGGCTGGTCGAGTCGGCGACACGGGAGTTGCCCGCCAATCCCTTTGTCAAAGGCAAGACTCCCTGGAGAGAGGCCGAGGCGATCCGGCACTTTGTCCAGAGCAAGTCCGGGCGCTGGAGTGAGGACCTGAAAGCCTTGCCCCTCACACTCAGCGGCTCCTACGTCGCCCTGTGGCGCTGGGGCAAACCCAAGGTCCGCAGCGGTCGTCTGGACAAGGCCTTGCGGCTTCAGTGGGAAGACAGGCTGCTGGTGGACGGCGCCCCCGATGTGGTGCGGGACATGGCGCTGCGCCACGCATTGTGCTTCGCGCTCGCTGAAAACGACGGGGATCGGCTCGGCTGGCTGAAGGATCGATTGGAGGGTCTGTATCCGGACATCTTCCTGAAATTCCAGAGCGCGTTTTCATTGATCGGTGTGCCACCGCCCGTGGTGCACCTCTGGACCCTTCCGCAAATGCAGTCGGTGGACTTGCCCTTGAATCAACTGGGTGGCTCGCATGTTCGCATCGAGGCTGATCCCGGCCAGGGGCTCCCCCAGCTTCCGGCGGACACCGCATGGGTAGTGCCCACCCTCGAAGGCTCTCAGCCCGAAGCGTCCGTGGTGCTGGAAGGTTCCAGCCTCGCGGAGGCGAGGCCGCTGATTCCGCGACTGGAGGCAGCCAAGCGGACTGCCTATCTGGCACCCGTGAGGAAATCCCTGGAAACCTACGCGTTGATGTACTTTCCCATCCAGATCGAGCTAGGATCCGATGGAACCATCATGAGCATCTGCATGGGTGACGCCGAACTGGCCAGGGCCGTGGGAGGATTTTCGATTCCCGCACGGTAGACAGGCAGACACAGCCTCAGCCCAGGCCTGCTCCCTGAAGGAGGGCGGTCAGCGCGCCCCAGATCATCTGAGCCCAGTAGTGGAATCCCTTGCGGACGGGTGCGCTCGTGTAGGTTCCGTGCAGCCGGTCCTTGAGGATCGGGTATCGGCCCTCGGGGTCCAGAATCGCAGCTGTTACGGGGCTGTCGAACTCGTAGGTGATCCAGCGATCTTTGCCATCCCAGGTCATCCGGTGCTCCAGGCGATTCTCCAGCCGCACCCACAGTGTGATGGGACGGCTGATTCCACCGCGACGGAAGAGCGTGATGTAGCCGGTCCTGCTTGATGCAACAGATTGGGGCTTCACGAAGGCATGCCCACTTGCCGAGTGGATCCATCCGCCCTGTGGCGCGTCCCGCTCGCCCGCATCGTGGATGACCACATCGAGGGTCTCGGTGCCTTCGACAAAGTCCTTCCAGAATCCGTCGAGATCATGGCCGGAAACCCGCTCCGCGATGCGTTTGAAGTCCCACTGCGTCGGGTGCTTGAAGGCCATCTCCTGTACATAGGCCCTCATCACTTCTTCCATGACGGGCCGGCCGAGGAGGGCTTCCAACTGGTTAAGCACCAGCACGGGTTTCGAGTAGAAACTGCGAACGTAGCTTGCCGTGTCATAGGTCTGAAAACCGGTCTGAGCCATGGGGTCCACGGAGGGATCGTTCCAGTAGTCCGCGGTTTCCATGATGTTCGTGCCGACCTGGAATCTCCGGCTCGAATACAAAGCCTGGTAGGTGTGATCCAGCACTTTCTCGGTGAACCAGGAGGTGATCCCTTCGTCCAGCCACGGCTCTTCCACTTCGTTGGACGCGAGCATCCCTTGGAAGTACTGATGGCCGAATTCATGGATGCTGACCAGTTCCGGACCTCCTTTGACGGATCCGGAGCACTCCGGAAAATCGAGGTCCCCCTTGAAACCCCAGAGCTCGGATTTCCCGGCGCTGGCGGTGAACAGCGTAGGGTATTCCATGGCGTCCGCGCCTTCCGCATCGTCAGGCACGTCCAGTATCGAAAGCACCGGATAGGGATAGGGAAGGTACCAATCTTCCGCGCAGCGCATGGCGGCCTTCACCGCCTGGATCTGCCGTTCGGCGCTGGCCAGGTGGGCTTTCTGGAAGTAACAACGCACCTGGACATTGCGGTTCTCGAAGCTCCGGTAGTCCCAGGTGCCCGCTGGAGCCGCGGCCCAGGCGAAATCGTGGACATCCTCGGCATGCAGTTGCCAAAGCGCGTACCCAGGGTGGTTAGGATCCGGAGGAACATTGGCATTCGTGGCCAGGCCCGTGTGGGCCAGAAGCAGTGTTTTCGGAACCGACAACTCAACCTCGTAGACGCCGAAATCCGCGAAGAACTCGGTGTTGGCGTGATAGGCCTGGCAGTTCCAGAGGGTGTTCTGGTAGACGCCCACCTTCGGGAACCACTGAGCTGCCATGAGGAATCGGGATTCCGCGGGCGACTTGCCACTCCATCCGCTCCGGGCGGCAACGCGGGGGAACCGGTCCTCCCAGCGGATATCCAGGCGGATCGTTTCACCGGGCAGCACGGGCCGCGGCAATCGCAGCCAGTAGACGGTCTCATCCTCCCCGAAATGGCCCTGCAAGGGCTGGCCTTCCATGCGGACGTCCTGCAGTTCGCAGTACCCCCAGGAATTGGCGTCCGAGGCCGGATTCATGTTCCCGGAAACAAGATTCCAGCCACCTTCCTTGGAGAAGATGGTCTGAGGGCCCTTGAAGGCATTCAGATAAAGGTGAAGCGGCAATTCCTGGGTGGAGACCCAGCCTTCGTTGCGCCAGGAAATCGTCTCCTGGCCCTCGAGGGTCTTGTGCTCCCAGTCCAATGTGGCACGGATGCGGTAGTTGGCGATGCGGAGAGACTTCGGCGTTTCGAACCACTTCTCCGGCGTCCGCGCTGCCAGCGCCGATCCCGATAGGGAAAGACAGAGGCACAAAACGAAACGCACGATATTCACGAAAACTCCGGTCTGCTCAGAGAATATCGCAAACCCGCCTTGCTTCAGGGCCCGTCTGTGTTATATTTACCTTCCCGACGCGGGGTGGAGCAGTCCGGTA
>DCFP01000169.1:0-1461 GCA_002319925.1 Holophagaceae bacterium UBA1801 | reverse complement strand
GGGCTCATAACCCAAAGGTCGCAGGTTCAAATCCTGCCCCCGCTACCAACCAAAAGGACCGACTGTAAGTCGGTCCTTTTCTTTTATTTACGTGCAATCGAGAACTCTCGCTGGCCCCTAGGAAGAGAATGGCTTTTGGTGGAGTCGAGTCACGCAATTACACCATATTTCTCTAGCCGATTTTTCCTTCTGAACCCCGATTCTCGGCCCTTCTCAGAGGAAAATGGGCGCGCGAAGAGCTGTGGGTTACGAATGCGAGAGACTCTGCCCCACGCACTCTCATGCGGTTCGGATGAGGTTCCAGTCGCGAGCGGTGTCCGGTCGAGACTGGAATAGTCGGCAACTTGGTTATGACTCGGAGAGCGTTATTGGAAGCCCTTTGGAATTGGGGTTGTCGATGCCTTTGATGACCGAGTTCTGATGGGGTCATTTCGCAGCGGCGTGATCAGATAATGCTGACTCAACCGCATGGAGGGCTTTCGCTTCCGCCAAGCCGGGAGTTCAGGCAAAGCCTCGCTCCTCGGAGTCTCTGGAACGCATGACGTATTCCGCGACCTCTGCTCCGTGGACCTTTTTGTTTGCTGATCCGCTGAAGGCCTTAACTTGGCAGAGCACAAACCGGTCTTCAGATCACGATGAAGAACCTTGATCTGCCAGCGATCCAGATAGGCTTGGACCAGCTCTTCCGCGGACGAATCAAGATCTGTCGTCAGCAGGTAGTCAGGGTTGCTCTTTTGGCGCATGTCCAGCGCCCGCAGGTTCACCTGGGGGTTCGTACCGTAGGTTAGTACTCGGCGTCGCAGCCTAAGCAGGATGTCGGCCATGTTGGGGCATTCCATGCAGACGAAGACGCAGCCGAAGCAAGGTACCTTGTTGCCGAAGGTCGTGAAGGCGTCCTTGATCTCGTTCAGGTTTTTGTAACGGTTCAGGTGCTCGCGGTCGATGCTGGTGATCTCCGTGATTGGGAAGGTGAGCATCAGGAAGTTGCAATCGCTCTCTTCCGCCACGGCCACCAAGAAGGGGCTCTTGCCCAGTTTGGGATTGCTTTCGATGGCGCTCAGCGTGCTGCCTATGACGATTGTGGGATCGATGTCGCCCTAGTCCGGATCTGGGCCACCCTGCTCGTGGTGGTTGTTTTACCGTGGGAGCCCGCCACGGCGATGCCGAATTTCATGCACATGAGTTCGGTCAGTATCTCGCCCTGGAGTATCACGGGGACCTTGGTGGGGTACGCGGCCAATACCTCCGGGTTGTCAGGCTTCACTGCGCTGGAGATGACCACAACCTTGAGTTCCTGGATGCAGGCCGCGTTCCGGCCGATGTGCATCGACACGCGCAGGTCATTCATTCCGGCGTATCAGACCGGCCTGACAGAACACGGTGAGGTTTAGGTGTATTCGTCGAAGGCCGATCCCAACCGATGCAAGCCGTCCCCCAGATAAAAACGGCCTAGATTTGAGA
>DCFP01000017.1:11020-11417 GCA_002319925.1 Holophagaceae bacterium UBA1801 | reverse complement strand
GCCTTGCTCTCGATCTGGCGGATGCGCTCGCGGGTAACGGCGAACTCGCTGCCCACTTCCTCGAGAGTGTGTTCGGAGGCCTCTTCACCCACGCCGAAGCGCATGCGCAGGACCTTCTCCTCGCGCTCGGTGAGGGTCTGGAGGACGGAGTTAACGGTCTCCTTCAGGCGCTGGCTCACGACCTGTTCCACGGGAGAAACCACAGCCTTGTCCTCGATGAAATCCCCAAGGTGGGAATCCTCTTCCTCGCCGATGGGGGTTTCGAGACTGATGGGCTCCTGGGCGATCTTCATGACCTTGCGCACCTTGGACACAGGCATGTCCATGGCCTCCGCGATCTCCTCACTGGAGGGTTCGCGGCCCAGTTTCTGTACCAGCTCGCGCTGGGTGCGGATGA
>DCFP01000017.1:0-10665 GCA_002319925.1 Holophagaceae bacterium UBA1801 | reverse complement strand
GCGTACGTGGAGAACTTGAAGCCGCGGCTGTACTCGAACTTGTCCACAGCCTTCATGAGCCCGATGTTGCCCTCCTGGATGAGGTCCAGGAACTGCAGGCCACGGTTGGTGTAGCGCTTGGCGATGGAGACCACGAGCCGGAGGTTGGCCTCGATGAGTTCGGCCTTGGCCGCGCGGCTGATGGACTCCGCCTGCTTGAGGCCGTTGAAATCCGCATGGAACGCGTGGCTCACGGTTTCGTACTTCAGGAAGAAACGATCCAGCTCGCCCTGGATGTGTTCGGCTTCCTTGGTGTATTTCTCCTTCAAGCTCACGAAGGCAGGGTTCTTCAAGCGGTCCTTCAGCTCGCGCAATTTCCGCTCGCCCGCCATCACCTGATTGTGGTGATGAGTGATCTTGTCGATAAGCCGCGTCACGGCGAGGCTGTTGAGGCCCAGGCGGCGGATCTGGCGGCTCACGCGGGCCCGCGCCTGGAGGATTTCGTAATCGATCTTCCGCTTCTTGGGCAGTGGTTTGCCGCTTACCTTCAGCGCCAGGAGTTCCTGGAGACCCTGCTCGTAGCCCAGCAGCTTCTCGAACTGGTGATGCACGTGCTGTGTGGCCGAGGTGTTCTCGGCATCCTCGTCCTCGTCCACCTCGTCGGAAAGACCTACCACCTCGCGGATCTTGCCGGGGTTGTCCTTCAGCATCTTGCCGATGTCGATGAGCAGGCTCGCCGCCAACCGGCTGCGGGAGAGGGCGCGCATGACGCTACGGACGCCCACTTCGATGCGCTTGGCGATCTCCACCTCGTCCTCACGCTTGAGGAGCGGCACAGTGCCCATCTCTTTGAGATACATGCGGACGGGGTCGTTGAACTTGTCGCTGTCAGGCCCATCGATGTCGATGTCCAGGTCCTTGTCCAGCTTGGTAGGCCCTTCGGGGAAGGTAAGATCCTGGTCCACCGCCTGTTCGCGGGAGGCCAGGGCTTCATCCTCGGTCGTGCCGACACCAACCCCAAGGCGGCTGAGCATCGACATGATCGTTTCCACATCGAGCGGCGCAGAGGCCGAATCGGGGAGGAAGGTGTTGAGCTCGTCGACGAGGATGTACCCGCGGGACTTGCCTAAGGAAATGAGCGCTTTCGTGAGTTGAAAGTAGTTTTCACGAGTGGGGGCTGGAGCCATCAAAACCTCAAAGAGCCACGGGATCGCGAGATCCAAAGATTATTCGCGGTGGGCGACAACGGGTGGGCGCCGTGGGCAGAGCATGCCCATCATGACGACGCACCCGGAACTCTTCAGTATAGGTGGCGAATCGAAGCTGGCAAGGGATAGATGAAAATTTAGTCGTAAGTGCTTCTATCAGAACATCCTGCGAGTGAGGTTGTTCTTCTCGCGGGTTAGATGCCTTGCTCTACCGAGCAGTTCCGACGCTCTGACCTCCAGGCGCCGCAGGGAGTCAGGGTCTGCCTTGATCGCCGGATCCTGCATCTGCCGATTGACCGCCTGGATCTCGCGTTCGACATAGGCGATTTCCAGCTTCAGAAATACGGTTGACGGAACACACTCCGCATCATCTTTTGTCGCCCAAATCGCTTCGAGATAGCGTAATTGTGCAAGCGCTTCGCCGGGAATATGGTCATCGGCGCCGTCTGCATCCAGGACTGCCTGCAACAATGGCGCTCCCGTCAGGGATTCCCACCACGCGGGAGGCACCTCAGCAAGACGGGCTCGGATCTCGCCATCACGGCACAGCCGCAAGAGTGGCTTGAGCAGATCATCCACCTGGACGACCTTGCATCCCGCATTCGCCACTTCTGGTTCCTTCGCAGCATGCCGGTGCGATTCGAACTCCTTCAGAGCGCGATTGATCTCCGAATTTGGAATGGAGAGCCCGTGGGCAATACTGGACAGGAGGCTCCAGTTTTCCGGACTCTTGGGCAGGTAGACGAAGTGCTCGAGAAACTCCCGGAAAGCCTCCATCCGTTCGTTGGTCTTGTTGAGATTCCTACCCTCGACGATCTTCAAGCGGACATAGTCCACCCAGCTCGGCGCGCTGGCCACGATCTCCTTGAACCCCGCTGCGCCGACCTTCAAGCACCAAGTGTCCGGGTCCTCTCCTGGCGGGAGCACCAGCAACCGCACTTCGAAACCCATGGGCAGAGACAGGCGCAGGCCCTTTTCCATGGCCCTTTGCCCGGCCGCGTCACCGTCGAAGCAGAGCACCAGTCGTTTCGTGAATCGTCCCACCTGCTGGAGGTGGCCTTCCGTCAGCGCCGTGCCCAGCGGCGCCACCGCCGCATGAATCCCTTCCTGGTGGAGTTGCAGCACATCGAAGTAGCCTTCCACCACCAGCGCGCCATCCCGCAGTTGGCCCTTGGCCCGATGGAATCCGAACAGGATTTGGCCCTTGTTGAACAAGGCTGTCTCGCGGGTATTCAGGTACTTCGGCTTGTCGTCTCCAAAGGCGCGCCCGCCGAAGGCGATGAGCCGGCCCCGGGCATCGTGGATGGGGATCGTGATCCGGTTGCGCAGGAAATCGATGAGGCTGCCCCGTTCGCTGCGGGAGGCGAGTCCCGTCTGCTCGATGAGTTCGGCGGAAAAGCCCTGGCTGCGCAAGTGGTTCACCAGGGATTCCCAGGAATCCGGCGCGAAGCCGAAACCGGCCTCGGCCAAAAAGCTCTCGGAAATACCGCGTCCCTTCAGGTAATTCGAAGCCTTGGCCGTTTCCTGGAGCTTCTTTTCGTAGAAGGCCTGGGCTGCTTCCAAGGCGGTTCGCAGCTTGGTCTCCAGATCCACTTCCGCAGCGGAACGCTCACGCACCTTGGGCAGTTCGATACCCGCAGCCCTGGCGAGCTGCTCCATGGCCTCGGGAAAGGTGAGGCCTTCCCGCTCCATGACCCACGTGAAGGCATCGCCATGTTTACCGCAGCCGAAGCAGTGATAGAACCCGCGATCGGCCAGCACTTGGAAACTGGGTGAACGCTCGGAATGGAAGGGGCAAAGCCCCACCCAGGCTGCTCCCTGTTTCCGCAGCTTCACTGCCTGGCCCACCAGGGCTACCAGGTCAGTCGCATCCTTGATCCGCTGGACAAGCTCGCGATCTCGCATCTCCTACCAGGGTGAGGGAGAAGGCGGCCGTACCGCAAGCTCGCAGACGGTCTAGACTCCTGCGAGGAACGGACGGACCGATTCCGAGGCGAGCTTGATGCTCTTGTGGAGCAGCTCGACGCCCAGATCCAGGTCCTCGGTCTTGAGGTTCAGAGCCGGCCTGAACCGCAGCCCCTTCTGGCCCGTGGAAAGCACGATCATGCCCAGCTCCTGGGCCTTGGAGACAGTTTCCGTTCGCAATTCGGGCGAGCAAAGATCGATGGCGCAGAAGAGGCCCTTCCCGCGCGGGTTGGATGTGATCTCGGGGAAATCGCGGTGGATTTCCTGGAGGCCCTTCAGCAGGCGTTTGCCCTGCTTAAGGCAGTGATCGACGAGATTCTCTTCCTCCATGACCTCGATGATCCGCGTGCCCCGCACCATGTCCACGAGGTTGCTGCCCCAGGTGCTGTTGATACGGCTGGGCACCTGGAACACGCTGTCCACTTCGTCGAGGCGGCTGCTGGCCGCGATGCCGCAGGCCTGGGTTTTCTTGCCGAAGGCGATGATGTCGGGTTTCACATCGAAGTGCTGGTGGGCCCACCACTTCCCGGTGGCGCCGAATCCGGTCTGCACTTCATCGAAGATCAGCAGGAATTCGTGCTCGTCAGCCAAGGTGCGCAGCTTGCGCAAGAATTCCGGCCGGAAGTGGTTGTCCCCACCCTCGCCCTGGATGGGCTCGACGATCAGGCAGGCGATATCGTCAGGATCGCGGTGAATGGCGGCTTCGATCTGCTGGAGAGCATCCTGCTCCACCTCGATAACCTTGGCCAGGTTCTCGCCTTCCAGTGGAAACGAGACCTTGGGATTGATGATCCGGGGCCAGTCGAATTTGGGGAAATACATGTGCTTCTTCGGATCCGCCGTATTGGTCAGGCTCAGACAGTAGCCGCTGCGGCCGTGGAAGGCCTCCTTGAAGTGAATGACCTGGCTGCCCTTCTCGCCCTTCCCTTTCTCCAGATTCTTGCGCACCTTCCAGTCGAAGGCGGCCTTCAGGGCGTTCTCCACCGCCAGGGTGCCGCCATCGATCCAGAACAGATGCGGCAGGTATTCCGGCGCCGCATGGGTGGCGAAGGTCTCCACCCATTCCGCGAAGGCCGTGGTGTAGATATCGCTGTTGGCGGGCTTGTTCACGGCGATGGAGCCGAGCCTCTTCTGGAACTCGGGCTCCCGCAGCCGCGGGTGGTTGTGCCCCAGGGGCGTGGTCGCGAAGAAGGTGTAGAAATCGAGATATGTCTTCCCGTCCCGGGCATCCACGATCCAGGAACCATGGGACTTTTCAAGGTCCATCACCAGGTGGAAACCGTCCACGAGCATGTGCTGCTTGAGCACATCGAAGACGTCTTCGGGCTGCACATGAATGGACTTCTCGGTTGCGCGCAGGGTCGTGGTCATGGCTCTCTCCGGATGGCGCGGGGGAATTGGCTAGATCTGAGTGTCGGCACCTTATCGGCCAATTTCACCTGGATGAATAACGAAATGTAGGGTATGTTTCGGCATCATTCATATCGGAATTGACAGAATGACGAAAACTATCCTGGATCCCATCGATCGCATGCTGCTGAACCTCCTGCGAGAAAACGCGCGGACATCCACCGCGGAACTGGCCCGCAAACTTCATCTATCCCGCACGACGGTCCAGAGCCGCATCGAGCGCCTGGAGCGCAATCACGTGGTGGCCGGCTACACAATCAAGGTACCCGACGAGGTGGAGGCTTCCCTCGTGCGCACCTTCGTGCTCATCACGTTGGCGCCCAAGCGGAGCGCCTCCATCGAAGCGGCCTTACGCCGGATTCCCGAAGTGCGAACCCTTCACTCGGTGAGCGGACCCTTTGATCTCCTGGCCATCATCGCGGCGGATTCCATCGGCGCGCTGGACGCGGCCATCGATCGCATCGGCCTGCTGGACGGCGTCGAACGTACCACCTCGGCCATCGTGCTGTCCACCCGCATCGAACGGTGACCAGCGCAGGCTAGTGCAAGCTGATGAGAGCGATGCCGGTCAGCGCGAGTACGAGCCCCGCCATCCGAACGGGGGGAATCCGCTGATGGAAGACGAAACGGGCCAAGATGACCGTGGGCGCGGGAAACAGCGATGTGATGATCGCCACCAGGGAGAGCATCCCTGTTTGGCTCGCGAGCAGGAAGAGGATGTTCGCTCCCATGTCGGCGGCGCCCGCGAGGAGCGCAGGAATCCAAGCGCCACGCTCGATCCGGAAGGGTTGTCTTGAAACCATCAACGCGATGACGAACGCACTGATGGAAGCAACCCTCGCGCCCACCAGAGGCCACATTCCCGCGCTGGGACTGGAGCGTGAGAGAGCGACGAAGAAGATGCCGAATCCTATTCCCGCCAGAACGCCGTAGGACAATGCTTTCCGAACGGATTTCCTCGAATGTTCCCCACCACCGCTTTCCCAGGTGAGCATGAGAATGGCCGGCAGACAAAGGGCGGAGCCGGCCATGGCAGCGGTCGAGGGCCGTTCGCCCATCATCAAGCCGAACAGCACGGGAATGACCGCTCCCACTAGAGCTGAGGCGGGCGAAACAATGGCCACGATGCTCCTTGCGATGCCGCCATAGAGCATGAAGAGCCCCATGGAACCGCAGATGCCCGCCACGAAACCCCAGAGCAGATCGCGCCCCGCGGGAATACCGTGGGTCAGGAAAACCAGTGCGGACAGGGCAACCACAGTCCCCATCACTTGCGAAAGGATGAGCACGGAGAGCAACCGGCTCTTGCCCGCCGCGAATCCTCCGGAGAAATCGGCGATTCCGTAGAGCAGTGCAGAGAATGCGGCCAGCAGAAGGGGCATGTTCGCAGCTGCCCGGCTACAGCGTTCCCAACCGGGTCAGCAAGGTCTGGTATTGGCGTATGCAGGAATCCAGTTTCGCGCGCCAATCGTAGAAAGCCTCCGTCTCGAGGCCACAGGCCTTCCGGAGCTCCCGCATGGCGGTCAACGAGAACAGTCCGTTGGATGAGGGCATTGGCACGGTGGTCACCGGTGTAGGATCCACCTTTTTCCTGTTTCCTCCCAGACCGAACAGTCGCTTCTTTCCGCTGGGATCGACGCGCAGAATCGCCAAGGTACGGCCGCTTTCGGCGGCCTCGAATCCATGGGCCGAGAGCAATCGCTGGACTTCCGCCAGCGCCAGGGGATGGTCTTTCGCGGGCTCGGGGCGTGTGTGTTGTTCGAGCCATCGCAGGATGAGCATCAACTCCGATTCATCGCTGGCACGTTTGCGATCCCGCCCGGGCTTCCCAGCGGTCGCGGGCTCCAGACGATGTTCGTTGAGAGCCGAGCAGAACTCGAAAAAAGCATCGAAGGAGACACGGTTGGGCGAGTACCCGTTCTCGTCCAGCAGCAGCATGAGGGCGATGAAGGCGGTCTGCGCGTTTCCGTCATGGAAGGGCAGCTCGTCGAACAGGCCCTGCATGAGCGCCGCAGGTTTCTCCAGGGGATCCGAGCCCCCCAGCTCGCCGCTGAATTGATGGGAAACCGCCTGCTCCAGGAGAGACGCATCGCGCAAACCGAGATCGCGGATGGGCTCGGGGCTGCTTGCGAAGAATTCCACGAGGGTCCGATGGATCCCCAGGACGCGATCGGCCGAGAACACCTGGATGGACACCGGCTTCTGGGGCGTCGATTCCTCCCGGCGCTTGTCAGTGGCCTTGCCGCTCATGCCGACGAACCTCCGAAAACGAATTCGCTATCACGGGAAGTAAAACGTTGCGATCAATGAATCCAGGCGTGCCTCCACCGGAGGACCACATCGAGACATGGCAAAACCTGATCTCGTTTGGAAGCCTCAAGTCTAGCATTCAAGCCGAACAGCTTCCAAAAGGCCAGGGCAACGACTGTCACATTGCTAGGCTCGAAGGCCCAAATGCCTCTTCCAGCAGGCCGTCCAGCACGTGGAGGGTCCGGCGTTTGAGCAGTGAGTGGTCGTCATCCACTTCTATCAGACGGCAGCTCGGATGGGCGGATGCGAAGGCCCGGCTTTCCTCGATGGGCACGGATTCATCGTGGATCCCATGCAGCACCACGCTCGGCACGTCGATCGTCCATTCGCGGTCGTCCTGCCATGAGGGCATATCGCGGAGTAGTTCGGGCCCCAGCAGAGTCCACACACCCCGGGCGTGATGGAACACGCGGACAGTGCCCCGCTTGCGGTAGCCTGCCCAGCGCGGCCCGATCAAGCGGCGGCGGGAAAACCCGAAGGCTGGCGCCAACAATACCAGGTGCTTGAGCGCA
This sequence comes from Holophagaceae bacterium UBA1801, assembly GCA_002319925.1. Taxonomy (GTDB): domain Bacteria; phylum Acidobacteriota; class Holophagae; order Holophagales; family Holophagaceae; genus UBA1801. The sequence goes on along the minus strand of DCFP01000017.1, from coordinate 3,281 downwards.
GCACCGCGGCTCGTCACGGCTGCAGCCACGAGGCCGCCAAGGCTTGAACCCACCACCACCGGTGGCTCCGAAAGCCGCACGAGAAGGGATTCCACGACCTGCACCTGGGCCGTGATGGTCAAATTCTCGAAGTCCGGAACATTGAGCTCAGGGGCATGGAATGCAATGCCGCGGGCCTCGGCCCAGGCACGGCAATGCCGGGCCTTGTGACCTTCGGGCCCCGAGGCGAAGCCATGGAGGTAGACGAGGTCCACCATCACTTCGGTTCGATGATGATGGGCGTTCCCAAGGGACATGCCACCCACAGTTCTTCGATCCCGCTGTCTTCCAGCGCGATGCAGCCCCAGGTCCAATCCGCTCCCGTGCCACCGCCGTGGATACCCACGATGCCGCCGAGTCTCGTGTTCCAGGGCGGGCAAGCCCTGAGCCGCGAGGATCGGAGGATGGCATCGTGCTGCTGCCGGGTGATCAAGCCAGTTTTCAGGCCCTGCTCCGCCGCGGCCTCGCCGGGATAGCTGATGCCGAGGAACAAGTGGAACTGGCTGCGCTCGTTCCGACTGCAGAGATAGAACCGGCCTTCCGGGGTGAGGTGATCCCCTTCCCGCACTTTGTCCGCGAGCCCGCGATGACCGAGACCGACGGGGTACTGCTTGATCATCCGCCCCGACGCCCACAGCTCCAGGGTGTGCGGCGCCTTGTGGATCCGAATCTCCGGGGACTGCAAAGGCAGCGACAAGCCCGCCTGGGCGGCCATGGCCTGCATCCGCAGGGCCGCTTCATCGAGGCGCATCGGCGCCGCGCTGAGCGTTGCGCAGGCAAGCAGAGGGAAGACCCAGGAGGATTGCATATCAGACCGGGAAGCGACGGGGCCGCGATGCGGCCCCGTCTTCGTCATCCGACCAGGACCGCCATGTCCTCGGGCGTGCCGATGGACATGGCCTTGGCTTCGACACCGGCCTCCTTGGACAGACGGCCCGCGATGCCGCTGAGGACCTTGCCGGGGCCCAGCTCGATGAACGTGGTGACGCCTTCCTTCAGGAGTAGAGTCATGATCGCTTCCCAGCGCACGGCGCCGGGGATCTGCCGGATGAGCCCGTCGCGCAGCGTTTCCGGCTCCGTCACTACCTTGGCGTCCACGTTGTTCACCAGCGGACAGGAGGGCGCCTTGAAGGCAAGCGTCTTCAGCACGGGCTCCATGTGGGTCTTGGCGGGTTCCATGAGGGGGCTGTGGAAGGGAGCACTCACGGGAAGTTTCATCATCTTGCGGCCACCCTTGGCCTTCAGGATTTCCATGGCGGATTCCACGGCTTCCGTATGACCCGCGATGACGATCTGGCCCGCGCCGTTGTAGTTGGCGGGCACCACGATCTTGCCGGTCTTGACCTGGGCCTCCGCACAGCCCGCTTCCACATCCGCAGCGGCCATGCCGATGATGGCAGTCATGGCGCCGACACCCACGGGGACGGCCACCTGCATGGCGCGGCCGCGCTCGCGCACGGTGCGGACGGCATCAGCGTAGGAAAGAGCGCCCGCGGCCACCAGGGCGGAGTATTCGCCGAGGCTGTGGCCCGCGACAAAATCAGGCTTGGGCAATTTGTCGCCGAAAGCGCGCACGGCCATGGTGGAGTGAGTGAGGATGGCGGGCTGGGTGTGCTCCGTCAGCTTCAGTGTTTCCTCGGGCCCCTCGGCCATCAGGTTGGAAAGACCGAAGCCCAGCGCAGCATCGGCTTCCTGGAGTACGGCCTTGGCAGCGGGCTCGGCCTGCGCCAGCGCCACGCCCATGCCGACAGCCTGGGAGCCTTGTCCGGGGAACAGCCATGCAACTTTGCTCATGGATACCTCTGAAAGAAAAAGGGCGGCTCTAGGGCCGCCCTTAGATCGTGGTTTCTGTTCTTGACCCTCGCCTACTTCGCGGCGCCCATCTGGGCGGCGACTTCGGCGGCCAGGTCGTCCTTGCGCTTCTCGAGGCCTTCGCCCATGACGTACTTCACGAAGCGGCGGATGCTGAGCTTCTCGCCGATCTCGGCGGTCTTCTGGGAGAGGTGCTGGGAGACGGTGACATCGCCGTTCATGATGAAGGCCTGTTCCAGGAGGCAGACCTCTTCGAAGATCTTGTTCATCTTGCCTTCGACGATCTTCTCGACCACGGCGGCGGGCTTGCCGGTGGCTTCGGCCTGGGCCTTGGCGATTTCCTTTTCCTTGGCCAGGAAGTCAGCGGTGACCTCTTCCTTGGTCACGAACTGGGGCGCGGGATCGTGGGCGGCCACGTGCATGGCCAGTTCCTTCACGAGGCGCTGGAAGTTCTCGGTCTTGGCGACGAAATCGGTCTCGCAGTTCACTTCGATGATGACGCCCACCCGGCCGCCGGGGTGGATGTAGGACTCCACGATGCCTTCAGCGGCGATGCGATCGGCCTTCTTGGCGGCGGCGGCGAGGCCCTTCTTGCGCAGCCAGTCGATGGCCTTGTCCATGTCGCCGGCGTTCTCTTCCAGGGCCTTCTTGCAATCCATCATTCCGAGGCCGGTGCGGTCGCGGAGAGCTTTTACGTCTTGAGCGGTGTAAGCCATTTCGATCTCCAGAAAAGGGGCAGGGAGCAGGGGTCAGGGGGCAGGAACACTGCCTCGCCCTGACCCCCGGATCCCTTCAATAATTACGCTTCTGCGCCTTCGTTCATCTTCTCGGCCATCATGGCCTTCATGTCCTCGGAATCGCCCTTGTCGCGGAAGGACTGGCGGCCTTCGAGGATGGAGTCAGCCACGCGCTCGGAGAAGAGCATGATGGAACGGATGGCGTCGTCGTTGCCGGGAATGACGTAGTCGATCTTGTCGGGGTCGCAGTTGGTGTCGACCACGGCGACGATCTTGATGCCGAGCTTTGCCGCTTCGGTGATGGCGATGTCTTCGCGGTGGGGGTCGATGACGAAGATGACATCGGGCACGGACCGCATCTCACGGATGCCGGTGAAGGCGGACTCGAGTTTGTCCTTGGCGCGGGTCAGGGTCAGGATTTCCTTCTTGGACATCTGGGCGGTGCGGGCCGGATCGTTGAGCTGGGCCTCGATCTCCTTCAGCTTGTCCAGGGACTTCTTGATGGTGGCGAAGTTGGTGAGCATGCCGCCGAGCCAGCGATTGTTCACGAAGAAGGCACCGCAGCGCTGGGCCTGCTCGGCGATGAGTTCCTGGGCCTGGGGCTTGGTGGCCACGAAGAGGAAGTTCTTGCCCTCGGCGGCGGACTTGGTCAGGTAGTTGGTGGCCTGGTTCCAGAGGCGCAGGGTCTTCTGG
>DCFP01000097.1 GCA_002319925.1 Holophagaceae bacterium UBA1801 | reverse complement strand
AGCCCGCTGGGCCGCGGCTTCCTCACGGGCCGCTTCCGCAGCTTCGACGACATGGATGCCAAGGACTACCGCCGGAATTCACCCCGATTCCAGGGAGAGAATTTCCAGAAGAATTTGGAGCTTGTGGACCGCGTCACGGAGATCGCACGAAGCAAGGGCGTGAAGCCTTCGCAATTGGCTCTGGCCTGGGTTCTGGCCCAGGATGATCACATCGTTCCCATTCCCGGCACCACGCGCCGCGAGCACCTGCAGGAGAACATCGCCGCCCTCGATATCACGCTCACCAGGGATGATCTCGAGCGCATCGAGGAGGTGGCGCCCGTAGGCGCCGCGGCAGGCCTGCGCTATCCGGAAGCCACGCTCAAGCATGTGAACGGTTGACCATGCGGATGATCTTCGAGCAAATCCGCGTCGGTGGTGATCGCAATTTCGGCTATCTCATCGGAGATCGCGAAGCGGGGATCGGCGTTTTCGTAGATCCTTCCTATGCCCCGGAAACGCTGGTGGAGCGCGCCAGGGCCCAGAGCTTGAAGATCACCCACATCCTCAACACCCATGGTCATTCCGATCACACCAATGGCAACCGCACAGCCCAATCCCTCACCGGCGCCCGGATCGCCGGGGGGCCTGGCCATCCGGATCATCCCGATATAACGCTGCACGATGGAGATCGTGTCCCCTGCGGATCCTTTAGCATCAAGGTCTGGCACGTTCCGGGGCATTGTGCCGATCATCTGGCCTTCCTGATCGAGGATCAGCATGCGGCCATCACCGGCGATCTCCTCTTCGTGGGCAAGGTCGGCGGTACGCATTCGGAGGCCGATGGCCGGACCGAGTGGGAAAGCCTCCAGCGCCTGCTGCAGGATTGGCCTCCGCAGACCACCATCTGGCCTGGCCATGATTACGGCGCGCGGCCCAGTTCCACCATGGCTTGGGAGCGGAACTACAATCCCTTCCTTCTGTGCGGGAACGTCGAAGCGTTCCTTCAGCTCAAACAGGACTGGGCGGACTTCAAGGCAACCCACGGCTTGAAATGATCCGAATTCTTAAAGCTGGGTTCTGTTACTTAAATATTCAAAGGAAAGAAGGAACCGCGAAATACGCGAAAGATCGCGAAGGAAAAAGCGGAAAGAATAGCATCGGGCAAGCTTTTCGTTCGCGTAAGCGCAAAGCGCATTTTTAGCGGCTTTCGCGGTTTCAAAAGGAAGATGGGGGTTAAACCCGCTCTTTCCGCGCCCGCTGGCGGTGCTTTCGGACCTTGAGGACGTTGCCACAATCGGTGGCGCTGCACCAGCGCCGGGTCTGGTTGCGGCTCTCGTCGTAGATGATCCATCCGCAATCGGGATTCGCGCACACCTTGACGCGGGTGTGCTCGCCCCGGGCCAGCATGGAGGCCAGCGAAGCGACGATCTCGCCCAGCACGGGCGCGATGCCTCTGGCCGTGGGCAGTACCGAGATCCCACCGCTCCCGTCCATGCGGCGGATCACGGGCGCATCCTCCAGAATGCGGTTCAAGGACTTAACGTGATCCTTCGAAACCGTGCCGTCCTGCCGGTAGGTGTGGATGATTCTTCCGAGTAAGTTGCGGAGGTGTCTCAGGGCCTCCCGTTCATGCGCACTGGGCAGGTGGTCCGAGGCCCAGCAGGTCTTCTCCAGGAACTCGTGCAGCCACTCGTTCTTACCGATGCGATCCTCCCGCGCCCCCGTTCCCAGGTGGTCGTGCCAATCGGAATTGAGTAGGTCGGCCCAGAGAAGATCCACGAACGTAACACCCTTCATTCCCTATTGACTGTTTCACCAACGGGGCTAGATTGGAATAGGTAACGACCTAAATAGCTTTTTAGATATTACACAATAGAAGGAGCGAACATGGTGATGGGACTTCAAGCGTGGGCGGATGAACGCGGGTATCGGGTGGCCTGGGGGTCAAGCGAGGTGGTGTCAGAGGCCAAGGCAGACATTGCCAGGCTTAGGGATTCCGGCGAGCTGGATCCGGGCTTTTTCGACACGGAGCTGGCCTCCGAGGTGTTCCCCGAGGAACCCTGGCCTAGCATGAACGCGGTCATGATCGCCGTGCCCCGGCCCGCCCATCGCGTGACCTTCGATTTGGGCGTGCCCGGAAAGCTCGAAGCGATCCTCCCTCCCACCTACTTCCGCTACCAGACCACCTTCGAGGATGTCCGGCAGGACTTGGCCACGAATGGACTGCCGGGCTCCCGTGTGGAGCATCTGCAGGGACCCCACAAGGCCATCGCCGCGCGGCTGGGCCTGGTGCGTTATGGCAGGAACAACATCACCTACGCGCCGGGCACCGGCAGCTACCTGCAGCTCCGGGGCTACTGGACCGACGCGGAACTACCCGAACGCGCAGAGCCCGCAGGCCCTGCCCTGATGCCGGAATGCGAAGGCTGCGATCGCTGCCGCAAGGTCTGCCCCACCAAGGCCATCGGCGAAGACCGAATGCTTCTGCGGGCCCAGCAGTGCCTCACCTATGCCAATGAGAATCCGGGTGAGTGGCCTGAATGGGCCGGGAACGCGCCGCATCGGTGTCTCGTGGGCTGCCTGCTCTGCCAGCGGGTCTGCCCTGCGAATCCGTCCTTGCCCGTGGAAGATACAGGGCTGAGCTTCTCAAGCGAAGAAACGAAAGCTCTGCTCGAAGCACACGACGCACTTCCTCCCGCCCTCGCCAACAGTGTGAGGAAGAAGCTGGCTTGGCTCGGGCCGATCTATCTGGGCCCCATACTCGGCCGCAACCTAGCGGCGCTGGTGAAGGCTAGGAGTGTGTCCAGTTCTTGAGGATCTCCCGCACGGACCGGTTCATCTCCAGCATGAAGTCAGGCGCATATTTCCGGAGGTACACCTGCTGTCCCGTGTTGGCGGCCTCGCTGGCCTCCCTGGCGGGAGTTTCCCTTTCCATGCGCGCGAAATCGTCGGGGCCGAGGCGCCGGTACCGGTCCTTGAAGACGATCAGGGATTCACTGTAGCGGCTTGGCTGGGCGCGGAGTTTCTGGTTCTCCGTGGGGAAGCCGAAGCACACCATGCCGATGGGAAAGACGTACTCGGGGAGCTGGAGCAGCTCGCGATGAACCTCGTAGTTCTCTATGATGTCGCCGATATAGCACGATCCGATGCCCATGGATTCCGCCGCAAGAACCGCAGTCTGCGCGGCGATCAGGGCGTCGCTGATGGCCAACATCAGGTCGCCTTCCTGGGGCCTTCGCAAGGGCGTACCCATGCGCTGGGCGAGTTCCTCCACACCCGAATGCTTGAAGAAATCGAACCAGCGCTGATAGTCCGCCAGGAACATCAGCACCAGCGGGGCTTTCGCGATGAAGGGCTGGTGGTCGCAGGTGACGGCGAGACGATCCTTGATGGCCTGGTCCTCGATCTCGAGGATGCTGTAGAGCATCATGTTGCCGGCGGTGGGCGCGCGCAGAGCCGCGTGCACGATGGCGTCGCGCTCCTCCCGGCTCGGGGCCTGGTGCAGATAGGACCGCACGGACTTGCGGCTTTCGATGAGATTCAGCGTCTCGTTCATGCTTCAACCTCCGGGGTACTCATTCAGGAAAATCGATCTTCAGTTGCTGGTTCCGCTGGTGACGTTCCCTGGCCAGCTCGATGAGACGGGCCAGGAGATCCGCGTAGGCAAGACCGCTCGCTTCCCACAGGCGCGGATACATGCTGATGGGTGTGAAACCGGGGATGGTGTTCACCTCGTTCAGGAAGACTCCATGGGGCGCATCGTGGGTCACGAAGAAGTCCACCCGCGCCATGCCTTCACCTTCCAGCGCCTGGAAGGCTCTCACGGCAAGGTGTTGCACGTGCTCGGCCGTCTCCGGAGATAGGCGTGCTGGGATGACGAGTTCCGCACCGTTCTCATCCACGTACTTGGCGGCATAATCGTAGAACTCGTGCGTGGGGCGGATCTCACCCACGACACTGGCCTTTGGCGCTTCGTTGCCAAGCACGGCGCATTCGATCTCCTGCCCCACACAGGCCTTCTCCACGAGCACCTTGCGGTCGTACTGGAAGGCATCCATGAAGGCGGCCTCGGCCTCAGGCAGCGCTTTCACCTTGTGCACGCCCACGGAAGAACCGCTGTTGGCGGGCTTCACGAAGTAGGGATACCCGAACTCGCGTTCCGCCCGTTGCGCAGCCTCGGACCACCGTTCCGGCTTGGCCGTGAAGTAGGGAACCGTGGGCAGGCCCGCCTCCCGCATCAACCGCTTGGCCACGTCCTTGTCCATGCCGATGGCGGAGCCCAGTACGCCCGCGCCCACGTACGGCACGTTCGCCAGTTCGAAGAGTCCCTGGAGTTTCCCATCCTCACCATTGGTCCCGTGCACCAGGGGCAGGATCACATCGAAGGGCAGCGGACCTTCGCTTGACTGGACGTCCACCAATTCGTGGCGTGCCGAGGAGGGCAACAGAAAGACCTCGCCGCGGGCGCTGTCGATGAGGCTTCTGCGGCCCTCGGACAAGGAAGGCATGTGCTCCATGGGTGCCGACAGCAGAGCTTGGGTCTCGCCAGGAAGCAGCCAGTGCCCCTTGCGGTCGATGCCCACAATGAGCGGCACGAAGCACTCCTTGTCCAGGGCGCGGGCCACGGAGAGCGCCGACACCAGGCTCACTTCATGCTCGGCCGACTTGCCGCCGCATACGATCAGGACACGGGTCTTAGTCATGCCGCTCCTCGGTCAACTTAATAAGTCTTTGAATGGACCGCGCAGTAGCGTCTCCCACGCACAGGATGGCGCCCACGGCGAGGAGGTACTCGGGGAGATGGTCCTTCGGCCACAAAATCTTCTGCCCTGCAAGATTCTCGGCAACCGCGGCCACATCGAAACCCACGGCCTCCAGGGAATATCGGACCGCCTCTGGCGCGCGGCACTGCAGCCCCTCTGCCCGCGTGCATTCCGCGCACACCTGGCAGTGGCCAGCCACCAGCGCTGTGGTATCAGGGTGGCGCCGTTCCATCTCAAGCAGCAAGGCGCGGAAGCCAATGCGGGACTCGTGGAAGCGCTCGATCATCCGCGCCCGCCCTGTCTCTATCTCCGCGCGTAGATCCGAGGGACGGGTCCACACCTTCTGGCAGACCAGCACGGCATGATCCCAGGGCTTGAAATCATTCAAAGGCAGGCGTTCGAAAGGCGGACACGACCAGACCCGGCCATGCTGTGGGCAGGTGGCGCAGTATCCGTGAATCCTCGCGGGCTCGTGATGACGCATCAGCGCCTGCGCGGAAACGATCTGGACATGGCGTGAAACGGTCATTCGGAATTCAGCCTCACCTCCCATTATGACCGCTTGCGGGCTCAGCCCAATGCGAAGCGGGGCGCCATTCCTGGCGCCCCGGACATTTCACTTGTTCATTCAATTCATGCCGAGTTCGTCCTGTGTCTATCCGTTCTTCTTCTCATGCGGAGCACGGATCGGCAACGGGATGGGCGCCTACCCATTCTTCTTAACGAACTCTTCCATGAAGGCCACGAGGGTCTTCACGTTGTCGACGGTGACGGCGTTGTAAGTGGAGACGCGGATGCCGCCCACATCGCGGTAGCCCTTGAGGCCCACCATGCCGGCCTTCTTCGCGTCCTTCACGAAGGTGTCGGTGAGCTCTTCCGTGGGGAGGAAGAAGTCCACGTTCATCATGGAGCGGTCGGCCTTCTCGGTGACGAAGGGCTTGAAGAAGCCCGCGTGCTTGTCGATGCAGCCGTAGAGCAGCTCGCCCTTCTTCAGGTTGTTCTGCTCGATGGCCTTCAGGCCACCGATGGACTTGTTGTACGCCAACACGTTGCGCAGGATGTAGATGCCGAAGCAGGGCGGCGTGTTGTAGAGGCTGTTCTTCTCGGCGTGGAGCTTGAAGCGCAGGTAGCTGGGCAGATCCTGGGCCTCGCACATCTCGATGAAGTCATCGCGCATGATGACGAGCGTGACGCCGGAGGGGCCGAGGTTC
>DCFP01000104.1 GCA_002319925.1 Holophagaceae bacterium UBA1801 | reverse complement strand
CCAAGACGAGTTAGGTCATCCGCCAAGGGTTTTCGAAGCATTGATACCTTGTTCGAGATCCCTGAGAGCTATCTATATGCTCTGCTGGTAGACGCGCTTGATAAACATATTGTCGAAGCCAAAGACTACCTTCATCTTTTCCAGGACGTTCGCTGGGCCATAGACACAGCTCATCGCACTGGCGACATGAAAACAGAGATTTTGTCGCATCGGGATTTTTTCATTTTAAAAGACCCTGAACTGCCAATTGCGTTGGATCGCTGGAAACGCGCCGGAAAAAAACTTTTTGTCGTTTCCAATAGTGATTGGTATTTCACAAATGGTGTGTTATCTCACTTGCTGGATGGGCAGGACCAAGCGCGTCCAAATTGGGAAGACTATTTCGATCTGGTAGTAACCAGTGCCAGGAAACCACTTTTTTTTGAGGAGCCGCAAACTGTTGCACCCACAGAAGGCCATCCCAAGGCATTTACGGGGGGGAATGCCGCCTGGCTGGAACATCAAATCCAGGCCTACGGTGATGAAATTATGTACGTCGGAGATCATATCTATGGGGATATTCTGCGGTCCAAGAAAAACGTATCCTGGCGGACCTTGCTCTTGATCCCTGAATTGGGCGCAGCCCTGCAGCGACTCGAGGAATGCGCTGAAGAACTTCAGGAGTATCTGCTCTCAGAGACACTCAGAAGGCGCAACGCCCAAAGGATTTCATTGCTTCAGGATAAATTGACCCGAAACCGCGAACATCGGCATGTACTGGCGGCGCGACTTTCTCCCGAGGCGCTACGGGCTCTCGATGCGGAAGCAGCACAGGTGAAGAATGACCTGAATCTGGCGAAAGAGCAGAGTGATATCCAGGAGCAGGTGGTTTCACGGCTGGATCAGCATCTGGAGTCGGCCTTCAATCCGAGATGGGGTTCCATCTTCCGGGATGGGTACCAGCAGACACGTTTTGCCGACCAAATTCAACAATATGCATGCGCCTATACCGGCAAAATCAGCAATCTTTACTTCCTGGATCCGACATCGGCATTGTATGCTCCCGTGCCTACGTTACCCCATGAACGGATTTAAACCATTGACCAAGCTCTTGTATTTCCATCTAAAATAGTTTAGAAATCCAAATGCACTTCCTGCTGTGTTCCAGCATCCTATCCAGCATGATGTTCTCATCCCCGGAGTGAACCGTTGAAACGAGCCGAAATCACTTCCGAAATCAACAGCTCCCTGAATACGTTGGGAGAACGGATCAAGGCAGTCCGCACTTCCTGGGGCTGGTCCCAGGAAGAAATGGCTGAAACCTTGCGCGTTGACCAAGCCTCCATCTCCTTCTGGGAGCGGGATAAGATCAAACCGTCGGGTTCCGCCATGGTGGCCCTATCCGCGCTGTTCCGCACAAGCCTGGACTCACTGGAGTCCGGAACCTCTTTCGTCGTGCCCGATCCTCCCTCCCGTCCTCCCCTTGCAAAGACGGAACGTGAATTCCCCCGTAGTGTCAGTCTCCCGATCAGTGATTCTGATCCGATCGTGGTCGTGGATCTCATCGATGGGACCTCCAAGGGCAAGCAGCTCTCGGAAGCCATGATGGTGCTGGTGGAATCCGTCAAGGCTGGACGCCGGGTCTGGGTGGTAATGGAATAGCCGCACTATCGAGCAGCAACGACACCAGGAGCCATCAAGCCTCCTGGTGCTGTTTAGTATTCAAAAGTGCTTCCACCAATGAATTCCCGCAGGATGGATGTATGGGGCACCTCATCCGCAAAGACTGGAACGAACATGCGCAAAAAGTGAAGCAAGCGATAGGCTTCACAGAACGCCTCATCATCGGTGGGGACTTCCAATAAAAAGCGTTCCGCGTACATGCGCAGGACAGCTGGCTCATAAACGAGTGTGGAATTGAACATCACGTCGGCATCTTCTTGGAACGGGTAGATGTTCCTGCGCTCTCCGCGCATCACAGAAGACCACATCCCAATGGTTCGAGAAGCTGAGTGTCCTCTTGATTTGCGATCACGGACGATCCGACGGATCAATCGTACATCCGTTGTCATAATGCGATTGTGTCCATCCAAACTCAGCTGGGTAAGGGCACTAATATAAATCTTGAGCTTGCCTTCAGCGGGAATAGAAGCGGAAAGCTTGGGGTTCAAGCCATGGATGCCTTCCACCAGCAGGATGTCATTGGGGCCAAGCTTCAAGGATTCAGTCCGGTTTGACCGTGTACCTGAGAAGAAGTCATAGATCGGAATTGAGACTTCTTGCCCGTTCAGAAGTTGCTCCATGTGCTGGTTGAACAGGGCAGTGTCGACCGCTTCAAGGCATTCGAAATCAGGTTTCCCATCGTCATCCAAGGGGGTCTGAGCCCTCCCGAGGAAATAGTTGTCCGTCGACAAAGTGATGGGGCGGAGGCCGTTCACTCGCAGCTGCACCATCAGCCGTTTACTGAAGGTGGTCTTCCCGGAGGAAGAGGGACCCGCAATCAGCACCAAGCGCACGCGATCCCGGCGAGCGGCTACGATATCCGCGATTTCGGCGATCTTTTTTTCGTGGAATCCCTCGGCAATCTTGATGACCTCTCCGATTTCTCCAGAGAGACAAACCTCGTTGAGCTGGCCGACGTTCACAACACCGAGGATTTGGTTCCAGTCTTTGGTTTCCTTGTAGATCTTGAATAAATGCGGTTCCAGGGACAATTCAGAAGGTTGGCCGGAGGGTTGGGATTCGGGAAAGCGCAGCACGAATCCGGGTGGGTAAGGGACGATGGCGAACCGCTCGATGTATCCCGTGGAGGGCACCACGGGTCCGTACTGAATGTCCTTGTAGATCCCACAACCCACTAGACGGACTTCGATCCAGCGCGTGGTCGTCAGCAGTTTCACTTTGTCTTCGTAGCCTTCTGAGGAAAAGTAGATCCTCGCTTCCTCACTCGTGAGAATCTGGCGCTGGAAGGGTCTGTTTTCTGCAACGATCTGCCGCATCCGCTCTTCAATGCGGGACAAGTGATCCGGCTCTAATGCTGGGGTAGCCTGTAGATCAAAGTAATAGCCCCCCGCCAAGGACTGGCCGACGACAACATGAGCATGGGGATACAGTTCTTTCGCGGCTTCATAGAGAATCAGGCACGCAGACCGGCGGTAGACCGCCGTTCCTTCCCTTTGTGCAAGACTGATGGGAGTAATCTTGCAATTCGAACGCACAGGTGTATCCAAACTGACGAGGTGTTGATTGAGTTTGGCCGCCAACGGTTTCACGTTGCCTGTGAGGAATCGTTTCAAAAGATCGGAGATCCGCTCTCCGGATTTCACGGGCAGGCGTTGGCCTTCGAGCAGGACTTCAATTTGAGGACTCGTCATGGATGGCCTCATGGAGATTGGATAACCATTCCCATCGGCTATAGATATATCTAACCTTAACTATGTCGTCAGTTTCGTCTCGGTTCAAAGCGGGATGGTGCTCTGGGCCTTCACCTTTGCGATCACCTGCTTGATGGCGCCCACCACCAGATCCTGATCCTCTTCCGTCAGGCCAGGCCAGAGCGGAAGGGACATCAGCCGGTCTCCACTCCACTCCGTTTCGGGAAGTCCATCCTTGGGCATTGCTGTTTGATGCTGCTCATAGTACCCGCGATAGAAATGATGAACATGGGCGGGTCGATAGTGAATCCCGGTGCCAATGTTTTCTTCCTTCAGCGCGGCAACGAATGAGTCCCGATCGATGCCTACTTTGCAGGGGCGAATCCGCAATACGAATAAGTGAAAACAGTGGCGCAAGACATCGTCACCCTCCCAGGGAAGGACGATTTCTTCGATTTCTTTCAATAACTCCAGATACCTGCGGAATAATTCGCCTCTCCGGGCATTGAATCCATCGAGTTTCTTGATTTGGTGAAGACCGATGGCAGCTTGGAGATCCATGAAATTCGCCTTGCGGCCTGGTTCCATCACATCCGTGTGGGGACTGCCATCCTTTGCGAACCGTTTCCAAGCGTCTTTCTCAATACCATGGAATCTCAAGCGCTTCACTCGGTCAACGTAATGGTCATCATGAAGAACAATGCAACCCCCCTCGCCTGTGGTGAGGTTCTTATTGGGGTGGAAACTGTACACGCTCATGACCGACCGAGGGTTGCTTCCGATCTTTTTCTCCCGGTAGTGAGCGCCCATGGCTTGAGCTGCATCCTCGATGACCCAGAGTCCATGCTTCTCGGCGATGGCCCAGATCTCGTCCATGGGGCAGGGTAGGCCCGTCAAGTGCACAGGGATGATTCCCTTGGTGCGAGGGGTGATGGCAGCTTCGATTCTGGCTGGATCGATGTTCATGGTTTTGCGATCCACATCCACCAGCACCGGTACTCCTCCCTGCAAGATCACCGTAGAGAGCGTGCTCACCCAGGTCAGCGACGTGGT
>DCFP01000074.1:5916-12832 GCA_002319925.1 Holophagaceae bacterium UBA1801 | reverse complement strand
CAGCGAACCAGGCCCGGCTGCCGGAGCGATCCGCCGAAGGAGGAGGGCCGGGCGCAGCCAGTGCCGCGGGGGTGAGCAGTAGGCGAACCCGAGGTTCGAATCCCGGTGATGCGAAACACACCCTAGATTTCCTTTCATCGTGATCCGCACCCACGCCATCTCCATCGACGGCAACCATGCGTGCGAATGAACCCCTAAATATGCGAATATCCGCACCGAATTCAAACACGGTTACCAAGACAACACCTGTTCATGCACTTCGAGCGTTTTATTCACTTCTTCAAACGTGGAACGGGATGGCTTTGCATTTGCATTACGACCCCGCTTCCCGCGACTTCGGCTCGCAGTCTTCGTCGACCCGTGGCAGACTCGTGGGAGGCCAGAGGAGCCTAGAAGCCCATGACCGACGCATGCATTGTTTTAACTACCTGCGGCAGTGAGGAGACGGCGCTTACCATCGCGGCCGCGCTCGTCGATCAGGGGTTTGCGGCCTGCGTGAACATCCTGCCCTCCGTGAAGAGCTACTACTACTACATGGGCGGCACCCACCTCGACGAAGAGGTGATGCTTCTCATCAAGTCCACCACGGAGCAGTTCTCGCAAGTGACCCAGGTGATCACGGACCTGCACACCTACGAGATCCCGGAAATCCTCATGTTCAAGGTGAGCGCGGGCTCCCCGTCTTTCCTGGCCTGGCTGCGGGAAGCGGTGGCCCGGGTCGAGTAGCGTTGCTCCTGTTGCGGCTCCTTGTGCCCATGCCGTAACCGGCTGCTCAAGTTGTCTTGACGCCAAGGCCTACTTCACCAGGTCTCCGGCCTTCACGAATTTCACTTCGCCCTTGGTCTTGGGAATCAATTTCTCCAGGGCCTCGACGGTCTCGGGGTAGATGTGCCCGATGATGAGCACCTGCCCTTCCTTCTTGGCAATGCCGATGGCGCGCTCCCACTGCTTGGACATCTCGTCGAAGCTCTTGTCGTCGTCCAGGAAGACCTTGCGTTGCACGGCCGGAATCTTCAAGGCTTCCGCGACATCGAAGGCCACGGAATCCTTTTCCGTGCGGCTGTCAACGAAGAAGCAGCGGCGCGCCTTGATTTCCTGCAGAATCCACGTCATGCGCGTTTTGTCAGGCGTGATACGGCTGCCCATGTGGTTGTTGACGCCTTTCGCGTGCGGCACCGCGTCCAGGGCATTGCGCACCAGCTGCCGGATCTCGTTCTCGGGAAGATCGTACATGACCGCGCCGGGACCGGGGTTCTTGCTGGGTCCCGGATAGCCGATGGGTTCCATGGGCAGATGAAGCATCACCTCCTTGCCGTGGTCGTGGGCGATCTCCGCGCTCTCTTTCGTGTTCTCCTGGAAGGGCAGGACGGCCACGGAAAAAGGGATCTCCTCGGCGCAAAGCCGCGTCACCAGTTCGGGAGGAGCGTAGCCCAGATCGTCGATGACCAGCGCGAACTTGGGCAGCGGTGTCTTGGGTTCGGGTTCGTGCTTGCCCGGTTCCGCCTTCGCCGATACCGGTTTTGGCGCAGGCTCCTGAGGTTTGGAGACGGCCTTGGCTGTGACAGGTTCCGGCTTTTTAGCGGGAGCTTCTTTGGGGGGTTTGGGCGACGGAGTCTTCGGCGTGGATTCCTTGGAAGCCACAGGGGGATGCTCCTTCCTTCGACAGCCGGAACCGCTCATCAACAGGCCAGCGCCGAGCCCCACGAGGAGCATGAACGCACCCCAGACGATCAACATTGGCGTGGATGTGCGGCCGCCCAGGCGGGAAGCAGGCATGTATCAGGCCGCCTTCTTCAGCTTGGTGGCCATGATCTCCAGGACCTTGGGCAGAGGGTCCTCGTTGGGCTGCAGGCCCTTGAGGACTTCAACAGGTTCGACGCCCTGCCGGTCCAGTTTCTCGCCGCCGGCACCCAGCCACCGACGATTGACCAGTTCGACGGCCCCACCCTGCTTGAGGGGGAAACGATTGCGTTCCACGCCCAGCCCGGCGGTCTTCTCGCCGATGGTGAGCAGCGCTTGCTTCTTGAGGAACGAGACCAGCCCTTCGCTAGCGCCGACGGTACCATAGCCCTGAAGCACGGCGAATTCCGGGAATGGTTGTAGACCAGCACTGACGGCCATCACGGAGCGATCGGGCTTGCCTGCTTCCTGCACGGACACGAGGGTGCCATCGCCCGCGAAGAGTCCTGCCACCATCGCGGCTTCCGTGAGGTCGCCGCCGGCACACTCGCGCAGATCCAGCACGAGAGGCAGTTTCCGGTCGAGTGTTCCAAGCATGGCCTTCAATTCCATCGCACGGCCAGTCGAAAGATCAGGGAGCTCGATCACGGTAGCCTTGGGGTCCTTGCGCGCGGAGATGGCCGGGCGCAGGATCACTTCCCGCTTCAGGGTGACCTGCTTGATCTGGCCGTTGGCACTGTCGTATTTCACGAGATTGAGTTCGGATCCCACAGTGCCCTTCAAGCGGCGCTCGATGGTCCAGGCGCTCATGGTGCTGACGGAATCACCATCGATTTTCCGGATGACATCGCCCACCTGCATGCCCGCCTTCGCAGCGGGGCTCCCTGGAGTCACTGCGATCACCTGCGCCCAGATGGATTTCTTGAGCACCATCAGCCCTGCCTGGGCCGGGCCCGGATCGGGCAATCGCAGTTCTTCCGGCGTGAGGTAGGCGTTCATGGGGTGCGCCCGTTCCAGGGCCGCCTGGATTCCACCGGCGATGACCTTCTCCATGTCGGGCGTGTCCACGTAGTAGTCCCGCACGTTCGAGAGCACGTCCTGGATGTCCGAAAGCCCCGAGAGCGGGTCCTGGGGATTCTTCGGTGTCTCGATCTTGACGATAGGTTGCGCCTGCTGGAACACCATCGGGTAGGTGAAGGCGGTCACGAAAGGCAAGGTCAGAATGGCGAGCCAGGTGCGTTGATTCATGGGAACAGTGTGGCAGGACCGAGGTTCTAGGGGCAGGGGTCAGGAGATGGACGACGGAAGCCGGGTTGCATTGTGGAGGTCATATCCACCCGCATCATTCAGATGCAGCTTCGGTACTAGGCGCATTGACATTCTAAATGACTCATTCTAGGCTGCCCACGACTTCAGCAGACTCGGCAAACTGCATCAAAGGACTTAACCAGATTCCCGAGAGGTATGACATGCGCTCCCTGTTGAAATGGCCCCTTCCCTTCCTGCTCGGTTTCGCCGTCGCCCTGCACGGCGGAACGACCCTGTCCCGCGCGGCCATCGCAGGGGATCTGGAGGCCGTCAAGGCGGCCCTCAAGGGCGGCGAGAAGGTCAACGACATGGATAAGTGGGGTTGGACCGTACTCATGTGGGCGGTCTACTACCGCACGATGCCCGTCACCGAGTACCTCCTGCAGCAGGGCGCCGACCCGAACATCAAGTCCACCTACGCCTACAATACGATCGCCAATGAATGCACTCCCCTCATCATCGCGGGCTACTACGGCCTGGATGAA
This sequence comes from Holophagaceae bacterium UBA1801, assembly GCA_002319925.1. Taxonomy (GTDB): domain Bacteria; phylum Acidobacteriota; class Holophagae; order Holophagales; family Holophagaceae; genus UBA1801. The sequence goes on along the minus strand of DCFP01000074.1, from coordinate 9,359 downwards.
TTCGCCTCCGTGCTGGTCAAGCATGGCGCCTACCGGGATGCCAAGGACGCCAACGGCAAGACCGCCGGTGATTATGCGAAGTACTACCACTTCTATTCCACCGCCGCCATCATCGCCAAGGGCAAGGCTCACGGTTCTATGTGAGATCGGCCAGGCAACGCTCCACGGCCTGATTGCGTTCGGGCGCCGCAAAGACGCCCCGTGCGGTTGCATCACCCATCAACCTGGCCATTTCCCGTTCCAGCGCTTCCACGAGTTGACCGTTCTGGGGAACGTGGATCGCATGGCCTTCGGACACCATGGCCAGGGCGTTCATGGTCTGATGATCCCCGGCGCTGCCCGGCATGGGCACGAGGATGGCGGGGCGGCCGCAGACCTTCAGCTCCGCGCAGGTGCTGGCGCCGGAGCGGCTCACCACCAGGCTTGCCGCCTCCATATCGCCATCGACATTCTCTAGGAAGGCCTGGAGCTGGTGCCTGGCATGTCGCGATCGCTGGCTCAGATCCTGGAAATCCCTCGTCCCGGTTTGGTGCAGGATGTCCCACTCCGGAAAGCGGTCCAGCAACCGCGGTGCGAGTTCCATCACGGCTTCGTTGAGGGCGCGGGCTCCGCCGCTGCCTCCCAGCACAATTACACGGTAAGGCGCTTCCAGATGCTCCATGGGCTTGAAGGGCCGAAGAAAGGCCTCGCGCACGGGCGTTCCCACCAAAAGACAACTGGCTCCAGGCAGCCTGTCCTTCACGGCCTCCATGCCACACCAGATCCGGCGCGCGCCCGTGGCAACCCGCTTCACCAGCAGGCCTGGCTGTGCATTGGACTCATGCAGGAAATAGGGGATCCCCAGCCGCTTCGCTGCAAGCACCGCCGGACCCGAACCGTAACCTCCCGTTGCGATGACCGCGGCGGGGCGCTGCTGTTTCCATAGCTTGATCAAGGCGCGCCGGGCGCTCCACAGCTTGCGCATGGACCGGAAGACCGCCAAGGGCGAACGGCCGAGAAAGCCTTCCACATCGAGCAGGAGATGGGGCCAACCGCTTTCAGGCAGCCGCTTCGCCTCGATGCCGCGGGTGGCGCCAACGAAGACAATGGGCCTGTCTGGCCAGCGCTTTCGAGCCCCTTCGGCCAGCGCCACGGCAGGGAAGAAGTGACCTCCCGTGCCGCCTCCGGTGAAGACGAGGGCATCCTTGAAGTCCGGTTTGCTAGGCATCATCACGTCCCACGAGTCGCTTCGCCACGCCTTCAATGGTCGCGGGCGGCAGGATCCAATCGAGCGGCAACATCAGACAGCCCGCGGGTTTCAGCAGGATGAAGAGATGAGCTTTGTGCAGAACGATGCGGCTGATGGCACTTCTTTCGATGTACTGTTCCTGATCATCCCGCCGGTGCCGGATTCCGTTCTGCTCCATGGTGATCTCGTGGGATCCAGCGGTACCGGCCATCTGCCGGGCATGATGGATCAGGCGCCGAGGCAGGATCACGTACCTCACCAGCGCAGAGACGCCGAGAATCACCGCGAATCCAGCGATCATCACGATCCAGGATCGGAACAGGACCGCCGCAACGGCCAGCAGGATGACCGCGGAAACCGTGGCCCGCCCAAGGCGCTTGTCCAGGAACTGGGAAACCGTGAACTGCGCCAAGGCCTCGATATCCCGCTCCGTGTATTGGCCCCGGAACCGATAGGCCCTGTCATCCGCGTGCATTCCCATGGGGGAACTGTATCAGAACCTCTCCATGGATCTTGAATGAGACATGGGTCGGGCCCCTGTCCACAAGCGACAGGGGGCCCGCATCAGGGTAGAATGGCCGACTCTGCATCTTTGCAAAGATGTCCTTTGATTTTCAACGGAGTGCCCATGAAGATCCTCGTCGCCCTCAAGCAGGTGCCCGACACCGAGACCAAGATCAAGATTGCCGCCGACGGCCGAAGCCTTGACCCGGCGGATGTGAAATGGATCACCAGCCCCTACGATGAATACGCGCTGGAAGAGGCTTTGCGACTCAAGGAGTCCAAGGGCGCGGAAGTGACCGCCGTGGCCGTGGGCGAGGACAAGGCCAAGGACATCCTCCGCAATGCGCTGGCCCTGGGCGCCGACCAGGCGGTGCTGATCAAATCCTCCGAGACCGGCGACCCCATGGCCATCGCCCAGACTGTGAGCGCCTTCGCCGAGGGCAAGGGCTTCGACCTTCTGTTCTTCGGCAACAAGGGCTTCGGTTCGGATAACGGCGCCGTGGGCCCCATGGTGGCCGAGCGGATGGGTTTGGCCCAGGCCAACCTCGTGACGAAGCTCGAACTGGGCGAAGGCACCTTCCGCGCCGAACGGGAAGGCGACGCAGGCACCGAGATCGTGGAAGGCTCCCTGCCCGCCGTGATCACGGCCCAGCGCGGCCTCAACGAACCCCGCTATGCCAGCCTGAAGGGCATCATGGCCGCCAAGAAGAAACCCATCGAAGAAGTGGACGGCGCAGCGATCTCGGCTATGGCCAAGGTATCCAGCATGGCGCTGCCCCCGGCCCGCCCCGAAGGCAAGAAACTGGAAGGCGACGCAGCCACCCAGGCCGCGACCCTGCTGAACCTGCTCAAGAACGAAGCGAAGGTTCTCTAGACCACGAATTGGAACGAATTTTCACGATCGGGGATGACGATGATTCTGGTGTTTTGTGAATTGAAGGATGGGAAAGTCCGCAAGCCCTCGCTCGAGGCCTTGAGCGAAGCTCGGCGTCTGGCGGATGCCAGCGGCAAGCAGGTGGGAGCCATCTTCGCCGGTACTGGCCTTGCCGGCGCCGAGGAAGCCGCGGCCTATGGCGCCGATGTGATCCTCAAGGCCGACGATGCCTGCCTCGCCGCCTATTCCAGCGACAGCTATGCGCGCGTGCTGGCGGATGCGGTGAAGGCGAAAGGCGCCACGGTCTTCCTCGCCGCCGCGACCTCCACGGGCAAGGATGTGGCGCCGCGAGTGGCTGCCCGTCTAGGCGCCGGGTACGCCGCGGATGTGACCGGACTCTCCATGAAGGACGGAAAACTGCAGGCCCTCCGCCCGGTCTACGCAGGCAAGGCCTTCGCCACCGTCGACTTCGAAAGCCCCATCCAGGTCGCCACGACACGCCCCAACGTGTTCGCCGCAACGCCCTGCGCCAAGGCGGGAGCCGTGGAAGCCATCCCTGCGGGTGCTTCGGACTTCAAGGCCATCGTGAAGGAAATCATCGCCAAGGCCGGTGGCAAGGTGGATCTCACCGAGGCGGACATCATCGTCTCCGGCGGGCGCGGCATGAAGGAAGGCGCCAACTTCAAGATCCTGGAAGAACTGGCCGACGCCCTCGGCGGCGTCGTCGGCGCGAGCCGCGCGGCGGTGGACGCGGGCTGGGGCATTCCCCACAGCATGCAGGTGGGCCAGACCGGCAAGGTCGTCAGCCCCACCCTCTACATCGCCTGCGGCATCAGC
>DCFP01000074.1:4316-5655 GCA_002319925.1 Holophagaceae bacterium UBA1801 | reverse complement strand
CGGCATCAGCGGCGCCATCCAGCACGTGGCCGGCATGTCCAGCTCGAAGTTCATCGTGGCCATCAACAAGGATCCCGAAGCGCCCATCTTCAAGCTGGCCAACTACGGTATCGTAGGTGATCTCTTCGAAGTCGTTCCCGAACTCACCAAGGCTGCAAAGGCTCTACGAGGCTGATTCCCGTGGACATTCCGCTCGTCCTCACTTCACCCAAGCCCAACCGCCTCGTCTACAGTTTTCCGCTGTGGTTCCGCTTCGTCCTGTCAGCCATCCTCTTCATCGTGATCGCCGCCCTGTTTACCGGCGCGGAAACTCCGGGTTACATTGCCTGGACCGTCCTCGTGATTCTGCTGCTGAGCGCTCTCTACGAGGACAAGTGGGTATTCGATGCGGCGAAGGGTGAGGTCAAACACCGGGCGGGGCTGCTGATCGCAGCACGGAGCTGGCGGATTGATTTTTCCGAAATCGCCCGGTTCCGCATCGTCCCCTTCGTCAAGGGAACGATTCCAGGGTCTGAAGAGGAGAAAAAAGAGAACGAGGCCGCACTCTCCGGAGGGCGAAGCGATGACGGCACGCCGAGGCGCCATCGCCACAAGAAACCCTTCCTGCATTTCGAGATCGAGTGCGCGGACGGCTCGCGGTACCTCATCGACCGACTTCCTGGACGACGGATCGAGAAGCTCAGGAATTTAGCTTCGCGCATCGCCGACCACTGCGGGAAGACCGTGAGCGAAAAGCAGTCCTGACTTCGATCGTTTCTCCGATCGCAAAGAGAAGAGCCGCCCGTTGGCGGCTCTTCTCTTCCATTCCGTCCGATTGATCAGGCGTTCTTGACTGTTTCCACGCCCTTGTCGTGATACAGGAAGCAGGCCACCTCGTGTCCGGTTTCCACTTCAACGAGCGCGGGTTTTCGCTCGAGGCACTTGTCCATCCGCTTCCAGCAGCGATCGTAGAAATAGCAGCAGTGCCTCTCCTTGTCCGGGGACGGGACGTCGCCGGTGAGGATGATGCGCTTGCGTTCCTTTTCCACTTTGGGGTCGGGAATGGGCGCGGCGGAAAGCAAGGCCTGCGTATAAGGATGCAGGGGATTCTTGTAGAGATCGATGCTGCCGGAGAGCTCGGCGATGATGCCGAGGTACATCACGGCCACGCGTGTGGAGATGTACTCGATGACGGCCAGATCGTGGGCGATGAAGAGGTAGGTGAGACCGAACTCTTCCTGCAGATCCTTGAAGAGGTTCAGGATCTGGGCCTGGATGGACACGTCGAGGGCGGACACGGGTTCGTCGCAGAGCACCAGCTCGGGCCGGAGGGCGAGAGCGCGGGCGATGCCGATGCGCT
>DCFP01000074.1:3052-4044 GCA_002319925.1 Holophagaceae bacterium UBA1801 | reverse complement strand
CTGGCCGCCGGAGAATTCGTGGGGGAAGCGGTTCTTGAAGAACCGGGAGAGGCCCACGCGCTCCATGAGCTGCTCGACGCGCTCCTCCATCTCCTGCTTGGACATGTGCAGGATGCCGTGCTTGTTGTAGATCCGCATGGGCTCGGCGATGATGTCACCGGAAGTCATGCGCGGATTCAGCGAGGCGTAGGGATCCTGGAACACCATCTGCATGCCCTGGCGGGCGGCGATCAGATCCTTGTCCTTCAGCTTCGTGAGGTCCTTGCCATTGAGTTTCACTTCGCCCGACGTAGGCCGGTGAAGCTGGGCCACGGCTCTCGCGGTGGTGGATTTGCCGCAACCGGATTCACCTACGAGCCCGAGGGTCTCGCCCTTCTTGAGCTTGAAGTTGACGCCATCGACAGCGTAGATGGCGCCCTTCTTTCCGCCCATGAAGCCGCCCCCGAAGGGGAAGTGCATCTTGAGTTCATTGACTTCCAGCAGGGTATTGTTCTCGGCCATGGCTATTTCTCCTCCGAATACAGCCAGCAACCGACGGTCCGCCCGTTGTCGAACGTCTTCCAGGCCGGATACTTCCGCTTGCAGATGTCCATCGCCTTATCGCAGCGCGGGTAGAAGGGGCAGCAATCAGGCAGATCGATGACGTTTGGCGGCTGGCCCCGGATCGACGTTAGTCGTCCGTGGCCCTTCTTGTCGAGACGCGGCACCGACTTGATGAGCCCCTGCGTGTAGGGGTGCATGGGATTCTCGAAGATCAGATCCGTGGGACCGCGTTCCACGAAGCGACCCGCGTACATCACGCAGATGGTGTCGCAGGTGCCCGCGACGACGCCCAGGGAGTGCGTGATGAGGATGACGGCCGTGCCGAGGCGGTTGGTGAGATCCTTCATGAGGTCTAGGATCTGGGCCTGGATGGTCACGTCGAGGGCGCTGGTGGGCTCGTCGGCGATCAGGATCTCCGGATTGCAGGACAGGGCCATGGCGATCATGAC
>DCFP01000074.1:0-2785 GCA_002319925.1 Holophagaceae bacterium UBA1801 | reverse complement strand
GCGATCATGACGCGCTGGCGCATACCGCCGGAGAACTGGTGCGGATACTGATCGATGCGGCTCTCGGGCTTGGGAATCCCTGCGAGCCTCAGCATCTCGATGGCCTTCTCCTTGGCCGCTTTCTTGTCGAGTCCCTGGTGGAGCACGATGGTCTCGATCATCTGGTTCGAGATGCGGAGGAAGGGATTCAGGGAGGTCATCGGATCCTGGAAGATCATGGAGATCTTGTTCCCGCGGATCTGGCGGATCTCGCTTTGGGGCATCTTGAGGAGATCCTTGCCGTGATAAAGAATCTCGCCGCCCACGATCTTGCCGGGAGGAGACGGAATCATGTTGATCACGGATAGGTTCGTGACGCTCTTGCCGGAGCCTGATTCGCCCACGATGCCCAGGGTCTCGCCCTTGCGGAGGTCGAAGCTGACGCCGTCAACGGCCTTCACGATGCCTTCGTCGACGTGGAAATAGGTTTTCAGGCCTTTTGCTTGAAGGATGACTTCATCGGACATTTCTTACGCTCTCCTTGGACGTGCCATCAGGTTCGGTTCTTGCTTTGCGGATCGAGTGCATCCCGCAGGCCGTCCCCTAGGAAGTTCATCGCGAAAAGGAACACGGTCATGGCGGTTGCAGGAACCAGCAGCCCCCAGGGGTAGAGTTCCATGCGCTGCACGCCGTCGGAGATCAACGTTCCCCAGGAGGCCAGGGGCGCGGAGATACCGAGTCCAAGGAAGGACAGGAAGGACTCGTTCATGATGAAACTGGGAATCGAGAGCGTGGTGAAGATGATGATGACGCCGAGGGTGTTGGGAAGCAGGTGCCGGAAGATGATGCGGCCCGAGGACGCGCCCATGGAGCGCGCCGCTTCGACGAATTCGGCGTTCTTGAGGCTCATGATCTGGCCTCGCACTACACGCGCAATGGTCAGCCAAGACACGAGGGCGATCGCGATGAACAGAATGACGGTCGAACTGCTGCCTTCCGTTCTGAAGATGGCCAGGAGGACGATGACCATGATCATGTAGGGCAGCCCATACATGATGTCCACGAAGCGCATGAGGAAATTGTCCAGTTTTCCACCGACGAATCCCGAGATGGCTCCGATGACGATGCCGAAGAGAACCGAGGTGATGGTGCCCACGAGGCCAACCATCAGCGAGATGCGTCCGCCAAGAATCGTTCGGGCGAGCAGGTCGCGGCCGAGGTAATCCGTTCCGAGGAGGTAGACGCGCTTGTGGACGGGATTGACCGCGATATCGGCCTGGATCGCACTGTAGTCCAGTTTGACCTTGTCCAGTTCCGGCGCCAGATCATCCCGGCCTTCAGAGACGAGAGCTTGGATTTCGTCGATTCTCTTCTGAGACTGTGCCAGGGCGACCTCACCCGCAGGCTTGAAGGAAGGCGGGAGATTCGCGTGCATCAGTTCCTGAGCCGAATAGTCATTGATCGGCAGGATGGGGGCAGCGACGGTCAGGATCGCGAAGAAGGCGATGATGCCCAGGCCAAACAACGCCATCCGATTCTTCCGCAACCGCTTCCAGGCATCGGCCCAGAGGGAGACCGGCTTCATGGACTGGTTGAATTCGTTGGTGAGGGAATTGCCCTTGGTAGTCTGTTTTTCAGCCATGTCATCTCCTCACTTGTACGAGATGGAAGGGTCGAGTAAGCCATAGGCGATATCGACCAGGAAATTCATGGTGACAAGAATCAGTGAGTAGATGATGACCTCGCCCATGATGAGGGTGTAATCGCGGTTGAGCGCAGAGTTGACGAACAGCCTACCCACGCCGGGTACGTTGAACACGGATTCGACGACGATGGATCCAGTGATGATTCCGGCGAAGGCGGGTCCGATGAAGGAGACGACCGGAAGCATGGCGCCCTTCAGCACATGCTTCACGATGACGACGCGCTCGCTGAGCCCCTTGGACCGGGCGGTGCGCACGTAATCCGAACGGAGCACTTCGAGCAGGCTCGCCCGGGAAAGGCGCGCGATGTATGCGAAGTAGACAAACGAGAGCGTGATCGCGGGCATGATCAAGGTCATGGGCCAACCTCTCCCGTACCACCCAGAGAGCGGAAGCCACTTGAGCTTCATGGCGAACACAAGTTGCAGGACAGGCCCGATGACGAACATCGGAACCGAGATGCCTATCACCGCGACGGACATGGCCGAGTAGTCATGCCATTTGTTCTGTTTCAACGCTGAGATGATGCCTACGACGATGCCCGCACAGATGGCCATGATGAGAGCCACGGTGCCGAGGACGATGGAATTCGGAAAGCTCTGAGCCACCAGCTCATTGACCGTGCTTTCCTTGTACTTGTATGAGGGCCCCAGGTCCCAGTGCAGGACATCGTTGCAGTACCTCAAGTACTGCTTCCAGAGCGGCTCATCCATATGGAACTTCTTCAGCACGTTCTGAAGCACCGCCTCAGGCAGCTTTTTCTCCTGCGAGAACGGGCCCCCGGGAGCCGCGCGCATCATGAAAAAACTGAGTGTGACGATGACGAACATCGTCGGTATCAGGCTCAGGAAACGTCTGATGATGAACTTGATCATATTTCCTCTTCCTCCGGATGAATAAGCCCCTGCCTGAGAAGAGCGCGAAGGCTCTTGGCTGGCTGGACTAGACACGCGGCTTCCGGGCGCCACGCCAGTCGAAGAACGTCCACGGCGAGCGCCGAAGCGCTCCCCGTGGACGTCAAGGCTGTTCTGCTTCAGACCCGCTCACCACGGAGAGCGGGCGAACGCAGGATGTGACTACTTCTTGTAGATGTACTTCCAGGG
>DCFP01000026.1:50291-50493 GCA_002319925.1 Holophagaceae bacterium UBA1801 | reverse complement strand
CCATGGCGCGGATCTTGGGCGCGCCACTCACGGTGCCCGCGGGGAAGGTGGCGAAGAAGGCGTCCACGGGATGCACCTCTTCCTTCAACTGGCCCGTCACGCTGCTCACGAGATGCATGACGTGACTGTAGTTCTCCACCACGCGGAAGGCGGCCACCTGCACAGAGCCGTAGTTCGAGACGCGGCCCACGTCGTTGCGGCC
>DCFP01000026.1:12451-50049 GCA_002319925.1 Holophagaceae bacterium UBA1801 | reverse complement strand
GCCCACGTCGTTGCGGCCCAGGTCCACCAGCATCACGTGCTCGGCGCCTTCCTTGGCGTCGGCCTGCAGCTCTTCGCGCAGTAACTGGTCTTCCTTGGGCGTGGCGCCACGGGGGCGCGTGCCGGCGATGGGCCGCACCTCCAGCTGGCGGCCTTCCACCCGGGCCAGCATTTCCGGCGAAGCGCCGAGGATCACGGCGTCTTCCTGCTCCAGGAAGAAGTGGTAGGGAGAGGGATTAGCCATCCGCAGGAGCCGGTAGACATCGAAGGGATCGCCCGCGAAAGGAATCTGTTCCTGGAAGGAGAGCACCACCTGGAAGATGTCTCCGTCCACGATGTGCTGCTTGGCGCGCTTCACGCCCTGCAGGAAGTTCTCCCGCGTGGCAGCGGAAGGCTCGGGAAGGCGGCTTTCCCGTTGGCTCAGGGGAACGGCGCCCGCGGAACCCACGACGCCTTCGAGGCGGTTCAGGCGAGTGATGGCGTCATCGTAGGCTTCCCGTGGGGTCCGGTGCTCGTTCAGCACGGCGTTGGCGATGAGCACAACGCGGCTTTCCACGTGATCGAAGACCACCAGATCATCGAAGCGATAGAGCGACGCGTCCGGCAATTCGAAGGGATTGTCCTTCACGGGCACGCGCTCCGTGGCGGCGGCGCAGTTGTAGCCCAAGTAGCCGACGTAGCCGCCGCCGAAGCGGGGCAGGCCGGAGGCTTCGTAGGGCTTGAAGGTGGCCAAACGCGCTTTCAGGAGTGCGGGAAGGCTGCTTTCCTGGGCGATGATGTGGTTCCCGGCGCGGGCCGTGGCTCGATGGCCCGTGGCCGTGATCCGCTCGCGGGGGTTCATCCCGAGGATGCTGTAGCGGGCCACGTGACGGCCGCCTTCGACGCTTTCGAAAAGGAAGCCCCGTTCACCGGCGCGGCGCGCGGCCAGGTAGATGGCCACGGGCGTGAGGGTGTCCGCCGCGAGGGTGCGGGCCAGTGGGATGACGTTGAAGTCCTTCGCGAGCTTTTCGAAGGTCGGAATGTTCATCGCGCATGTCTCCAGGAAAGTCAGGACAAAAAGAAAAGGGCCCGTCGATAAAGCCGACGGGCCCGGGATCGTGATTCGCTATCGTCTAGTCGGTGCGCATCACAGACCTCGCCCGTCGGTAGCTAAACCACCAATAAGAACGGTTGACGAGGTTTGAATGCACGCAGGTACTCCTGATCCGTCCACTGTGCAAAAACACGGGACGTCTGTCAAGTTTCTTTTTATAGAAACAACGCAAATCAAGTAATGACAGGCGTTCTACTCCGTGGTCACCTGGCCCGCGCTCCTGGGATCGAAATCGATGCCGGCCTTCTTGCAGGCGGAAATGAAGCTCTCCCGGTCCTGGCAGCGCAGGTAGGCCTCCATGGGCTCCACCTTGCGCGCAGTGATGAGCTGGATGAGCGCGTCGTTGTGGGTCATCTGGCCGTAGCGGCTGTTCTTCATGGCGCCGGGAATCTGCTCCAGTTTGTCCTCGCGGATGAGGCCCGCGATGGCTGGGTTCAGGAAAAGGGTCTCGATGGCGGCAGCTCGTCCGCTGTTGGCGCGGCGGAGCAGCGTGTGGCCCACCACCGCCTTCAGGCAGTTCGCCAGGCGGCTGCGGATGTAGGGCTGGCGGTTGGGTGGGAAGGCGCCGATCAGGAAATCGAAGGTGTCCATGATGGATGTGGTCTGGAGCGTCGCCAGCACCACGCAGCCTGCGTGCGCCGCCTGGAGAGCGAGTTCCAACACTTCCGGATCGCGGATGTCGCCGATGGCCAGAATATTGGGGGCTTGTCGCAGGGCCGCGCGGATGGCTTGTTTCTGGCGCCCTACGTCCCGCCCCACATCTCGTTGCCGCAGCAGGCACGTGCCTTTGCTGAACTCGAACTCGACGGAATCCTGGATGGTGACGATGTAGTCCCTCCGCGTGCGGTTGGCGATATCCAAGAGGCACGCCAGGGTCGTGCTCTTGCCGGAGCCCATGGGACCCGTAAGGAGTACCAGCCCCTGGCTGAGGCGGGCCAGTCGCTTCACGGCATCACTGAGCCCCAATGTTTCCGCGTCCGGCACGGCCTTGGGGATCACGCGGATGGAAACGGATGGGCCCGAGGAATCGTGGAAGAGGCTCATGCGGACCCGGCACATGAGGGTGCCGTCCTCGTAGCTGAATTCCGTGTCTCCGCCGGAGTGGTAGGCTTCGAGATTCTTGGCGGGGGTGATGGGTTTCACCAGCTCTTCCAGTTCCTTGGCCGGCAGGGAACCCGCCTCCTCAAAGACCTCCAGGCGGCCATCCATGCGCATGATGGGCAACTCGCCCGTGTTCAGGTAGAGATCCGATCCGCCCACGGACAGCAGGCGGGCGATGAGTTTGGTGAGTTTCTGGGGCTTCCCCACCGTGGCGGCGCTGGCTGTGGCCGCTGGGGCCTGCACGTTCGCGGTAGTGGGTGCACCGCGGCCCACGATCAAGCGCGTGCCCAGGTTCGTCTTGCAGGCGAGCACCTGGAACGACTCATGGTTGAAGGTGTAGTCGAAGGAGATCTTCTCGCCGCGGAAGTACGAGACCTGGAGGGTCTCGGGCATGATCTCCCGCGTGATACCGTCCAGCACCGTGCCCAGCATTTCGGCGCCGCTGATCATGCGGTGCCCCCCCGGAAGTTCCAGCACCGGAGCGTCGCCGGGGTCCATGCGCAGGATCGGCGCGCCTCGGTTGATCATGGTTTCGAGAAACTTATCGATCTTCGCCATGGCGCACGCCCCGAATTCTGAGGATTGGTGTCAGAAGCCTAACCGATACTTCGCGCGAAAGAGTCAAAAAGAATGATTAAGCGTGGGAATATCGCTTTATCCAAATACCCCTGTTTGGATGTTGGGACATCCACAAACATTACAAACTAGGCGGGACAGACCTGATGCTTCCAGACAAACGCCTATTGAGATCCGTGGATCCAGATTGATCCCATAGCAGGCCTGCTCCTAGGTACCCTCGGGCGGGATCTCCTGGGTCAAGCCGCACTCCGTGCAGCGGTGGAACCACTGACCTTTGCGTGTGGAAGGGATCACCCGCATGGGACGCCCGCAGGTTGCGCAGGGCGCAGGGGCGGGCATGCTCTGGTCCTCGGTGGTCAGCCAGCGCTCGCAGGCCACGCAGATCTTCGAGCCGCTCCGGGTGGTTCGCACGGGTCCGCCACAGGAAGGGCAGATCTGCAGGGGCTTGCCATCACCGTCGGAACCGAAGGTGACCTTGCAGCCTTCGCCTCCGCACTTCACGTAGTGGCTGCCCTCCCAGGCCTTCAAATGCAGGCTGGCGCCGCATTTGGGGCAGGTGCCCACCTCGGGCCCCGTCACGGGGCGGGTGCCCTTGGGCTTCTGCTGCTTGATGCGTCCCACCAGTTCAGTGACAAAGGAGCGGATGCTGTCCATGAATTCGACGCGCTGTTCTTCGCCCCGGCGGATGTGCTCCAGACGCGCCTCCCACTCGCCGGTGAGCTGCGGGCTTTTGAGTGTTTCCGCCTCGATGGACTGGATCAGCTCGATGCCCTTGGTGGTGGGCTGCAGAATGTTGCGCTTGCGCTCGGCGTAGCCGCGCTTCAGCAAGGTTTCGATGATGTTGGCGCGGGTGGCTGGCGTGCCCAGGCCGCAATCCCTCATGGCGCCCTTCAGTTCATCGTCATCCAGTTCCTTGCCGGCGCTCTGCATGGCGCCCAGGAGATCCGCCTCGGACATGCGCTTGGGCGGCGTCGTCTTGCCGGTCTTGGGGAAGAGATCCCTTGTCTCGACGGATTCGTCCTTCTTCACGGAAGGCAGTGCACTCGATTCTTCCTCGTCTTCGGCTTCCTCGGATTCCGCGCCTTCTTCCTTTGGCTTCGTTTCCTTCTTCGGGCGGCTGTGGGGCGGATCCACGGCGGACCAGCCCAGTTCCTTCACCACGGTGCCCGTGGTCTTGAAGGTCTCCTTCTCGATTTTGGTGATGATGGTGGTCTTGCCCTCGAGGCGCTCCGGGAAGAAGGCCGCCAGGAAACGCCGCGCAATGAGTTCGTAGATCTTCAGCCGATCGCCCTGGAGGTTTCGCGCGGAGTTCTCCGTGGGTACCAGGGCCGAATGGTCCTCCACCTCTTTGTCGTTCACGAAGCGCTTGTCCAGCTTCACGGGCCAGCGCTTGCGCAGGTCCTCCACGAAGGGCTGCAGCTCGGTGAGCTGGCCCTGGCTGATGGCCTTGATCCAGCCCGCGGCCTTCTGGGCATCGGCCTCCGTGAGGTACCGCGAGTTGGTACGGGGGTAGCTGATGAGCTTGGCTTCGTAGAGGTCCTGGGCCACTTCCAGCGTGTGCTCCGCCGTGAAACCGAAGCGCTTGTTGGCTTCCTTCTGCAGGTTGGTGAGGTCGTAGAGCAGCTCCGGCTTCTTCTTCTCGGTCTTGGAAGTGACCGAGGCGACTTTCCCCGGAAGACCCGCGAGCTTCGCCGCGAGTGCCTTGGCCTCTTCTTCCGTCTCGAAGCGATCCTGATCCTTGCCCTCGATCTTGCGGAACCACTTGCCTTTGTAGGATCCACCCTCTGCGGGGCGGCCCCCCGCCTGGAAGAGCGCCCAGAGCGTCCAGAAATCCTTGGGCACGAAGTTCGTGATCTCCAGCTCGCGGTTCACCAGCAGCGCCAGCGTCGGTGTCTGCACGCGCCCGATGGAATAGACGCCCTTGCCCCCACCTTTCTGCATCACCAAGGTCTGAGCACGGGTGCAGTTGATTCCCACCAGCCAGTCCGCCTCCTGGCGGCTGCGTGCGGCATCCCTCAGGCCCGTGTAGGTGCCGCCCGGCTTCATGCGGCCGTAGGCTTCGCGGATGGCATCATCGGTGAGGCTGGAGGTCCAGAAGCGCAGCACCGGTTTCGTGCAGCCCGCGAGGCGGTACACCAGATCGAAGATGAGTTCGCCCTCGCGCCCCGCGTCCGTGGCGTTCACGACCTCCGTGACGTCCTCGCGGCTCAGGAGGCGGGCGACCACTTCGTATTGATCCTTCGTGGCCTCGATGGGCGAGTAGCGGAAGGCATCCGGGAAGAAGGGCACCGTGTCGAGCCGCCATTGTTTGAGAGCTGGATCGTAGCCCTCGGGTCCGATGGCCTCCACCAGATGGCCCACGCACCAGGTGACGATGACATCCGAGCCCTGGATGAAGCTCCGGCCATTGCCCTGGATGCCGAGGGCGGCGGCGATGGCGCGGCCCATGCTGGGTTTTTCGCTGACGATGAGACAGGTCACGATTGTCGCGCCGGAATGGAATAGGACATCCTGGCGACTCTGCGATTCGGCAGGACAAGGGAATCGGTTTCGCCGATCAGCACCGCTCCCATTTTCGAGTAGAAGGCCTTCGGCTGGGGCCCGCAGACCAGGCCGATCCCGCGGATGTTCATGGTCCGGCACTGATCCGTCATGTGAGCCCAGAGCCGTTTCCCGAAACCCCGGCCCAGGTGACCGGCATCGAGATACATGTATTCCAGTTCGGTCTCCTCGCCATCGGCCACCAGGGAATAGAAACCAATGGGGCACCCGTCTTCCTCCAAAACGAAGGTCGAGGTTGTCCGAATGAATTCTTCCGTGATTTTATAGATATCCCTGAATGCAGTCATGAAGCTGGCGTCATAACCCCAGTGTGCTTCCCCCCTCGCGGCGATCTCCGTGAGGGCCGCGGCATCCTCGGTTCGCGCTGGGCGGATATCGAACATGAAACCATTCCTTCTCATTCCGGAGGCCGGCTCCCAGTGTATCAGCCGACTCCAGCGAGCCAGGCCTGTGCTGAGCGATCCTCTTCAATCGTGCCAGGAACGCCCGAAGAAGTCGGGGGAGCAGGACGAGAGTGCGTGCCGGAGCACGCTGGCGGAATAGGATTTCTGGAAGAAGGGCTGGAGGGTTTCCGTGAATTTCGTGAGCGTGGTGCCCTTGGCGACATCTTCGTCGAAGAGCAGGACGGGGCCTTCCTGGTAGGCATCCAGGAACAGCCGATCGCTGGGCGCGATGATGGGCGCCCGGTCGTTGCGCTTGAACATCGAGAAGCGGATGAAGTAGAGGGGCACCTGGAGAATGTTCGACAGCACCAGTCCCGAAACGATGGATCCGTGGGCGGCTCCGACGATGAGGGTGGGCGTGAATTTCTTTCGGATCGAATCGGCCAGATCGGTGATCTTCTTGGGATCCGAGGCACGCCAAGTGTACTTGTCCCTGGTGCTCGTGTAGATGAAGCCCGAAACGATCTCCGGGAGATCCTTGACCAAGTGTTCCAGCCGCTCCATTCCGCCGGATTCGAGACCATAGATGGCCTTGGCCGTGTCGAGGGATTCCCGGAAGAACTCGTTGGTGTGCTGGATCAAGTGATCGGGGTACCGGGCCTTGAAGCGCGCCGTTTCGCGCACTTCGAAGTAGTAGGTGGGGTGAAGCGGCAGGCCTTGCTCCACGCAGACCTTGTAGTTGAGCGCGATGTTCACGATGGCGGGGACGTACAGATACAGGCTGATGCAATCATCCCAATAGTCAGGCGACATGGACGCAGGATCAGCCAGGGCCGCATCCCGGCCTTCCATGACGCCGGGCAGGACGGCCTGTATTTTCGACAGGATCTCCTCGTACGGAGCCTCGAAGTCCATGGCCTCGGGCGGATCGCTCCAGTCGGCGTAGAGAAGTCGGTGCAGCATGGGAGAGATCCTACCTGCATTCAATGCGCATGGGTGGGCGGTCCGCTAAACGCGAGCAGTGGCGGCCATTCTGGGATCATCGAGCGAGCCGTTCTGAGGGCATCAGTGCCCGTCGGAACAGCCGCTACGTCCGCCACTGTCGTGGTTTCCTTCGTGATGATCGCTATTTTCGTTGTGTTTTTTGAGTGGAGGGGGTGGTGGCCCAAGACTCTTGGTACCACCAGCGACGGATTGTGTAGGCGTGGCCCTGGTGGTGGTCAGGTTGGGATACGACTGGGGTTTCGAAGGAGCATCGGCCTGTACCGGCTGCAGCATCCAGCCATAGATTCCCTTCACCAGCATGCCAGCGGTGGCTCCCGCAATGACGGCGGGAATCCAGGCGGGAGCGCTCACGGTCCCCACCACGATCACGCCGTCCACGGCCAGGCCCTCCACAAGCGCGCCCACACCCCATCCAGCAATGGCGCCCATGGTGCCCGATACCGCGGTATCGGCCGCGCCCTGAGTGTCGCCTCCGGCGTACGAACCTGCGGCACTGGCGGCATCCGCGATGGGGAGTTCCGGCACGGCACCCTTGCCCAGCACCTTGATGCCCTGTTGCAGGGCTCCTTCGACATAGTCATTGCCGGTGACGGCCGCCTGGTTGCTGGGATCGTTCATGGTGTCCACGACCGATTGGCCCGAGCCCGTAAGGCTATCCGCGAAGGCTTGGGCTTCAGCTTTCCCCCCCTGATTGATGAATCCGCCGATATCGAAATCGCTGTCGAAGCCCTGCCCATGCATCACGGATGGTGCACAGAAGGAGAGTGCGAGAGCCAAGACCAGAGGCCATCTCATGAGTTTACCTCCGTGCCGTTTGCGTTTTTTGGTGGTTTGAACACGCTGCCATCCATGTCGTAGGGCACCACTGCTTCGAGATGCGGCGCTGGTTTCTTGGTCCAGGTGGCCAGCAGGTAGAAGCGCGGTGCATCCGATGGCGCAAGGAGAACGATCATCTTGGTGTTGCCGGCCAGGGCGTACATGGGAACCGCCGACTGCCGGATCCACCCGGGCTGACCCGCGAGTGTTTCCGCCTTCATCGGGTTGTTCGCGGGCATCATCCGCGCGAGGGCCGGGACGTCACCCGTGCGGAGGGCCTTCTTCAGCGTGGCCAGATCCTGGCTGAACACGGGGGATTTCGGGTTCTGGAGATTGACCAGATTGGCAAAGGAAGCCATGGCCTGACGCTCCAGGATGGCCCTGCTGTTGGCCGCTTCCTGACCCGCTTCCAGCTTGATGACCTGGTTGGAATCCACGGGAAACTCGCGGGTGAAGGCCGGCAGGAAGGCGTTGTACTGCTCCTTCAGGACCTGGGGAATTGGGCGCTTGGACATCTCGGATACCCACCAGGCCAGGCTCGGATTGGCCGCCTTCTGGGCCGTCATCCGCGACGCGATGCGCAGATCGGCGCCGATGATTTGTGGGCTTCCGCCCTGCATGTCCCATTGGGTCAGCAGGACGCCATCGAGGAAAGGATTGTAGAAGGCGATGATGGGATTCGGGCTTTCCAGATTCCCGCCGAGGATGATGGAACCGCTGAAGAAGTAGGACCAGACGGCAGGCGCTTCCTTGTACATCGGGCTGTCCACGATGATGCGCAGGGCGCTCTTGCCGTGATAGGCCTCAATGGTCTTGGGCAGATTGCTGCTGGAAGCGCCCTTGCGGAAGAGGATCGCTTCCTTGAGCACCGCGTTTTTCAGGGGAAGCAGATGCTTTCCTGCGGTGGAACCATGGCCATGGATGAAACCCGAAATGCGCGGCCAAAGGAAGACCACGGGGATCGCCAGGATCACCAAGCCAGCGGCGGCGATGCCCGCCAGGAGGACGGACCTGTTCTTCGCTTTCGGTTTGACGGGGGCTGCTGCAGGGGCCGGGGAGACCTGGGGATGCGTGACACCGGGACGCTCGAAGGACTTCGTCTGGGGGCTGGCAGCCTTGAGTTCGGGTTTCCGTGGCGGTGGCATGGCCACCGTTTCTCCGGGATCTCCTGCCTTCAGAGGGATCCCACAGGTCGGACAGAAGGTTGCGTCCTTCAAGGGAACGGTACCGCAGCGCGCGCAGCGCAGCTCTTCGCCCAGCCCGCAAATGCGCAGCGTCTGCGCGCCCATCTGGATGACGTCACCCTCGTGGAGCTGCCGGATGCCCTGGAGCTGTTCGCCGCCGATCCAGGTACCGTTGGTGCTTCCCAGGTCCTCGATGACCCATGCTGATTCGCTCTGCCTGATCACCGCGTGACGGGCGGAACACCCGATATCTGAAAACACAACGTCGTTGCCCTGGACCCGTCCGAAGGTCATGGGATTTTTCAGGGCGATGTGCTCGCCATCGGCCGATTCCAGGATGAGATATGGATTATCGACACCCATGGCCGCACCTCAGGAGGAGTATGGCAGGCATTGACTCATCGGCACGATTGCCCGCCGCCTCAATCATGATTATCGCGGGATCCGCGATGAAACTTTTCTCTCGTTTTCGAAGGCCCACTCGATTGCGGCCTGCAGCCGGATCGAAGCGCTTCTGGTAAGAAAACAACCAGTCCCACGGCGAACCAAATTCATTCCATGCCTTGACGCGCTGCTTGAACGAAGGAATGGGCTGGCTAGCTCAAGGTAGTAGACTTGGGGCGAAGGGAAAGGAAGCGCATGTCATTCACCCCTGGCAGCAAGCACGGACAGATGGCTGAAATCAACATGACGCCCCTCATCGACGTCATGCTGGTGCTGCTCATCATCTTCATGGTCGCGGCACCCATGCTGACCACGGGCGTGGATGTGAACCTGCCGGAGAGCAAGACGGGGAAGAGCCTGGAGAGCGAGGCCCTCACCGTGTCCCTGGCGCGGGATGGGCGCCTCCAGTTCGGCACTCAGTTTGTGGAAGAGGGCGTGCTCAAGAGGCTGCTCCGCGAGAAGGCCGCTGCGGGCCGCAAGCGCCCCGTCCTGGTGCGCGCCGATCACAACATCCCCTACGGCCGCGTAATCGCTGTGGTGGACGCCATCCGGGAAGCGGGGTTCACCCAAGTGGGTTTCGTGACCCAGGGCATCCCGGCGACGCCCGACGAGACCCATCCGTGAGCCAGGAACTCGCCCAGCTGCTCCACGAGCGTTCCCGCATCGGTGTGATGGGGTGGCCTCTGGGGCTGGCTCTGAGCCTCGCTTTCCACGGACTGATCATCGCCGTGATCATGATCTCTCCCAAGGCCAAGACCTCCGACGAATCCACCAAGGTGACCTGGGTGACCCTGCCGGCCATGGGCAGCATGGGACCTGCCGGAGGCGCCAACGTCATGGAGGAGGGCAAGCAGGGCGAGCGCCAGCGGCGCGTGGAGGAAGTGGCGCCCATCTCGAACCAAAAGCCCGGCGTCGTGACACCGAACACCTTCGGGACGAAACCAACCCCGGTCGCAAAGGGGACTAGCCAGGATCAAACCAGCCTGGGCAAAGCGCCCGTCGCTGCCAAGGGCAAGAATCCCACGGCCAATCCCATGACGGGAGCCGCCGGCAGTGGCAACGGGAACAGCATCGGCGCGGGCTCCAGCATTCCCGGGCTGAAAGCAACGTCGGGGGTTTCCGGCGGCACAGGCCTCATCAGCGATCTGGACAATTCCTTCCCTTTCACGTGGTACGTGCTCCAGGTGCAGAACCAGATCACTGCGAACTGGAACCGCTTCTCCTCAGCCCAGGGCCGGGTCCAGATCTTCTTCCGGATCAAGCGGGACGGCACCCTTGATGGTGTTCGGGTTGAGATCCCCAGCGACAACAGCACCCTGGATCAGAGCGCCCTGCTCGCCGTGAAGCGTTCGGATCCCCTACCCAGATTGCCCGAAGGTTTCGAGGGGCAGACGCTAGGCGTGCACTTCTGGTTTACCTATACGCCTTAAGCCGTCACGTCAAAATATCTTGGGCAGTTAGTCTCACAACCGGAATAAGGAGCCGCGTCAAATCAACTGGACCGCACAGTTGATTTGACGCGGCTCCTAATCTTCATTCCCCATCAGCGTTTCCGAGTGCCTGCGGTGTTTCGTGAGCACCAGGGTGCTGCCGGTCTTGCTGCGCTCCATGACCACGCTGTCCATGACCTCCTTCATGAAGTGGACGCCGCGGCCGCCGGGTTTCAGCAGGTTCTCGGGGAGATTGGGATTCGGGATGGATTCCAGGGCAACGCCTTGGCCCTGGTCTTCGATGCGGATCTCGATGGTGGAGATGGAAGGGATGAAGGTCACTTTCACGGGCTTGTTCTTGTCGAGTTTGTTCCCGTGCCGCATGGCGTTGGCGATGCCTTCTTGGATGGCCAACCATAGGCGCTCGCCGTCCTCGTGGGTGAAGCTCATGTGCTTCAACAGCTCCGAGCCCACGACCTGGATCAAGTCGATGAATCTCAGGTCCGTATTGCAGGTGAGGGTGACCGGAAGCAGTGGAGCGGGTGCCATTGACGAAGAACCTTTCCTGACGGTTCAAGGTACTTGGAAACGGGAGCGTCGCGAATAGCTTTTTCGGACCTTGATGGTTTCTTGACACCTGCGGCGTTATGCTGAGAGATTGACTGGATTAGTCAAGAATTGAGGTTGCCCTGTGAAGATCGTAGTAGCCAAGACGGCCGGGTTTTGTTGGGGCGTTCGCCGGGCCATGGATGCGGTCCTGGAAGCCTCCGCTCGCAGCGAGGGACATATCCAGACCCTGGGGCCGCTGATCCACAACCCCCAGGCCTTGGAACTCATCGCCCGTCATGGTGTGAGCGTGGCCGAGAGCCCGGACCAGGTGCAGAACGGGACCGTGGTCATCCGCGCCCACGGCGTTCCCATCCAGGATCTCCGGCAGTTGAAGGCACGGCAGAAAAAGGGCGAGCTGAACGTCGTCAATGCCACGTGCCCCGAGGTAGCCAAGGTCCACAGCCGCATCAAGAAATACACGCCCTTGGGCTATTTCACAGTAATCCTCGGCACCCATGGTCACGCCGAAAGCTTGGCCCATCGCAGTTTCGCGGAACACGGCTCCATCATCGTGGCGAGCATGGAAGAGGCAAAAACCCTCACGGACGAGCAGTTGAAGAAAGTCCTGGTGGTGGCCCAGACCACCTTCACGCTGAAGGATTTCAAGGAGATCACCGATTATCTTCGCACCCGCGCCGGGGACCTCATCGTGGAAAACACCATCTGCGACGACACCTGGACCCGCCAGCAGGAAGCCAGCGAACTGGCGAAGTCCGTGGATTACGTAATCGTGGTGGGCGGAAAGAATTCCAGCAACACCAAGCACCTGGCCGAGCTGGCGCACCATTTCGGCAAGCCCGTCCAGTTCGTGGAAACCGCATCGGAACTGGATCTGCAGGCACTCGCGGAGTACGAAACCGTCGGCATCCTGGCGGGGGCATCCACGCCCACCTGGCTGGTGGACGAAGTGGTGGATGTGCTGGAACAGTTGGGCCAAGGGCCCAGCCGCATGGCGCGGTTCCTTCGCGCCGCCTACGGCTCGCCCCTGATTCTTTCTGTCGGTGCGGCCCTCATGACTTTCGGTGTGCACCACTGGCTCGGACTGCCTCCCGCCTGGCAGTACCCTGTTTTGACCGGCGCCTACCTGATGGCCATGTTCCTCCTGAATCCGTACCTGGATCCTCTGGGATTGGGCGTGAAAGGCCCTGCACGGGCGCGGTTCCTGGAGCGGAACAAGGTGCGGCTTGTGGGCACAGCCTTGGTTTGCCTTGCCGGAGCGCTGGTGCTCTCCGCCTTCCTAGGGCTGGGCTCGTTCCTCATGGTGGTCCTGGCCTCGGGGCTGGGACTCACCTACAAGCGCGGCTTGGGTTTCGGCCGGAAACGGCTGAGGCTCCAGGCCATCCCGGCCTCCAAGGATCTTCTGGTGGCCGTGGCCCTGGCCATCATTAGCGTGGCGGTTCCCCTCTGGCACTACGGCTGGAATTGGGACCTGCGCGCCTGGGCCGGCATTCTCCTGGTGGCGGCCCTGGTTTTCGCGCGGACGACCATCCACAACATCGTGGATATGCAGAACGATCAGGTACTCGGCCGGGAGACGCTTCCCATCCTCATCGGCCGCCGGCCCGCCAAGATCGTATTCTCCGTGGTTCTTGGCCTGGCCCTGATCAGCAACCTCTGGCTCATTCCCTTTCTGCATTTGCGCTATCCGTGGCCGGCCATGATCATCCTGATCGCCTGTTCCGCTTACCCGGTCCTCTACCTGTGGTTCTTCCACGAGCGCTTCAGCACCTCGCGGCGCCAATCGGAATCCCTGGTGGAGCTGACCTTCTACATCTCGGGGCTGCTGGCGCTGGTATGACCGTGCTAAGTTGACGCCAGGTCCAGTCCTGGAGTGAACGGATGATGAACAGCAGGGTTCTTTCCTGTCGTGTGCTGCGATGAAAGCCTCGATCGATCGGTGGGTGCTCATCACGGGATGCTCTTCCGGCATCGGCAAAGCCCTGGTCGCGCAGTGCCGCGCGACGGGCTGGGGTGTGGTGGCCACGGCCCGCAAACATGCGTCCCTCGCGGATCTTCCCCCAGGCGACGATCTCCGGGTCGTGCCTCTGGATGTCACCTACGCGCACAGCCTTCAATCCGCCTCGGACGCGTGCAAGGATTTGCGCTTGATCGCCCTGATCAACAACGCGGGTTACGGACAGATGGGGCCCCTCGAACTGATGCGGCCGGAGGAACTCAGAACGCAGTTCGAGACCAACGTCATCGGTCTGCAAGCCGCCACCAATGCCTTTCTCCCGCTGATCCGCAAGAACGCCAAGAAAGGCGAAGGCCGCATCATCCAGCTCGCCTCGGTGCTGGGGCGGCTATCGATCCCCATGTCCGGCGCCTACAGTGCCTCCAAGCACGCGGTGGTCGCCCTGGCCGAAACCCTCCGCATGGAGCTGGGGCCGGATATCCCGGTGATCATCGTAGAACCTGGCGCCATCCAGACGGACTTCCGGCAGACGGTCATGGCCGCTTGGGGCGATCTGCCGCAGCGCGTGAAGGACACCGTCTACGAATCGGTCGTGGAACAGTACCGCATCCAGCGAGAGGCCTTCGCCCGCGAGCACGGCATGAAGGCGGAAGACTGCGCAGCCATGATCGTGAAAGCCTTGAACGCCCGCCGGCCGCCACGGCGCGTCATCGTGGGGCGGGATTCGTACTGGGCCCAGGTGGCCCATCGGCTGGCTCCGGCGGCACTTTTCGAATGGGCCATGCGGCGGAACTACGGGCTGAAATAATTTTCCACCCTCGCGAGCGGTCACAGGAAAAGCGGGAACCGCGAAAACACGCGAAAGCGTCCTGCGGGCGTTCGCGAAAAAACGTTTTTGACACCGGTCCGCAGGAGTCGTCCGGGCATCCTCAATGTGAGTGCTCCAGTTGCCGGAGGTCTGCGTCCACCCAGGATGAGGATTCGCTATCTTTCGCGTATTTTCGCGGTTTCGTTCCTTCACCCTTCCGTGAATTCCCTCGCCAGCATCTCCGCATCTGGCGAGAGGTGCGCGAAGCGCATCAAGCGGTCGTTGAATTCGTAGTGGAGTTCGCGGTTCTCGTCCAGCACCATTTCCACCTGTTCCCGGTGGATGGTCTCGTCGGAGAGGAAGCGCCAGTAGAGGGATTCCGTGAGGGTCTCGAGGTTCAGCGCCTTGGCTTCCCAGTAGACGCGGATGAGGGTCCGCCACGCGATCTTCTTCATGTGCGTGCCGCTGTCGATGCTGTCCTGCCACAGCGGCCCGGCCCAGGCCTGGACCAGCTCTACGGCCCCGTCCTGGTCATGGCGAGCCAGGCTCAGCACGGTCTCACCCATGTCGTAGATGACAGTTTCCATGGCGAAATAGACGCCCAGCTTGCTGGCCATCTTGGCGTAGTGGATGAGGTGCTGGGCGGCTTCGTGCATGTTCTCGGACTGCTCGTGGAAGGTCTCGATGAGCAGGCGGTAGTAGTAGGAAAGGTTCTGGAAGCGGCGCAGGTCCTTCTCCTCGATGACCTCCCGCATGAGGGTGTTGAAGGTCATGACATGCAGTTCGGCCACTTTGTCGCGGCGGAACACCGTGGCCAGATGGGCCGTGTCCACCAGCTGGCTGGCCAACTCCGCGAGGATCTCATGCTGGCGTTTCGTGGCGGTCTCCATGATCTTGAGCATCTGGGCCAGCACGTAGGCTTCCGGCCAGACCTTCTCGCGCGTCAGGTAGTCCTGGCCTTCCTGTGCCAGTCCGGGAACGAAATAGGGTCGCGAGGAACGCCAGGTCTTTTCTTCGCTCCAGCCGCTGCCAATGAGTTCCGAAAGGAACGTGTGCAGGGATTCCAGCGCCAGCAGCACCAACTGGCGGTCTCCGCGGTTCATGCCGGTGAGTGCGATGTTGGTGACCACATCGATGGTCTCGAAGAGATCCCGGCCCTTGACAGGTATGTTCCGGCCTTGCTCCAGGGAATGCAGGTTGTAGATTCCCTTCTTGGTCAGCATGGGCATGAAGTAGCTGGGGCGCAGGAAACGGCTGATGCCATAGAGGAAGGGCAGCGCGCCCATCATCACCACGAGGTAGATCAGGGCCAGCACATCGATGAACACATGGTTGAGGGTGTGGCTCGGGGGAATGAAGTTCAGGGACAGGCAGATGATGTGGCTCAGGAGCAGCAGCGAGAGCATGGCCACGATCAGTGGGTGGCGGACGTACAGCGTCACGAGCTTTGGCGTGTAGAGATTGGCAGTGAGAGGGACGATCAACGCGATACAAGTGAGGACCACCGCCATGAACTGGTTGAGGGTTCGCCCGACGACCGGGAGGGTGTACGAATCCACGTGCTGATCGACCCCATGCAACGATATGAGCACGGCGATCACCAGGGCCACGACCATGCAGATGGCCGTTACCACCGTGAGGCTGAGGGGATTGCGCGGATTCCCAAATTTCTGGTTTTCCATGGCTGGTTCCGGAGGGAATATTCAGATCTTCCCTTGCATCGGCCAAGTCTTCACCCGTGTTGAATATCGGCAGACCGTTCACGAGTGCGGCCGCCAGCCGGGCCTGTCAAACTCAGGGCATGCAACCGCGCACTCTCTCCAGGCCTCGCCGGGGTTTTGCCTGTGGGAGTGCCGTGCATCTAAAGATTTCCGGTGTCCCAATCGGGGGAGTTCATGCCTGAAGACCGACTTTATCTCATCGACACCTTTGCTCTCATTTTTCGGGCCTACTACGCCAACATGCGCATCAAGAACGGCGCGGCCTACACCATGGCGCGGATGCTCCTGGCCCTGGTGAATCAGCACAAGCCCACCCATCTGGCCTGCGTCTTCGATCGCCCGGAGCCCACCTTCCGGCATGAGATCTATCCCGAATACAAGGCCAACCGGGCGGAAATGCCCGAGGATCTGCGGCCGCAGATCCCCATGATCCGGGAGCTGATCAAGGCCCTGAACATTCCCATTGTGGAACTGGCGGGTTTCGAGGCAGACGATGTCATGGGCACCCTGGCCAAGACGGCGGCGGCGAAAGGGCTCGCTTCGGTGATCGTCAGCCCCGACAAGGATCTGCTGCAGCTGGTGGATGACCAGATGAAGATCCAGGTGCTCAACAATCGCGATGGCGAGGTGTGGATCGATGAGGCGGGTGTCAAGGAGCGGTTCGGTGTGGCCCCGCGCCAAGTGGTGGATGTCCTGGCGCTCATGGGCGACGCCAGCGACAACGTGAAGGGCGTGGAGGGCATCGGCGAGAAGGGCGCCCGGGACCTGGTGGAGCAGTTCGGATCCCTGGATGAGATCGTGGCGCACCGCGGTGAGCTGAAGCGGAAGGCCCACCGCGAGGGACTGGAGGCGGCCATGGAGCGCCTGCCGCTCGTGAGGCGTCTCGTGACGGTGGTGACGGACTTGGAACTGCCCGTGACCCTGGAGGCACTTGCCTATCCGGGCGTCGAACAGGCGCAAGCCCGCGAGGCTTTCAAAAAGCTGGGTTTCGAAGCCCTCACCAAGGAGTTCACCGCCACGGCGGCCACGGCACCGAGCGGTACCGCGACGCGTGTCTATCGAGCGGCGAAGTCCGGAGCTGATCTCGAGAGGGCCGTGGCGGCCTGCCGGAAAGCCGGACGGTTCGGGCTGGATACCGAGACCACGAGCCTGGATCCGACGCGGGGGCACATCGTCGGCTTGAGCCTCGCGTGGAATCCCAACGAGGGCCTTTACGTGCCTTTGGGCCACCTCAAACCGTCGGAGGCCGGGGCCGAAGGCTCACTGCCAGGCCTTCTGGAGGGATCGGGCCTGCCGGAATCCCTCCTCGATCTCCGCGGCGAGGCCAAGGCGTTTTTTGCGGAACTCGCGCCCTACCTGGATCCGCGCAATGTGCCATTTCTGGATGCGCTGCGGGTTCTGGATCCACTGTTTGCGGATGCCTCCGTGAAGAAGGCGGGGCAGAACCTGAAATACGATCTGCAGGTGCTGCAGCGGCATGGATTCACGGTGAACGGCGTCGGTGACGACAGCATGGTGCTGAGCTTTCTCATCGAGTCTCGGCTGCGCCACAACCTGGATGATCTGAGCGCGCGCCACCTCGACATCCGGCCCATCGCCTTCGAGACCGTCGTGGGCAAGGGCAAGGCCCAGAAACGCTTCGATGAAGCCGATTTCGACCACGCCGTGCAGTACGCAGCGGAGGACGCGGACCTGGCGCTGCAGCTCTGCGCCAAGCTGAAGCCGATGCTGGAACCCCGGCAGGTGAAGCTCTATGAGGAGGTGGATCTGCCCCTGGTGCAGGTGCTTGCGGATCTCGAACTGGCGGGCGTTCGCCTCGATACCGAGGTGCTTGGGCGCATCGCCGCTGATTTCCGGCGCAAGCGCGATGGCGCGGAAAAACGCGTGCTGGAGCTGGCGGGAGAAGCCTTCAACCTGAACAGCCCGGCCCAGCTCGGCAAGATCCTCTACGAGAAGCTGGGCCTGCCCGTCATCAAGCGCACCGACAAGACCAAGGCCCCGGCCACCGACGAGGACGTGCTCACGGAGCTGGCCAAGCGGGAGGACGGCGAGATCGCAACCCAGCTCCTCGTGCACCGCCAGATGCAGAAGCTGCTGGGCACCTATGTCGACCCGCTGCCCGCCATGGTGAACCCCGTGACGGGCCGCCTGCACACCCGGCTGCACCAGGCGGCGGTGGCCACGGGCCGGCTGGCCTCCAGCGACCCCAATCTCCAGAACATTCCCATCCGCACCGAGGAAGGCCGGGCGATCCGCGGAGCCTTTGTCCCCGAGAAAGGGTGGGTGCTGCTGGACGCCGACTACAGTCAGATCGAATTGCGTGTCGTGGCGGCCCTGGCCCAGGATCCCGTGCTGATGGGCGCCTTCGCCAGCGGCGAGGACATCCACCGCCGCACGGCTTCGGAGGTCATGGGTGTGCCCATGGAACAGGTGACCTCGGATCAGCGCAGCGCGGCCAAGGCCGTGAACTTCGGCCTCCTCTACGGCCAGGGCGCCTACGCCCTTTCCGCGAGCCTCGGCATCACCTTCGGCCAGGCGAAGGCTTTCATCGAACGCTACTTTGAGCGCATGCCGAGGGTGGCGGAATGGATCGAGGGCACCAAGGCCCAGGCCACCAAGGAAGGTCTCGTGCGCACCGCCTGGGGCCGCGTGCGGCGCATTCCCGAGTTGGAATCCGGCAACCCCGGCCTCAAGGCCCAGGGCCTGCGCGAGGCCGTGAACACCGTGGTGCAGGGCACCGCGGCGGATCTCATGCGCCGTGCCATGGTGCGTCTCCACGACCGGTTGAGGGCGGAGAAACTCAAGGCCAGGCTGCTGCTGCAGGTCCATGACGAGCTGCTGCTGGAAGCACCGCCCGAGGAAGTCGAGCGCGCATCCATCCTGCTCAAGGAAGCCATGGAAGGGGCGGACGATCTCGGTCCGCTGGGC
The DNA here is from genome assembly GCA_002319925.1 of Holophagaceae bacterium UBA1801. GTDB lineage: Bacteria > Acidobacteriota > Holophagae > Holophagales > Holophagaceae > UBA1801. The sequence goes on along the minus strand of DCFP01000026.1, from coordinate 31,472 downwards.
GTGAAACTGGCGGCGGAAGTGAGGAAGGGAGGGAGTTGGCTGGAATGCAAGTGAACGGCTCCGCCGATTCCGGCTTTCGCGAAGCCCGCCGGGCTTCACTCCCGCTCGCAGGGCTCGCGGAGCCGGAAGCCTTCCCCCAGATCGCGCCGTGCACTGCACGGCGCTCCGTCTATCGGTCGGTGCCCCGCACCGACCTCCCGTTCACTTCGTTCACGGAGCCGGAGCCTCCCCGCTCACGCTTTGCTCGATCGCGGATGGAAGAAACGCATGCGTTTCTTCGTTAGCTGGAATGCAAGTAGACGACTCCATCGCAACCACATTCACGAATGCTTGTATCCTTACCTCAACTGGAGCGCGCTGTGAACAATTTCACTTTCCACAATCCGGTTCGGCTTCTCTTCGGCGCGGGGCAGATCGCGGCCCTCTCCCGGGAGGTTCCCAGGGGTGCGAAGGTGCTCATGACCTTCGGGGGCGGCAGCATCAAGGTCAATGGCGTCTACGACCAGGTGCGCAAGGCGCTTATCGATTTCGAGGTCATCGAATTCGGCGGCATCGAGCCCAATCCCACCTTCGAGACCTTGATGCGCGCCGTGGAAGTGGTCCGCAAAGAGAACGTCGAATTCCTGCTGGCGGTCGGTGGCGGCTCGGTGCTGGATGGCACCAAGTTCATCTCCGCTGCCGCGAAATTCGAAGGCGATCCCTGGAGCCTCCTCACGCGCCGCATGCCGGTGAAGGCCGCGGTGCCCTACGGCACGGTGCTGACGCTGCCCGCCACGGGCTCGGAAATGAACGCCAATGCCGTGGTGAGCCGCCAGGTCACCCAGGAGAAGCTGGCCTTCGGCAGTCCGCTCCTCTTCCCAAAGTTCTCCATCGTGGACCCCGAAACCACTTACAGCCTGCCTCCGCGCCAGATCGCCAACGGTGTGGTGGATGCCTTCGTCCATGTGGCCGAGCAGTATCTCACGACGCCCTCCAAGGCCCCTTTGCAGGACCGTTTCGCTGAATCGATCCTGCGCACCCTCATCGAGGATGGCCCGAAGACCCTCGCCAATCCCATGGATTACGAGGCCCGCTCCAGCGTAGTTTGGTGCGCCACCATGGCCCTGAACGGCCTCATCGGCTGCGGTGTGCCCCAGGACTGGTCCACTCACATGATCGGTCACGAACTGACGGCCTTCCACGGACTGGATCACGCGCAGACCCTGGCCATCATCCTGCCGAACCTGCTGTGGGTGCAGCGGGAGACCAAGCACGAGAAACTGTTGCAGTATGCTGGACGAGTCTGGGACATCAAGGAAGGCAATGACGCCACGCGGCTGGAACAGGCGATCATCCGCACCCGCGGCTTCTTCGAGAGCATGGGCAACCCCACGCATCTGTCCGACTATGCCGTGGGCTCCGAGCATTTCGAGGAGATCGTGGCGCGCCTGGAATCCCGCAAGATGCTCCCCATGGGCGAGCGGAAGAACCTGGACGCCGAGAAGGTCCGCGAGGTGCTGGCCTTGGCGAGGTGAGCGGCATTCCCATGAACGTTCTCGAGCAGATCGCCCATCGCGAAAGCATCCGCAGCTACGACCCGGCACGCCCCGTGGAACCTGAATCCCTGGGCCGCATCCTGGAGGCCGGGCGGTTGGCGCCATCGGCCGCCAACCGCCAGCCCTGGGAGTTCATCGTCGTGCAATCCCCGGAGGCCTTGGCCCGGATCCGCCCCTGCTACAGCCGCCCGTGGTTCCACGACGCGCCCCAGATCCTCGTGGTGGCGGGCTTCCGGAGTCAGGCCTGGGTGCGGTCGGATGGCTACTGCGCCCTGGAAACGGATCTGACCATCGCCATGGATCACATGATCCTCGCAGCGGATCACGAGGGCGTGGCCACCTGCTGGATCGCGGCTTTCGATGCGCGGCGCCTGAGGGAGGCGCTGGGTTTGACCGCGGACCAGGAGGTCTTCGCCATTACGCCCTTGGGCTATCCACCTTCCGGTTTCATCCGGACCGGAATGAAACAGCGGAAGCCATTAAAGGAGATCGTGCGGTTCCTGTGAGGCGGGCCCTTGGTGGGGAGCCGCACCTCCTGGATACTGGAACCAGGAGTCCTCCATGAAGATCCTTCTCATCGGTTCCGGCGGCCGCGAGCACGCGTTGGCACTCAAATTGAAGTCGGGCACGACGCCCGTGGAATTGTTCGCGGCACCGGGCAGCGACGCCATCGCCGAACTGGGCACCTGCCTGCCTTTCGGCGTGGAGGATGTCGTGAGTATCAAGGACTGGTGCGAGAACCATCGCCCAGACCTGGTGGTGGTCGGTCCCGAAGCGGCGCTGGTGGCGGGGGTGGCGGATCCCCTGCGGGCCATGGGCATTCCGGTCTTCGGCCACAACGCGGCCACGGCGCAATTGGAAGGATCCAAGCGTTTCTCCAAGGACTTCATGAAGCGGCACGGCATCCCCTGCGCCGCCGATTACACCGTGACGGACTTCGCACAAGGCGAAGCCATCATCCGATCCTGGGCGCACGGCTATCCCGTGGTACTGAAGGCCGACGGACTGGCAGCGGGGAAGGGCGTGGTGCTCGCGTCCACGGAGAGCGAGGCGCTGACCACGTTGCGGGCTTTCCTGGACGGTCAGTTCGGCGAGGCCTCCAAGACCGTGGTGCTGGAAGAACCCCTCGTCGGCATGGAACTCTCGCTGCACGTTCTCGTGGATGTGGACGCGGAGCACGCCTCCTTCGCCATTCTGCCCCCCTGTCAGGATCACAAGCGGATCTTCGATGGCGACAAGGGACCCAACACCGGAGGCATGGGCGCCTTCGGCCCCATTCCGTTCCTGAAGCCCGGGGACCTGGACCGGCTGCGCAAGGAGCTGGTGGAACCTACCGTTAGCGGCTGCCGCGAAGACGCGCTCCAGGCTCGGGGCGTGTTCTTCCTGGGCGTCATGTGGACGTCGAGCGGGCCTAAGCTCCTGGAATACAATGTGCGGTTCGGGGATCCGGAAACCCAGGTGCTGATGCAGCTCCTGGACGAGGATCTCCCGCAACTCCTCCTGGATGTGGCGAAGGGCCGCCTGGGGAACCGCAGCGTGAAGCTCCATCCCGGTTGCGCGATCACGGTGGTGCTGGCGGCGGAGGGCTATCCTGAATCCGCGAAGAAGAACGTGCCCATCCACATCGGCCATCCCTCCGTGACGGTCATCCACGCGGGGACCAAGCGCGCTGGCGACCAGTGGTTGACCAACGGTGGCCGCGTCATGAACCTCGCCACCAAGGCGGCGGATCTCGATGCCGCGCGGGCCGCCGTGGAGGCCGCCCTGCCGGAGGTCTCCTGGCCTGGCATGCAGAACCGGCATGACATCGGCCTGCGGGCCTTGAACCATGCGAAGGGGGGAAAGGGAGTTCTGGATCCCTGGTAGATCGTTCTGCGCTATCCTTCAGGGCTTCCTCACGCCGAAACGCCGCTTCCAGAGGGCGCATCATGGACGAACGAACCCGACAGCTCGTGCAGGGATTTCTCGACAAGGCCCATCTGGCGGCCTTCCAAACCGTCCAGGCGCGCATCGGATCACTGCCGGAGGAAGATCGCCAGGGCGTGCAGCGGGCCATCGAGGCCTTCCGGGAATGCCTGCAACAACTCTACGAAGCTACGCTACTGCCCGATGAAGCCCACGAGCGGATGACCACCCTCATCTTCGGCCACGCCGATGCCGACATCGTTCACGTCATGCGGGACTACGCGCATGCCGTCGAGGAGCTGCTGATCGAGTCGAAGCGGGAGCTGCTCGCGCCGGTCAAGAAGAAGGAGAACTGAAGTAAAACGCTTTCCTGCGATCTGCCGTTCACTGCCCGCGCAACTCTAGCGCTTCCGCCGTGTGCCGGGCCTTCTCGATCATGCGGACGAAGACGGGGATGGAGAGCGCGCGCAGCGCCAGCAGCGGCTTCCGGGACGGCACGCCGCGCAGCTCGCCCGCCTGGCGGACGGCGTCCATCTGCTCCAGCACCCAGGGAATGAAACACAGAGCCAAGGCGCCACCCAGGCTCAGGAAATTGGCTACGCGGCGGCCGAAGGGTCGGAAGAGCATCGAGAGCGCTGCGCGGATCTCGTAGACCGTGGAGGAAGCGCTGAGCCACTGGGAAGCGGACAGGAGCGCAAGGAAGGTGAGGCAGCGATAGGCGGCTGGCAACAGTTCCGCCTTGGAAGGCAGGGGCGGCACCAATGCCGCCAGGAGCGGCGCGAGGATGAAGAGCCAGAGCCAGCCCAGGGAACGGAGCCAAGGGCCCCAGTGGATTCGCCAACCCAGGGCGAAGACGGCGGCCAAAGCTATCAGGGCGCCCCAGGGGGGAAGCAGCCATGCGCCTAGGGTCATGGCAACGTAGATGACCAGGCGCGCACCGAAGCGCTGCGGCCAGGTGGGCACCGCATGGAAGCGGAAGAGCCGGGCGGTCAGGACAGCCATGTCATGCCCTCGAGGGTGCCGCAGAGAGGCCCGGGCCTGCGCAGGCCCAGCTCCGGCAGCCGGTCCCAGATCTCGCGCACCGGTCCATCGGCGGCGATGGAACCATGGTTCATCACCACCAGGCGATCCGCGTGGGCGAGACACTTCTCCAGATCGTGGGTGATGACCAGCAGCGCGATGCCCTGGTGGTGCAGGTCGAGGAGGATGGAAAGCAGGGTCTTCACGCCGGGCCAGTCGAGGTCGTTGAAGGGCTCGTCGAGGATGATCATTTCTGGCTCCGCGACCAGAACGGCGGCGATGGCCAAGCGCCGCTTCTCGCCGCCGGAAAGGAAGGCCGTGGGCTCCCAGCCGCGGCCCTCCAGGCCTGTGAGCTGAAGCGCGCGCTCGCGGCTAGCCTGGACGCGCGCCTTGGGCCAGCCCAGGCGCGATGGAGTCCAGGCCACATCCTCGTCCACGGTCATGCCCAGGATCTGGTGCTCGGGTTCCTGGAAGACGAAGGCGATGCGACGTCGCGCCTCGCGCAGGTCCGTGTGAATGTCCGCGCCATCGAGGAGGACGCGGCCCTCGTCGGGCCGCTCGAGGCCCAGGATGTGCCGGGCCAGGAGCGTCTTACCGCTGCCGTTGGGCCCCGAGACGACCGTGAATCCGGGACCTTCCAGCGCGAGGCTTACCTCGCGCAGGCCCCAGCGCCCGTTCTCGAAGCGCTTGCCGAGTTGCTGGACGTCCAGCCTCATCTCAACAACGGTAGAAGGCTGCGGCTCAGGATCACGGCGGCGGCCACCTTCACGAGGTCCCCCAGGAAGTAGGGCGACATGAACACCGCTGCGGCGCGCAGGCTCGTGAATTTCGCCGAGAGCACCGCCTGGAACCAGGGCAGGCCAATGGCGTAGAGCACGATCAAGCCCAGCAGTCCGGCAAGCGTCAACCTGGCGAAACCGGCCTTGCCTTCACCGTTTGCGCCACGGGCCGCGAAGCCCGCCACGACTGCAGAGGCCAGATAGCCCACCAGGAACCCGCCGGTGGGTCCCATGAAGTGCGCGAAACCGCCGCTCCCACCGGAGAAGACGGGCAAACCGATGGCGCCCAGGACGAGGTAGAGCAGCACCGAAAGTCCGCCGTAGAGTGGCCCCAGCAGGAGTCCGGCGAGCAGGGTGAAGAAATTGGCCAGCACCAGCGGCACGGGCACGAAGGGAATCGCGAGATAGGAACCCGCGACGATGAGCGCCGCGAAGAGCGCGCTGAGTACGAGGCGGAAGAGGGGTTTGTGCGTCATTCAGCATCTCCATGGGTGCGGGCTGCACCGGACAAGCGGATCCGGCGGACCTCACCGGGCAACAGGGTGGTTTCGGAACGGGATGTGGCCAGGATTAAGCCACCGCGAGCGTCGAAGCCACGGGCGATCCCGGAAAGCGACTTGCCCCGCCAATCCTGGACGCTCACGTTCGCACCGATCTGCGCGCAATGCCGTGCCCAGGCCTCAGGGCGCAGGGTGGGCCGATCAGCCCACGCGGTCATGTGCGTCTGGAACGCAGCGGCGAGTTCGCGCCGCAGGGGCGGCTCGCCCATGAGCTCGGCTAGGCCCGAGGAGGCGCGGTCGGACAGGGGTACGGCGCGCAGATTGACGCCCAGCCCGAGCAGGAAGAACCGGGGCGCTTCAAGGGTTCCTGCGAGCTCCACCAGGAGCCCACCCACCTTCCGTTCGCCGGCCATCAGGTCGTTGGGCCAGTGGAAATCCAAGGTGCAGCCATGTTTTGCCTCGAGCCAATCGGCAAGGGCGCAGGCGCCCTCGATGGCCAGGCAGGCCGCATGGCTCGCGGGCAATTTCGCGCGGAGGATGAGCGTCAGGTAGAGTCCGCCGCCCGGACTCTGCCACGCCCGGCCCTGGCGGCCGCGCCCGGCGCTCTGCTTCTCCGCGATGACGAAGGTGCCCGAGGGCGCGCCATCCTCCGCCAACTGCCAGGCCTCGTCCATGGTGGAGCCCGTCTCGCTCCGGTAGACCACGGGGCTGCCGTCCTGGAACGCCTCGGCCACCACGGCGTCCTCTTCGATCAATCGGTAGCCGCGGCCAAAGCCTTCGATGCGGTAGGCGAAACCCTTGAGGCGTTCGATGCGCTTCCAGAGCGCCACGCGGCTGATGCCGAAGCCGTCAGCGAGGGCCTGGCCGGACACGGGTCCATCGGCGGTGCGCAGGGCCGCCAGTATCTCGAGGTCCCGTTCGTCGGGTCCGGAGCGTGTGTTAACCATATCGAATGTATTCTGGTTAACATTCCCCGCAGCTCAATGTCAAGTCGCGGCCCGTTATAGTTCCCTATGGCCGCCGTCGCGCTCTCGCTCTTCACCATCCTCATCTGGAGCACCCTCGCGTTCCTCGGTTCGCACATGGGCCATCTGCCGCCTTTCCTTTCCGTGGGCATCGCGCTGACCATTGGTGGTCTTGTGGGCCTGGTGAAGGTGCGCGATTGGAAGGTGCCGCTCTCCACGCTCGCCATCGGCATCGGCGGCATCTTTGGTTATCACGCGCTCCTCTTCACCGCCTTCAAGCTTGCTCCGGCCGTGGAGGTGAACCTGCTGCAGTATCTGTGGCCGCTGCTGATCGTGATGCTTTCGCCGGTGTTCCTTCCCTGGACCAGCCTCAAAGGGCATCATGTGGTTGGTGCCCTGCTCGGCCTGTCGGGAGCGGTGCTCGTGATTTCCGGAGGACACCTCGCGCTGGATCTCAGGAGTCTGCCGGGCTACCTCCTGGCCGTGGCCGCGGCCTTCACGTGGTCCAGCTATTCCCTGCTCACCAAGCGCGTGAAGCCCTTCGCCACGGGTGCCGTGGGTGGCTTCTGTCTTGCCTCTGGCCTGCTCTCGCTGGGTCTCTTCGCCTTGGAGAGTTCCGGATCTGGAGCGGCTTGGCCCGTTCTCTCCCGGACCGATTGGCTGTTCCTCGTGCTGCTGGGCCTGGGTCCCATGGGAGGCGCCTTCTACACGTGGGACGCCGCGCTGAAGCGGGGCGATCCCCGAGTCATCGGCGCGCTCACTTACTTAACTCCCCTTCTGTCGACCCTGAATCTGGTGATGCTCGGAGGAAAACACCTTTCCGTCATCTCGCTGGCGGCCATGGGGTTGATCGTGGCTGGTGCCATCACCGGGTCTCTGGATTTTTTCCGCAGAGCATTTTAGTGCTAATGAGAAAAAACCTTCGTGCCGATGAAGATATTTGCGGAAATCACCAGCCGGAGGGATTCCATGATTCTTCATTCAATGCTCTCGATCGGGCTCAGCGTTTACCTTGCAGCCCCCGTTCTAACCCAGACGGAATCCGACGCGATGGCTTTCGTGAAAAGCGCGGTGGAGTACGCCAAGACCAACGGGACCTACAAGCTCATCAAAGAAGTGAACAGCCCGACCACCCAATTCCGCAAGGGCGAACTCTACATCTTCATCCTGGACATGGATGGCATCATCCTGGCGCACGGCGCCAATCCCAAGCTGGTAGGACACGATTTGTCGGAGCGCGAAGACTCGGGCTCCGTGCGGTACATCCAGGAATTCATCAAACTCGCCAACGACAAGGGCAGTGGCTGGGTGGACTACCAGTTCACCAATCCCGAAACAGGCAAGATCGGATTCAAGACCACCTACATCGAGAAGGTGGAATTCGTGATCGTTGGTTGCGGCGTCTACAAGAAATAGATGAATAAGCCCAGGAAGCGAACGAGGAGGCGTTTCAGCCTCCTCGCTCCGCGCTCGTTTGCTCGACCGTTGAAAGGGCCGGGCTGATTTCATTCCTCAATCGTGGACCCACTTGAGAGTCGTGAAATCCTGGTAATGGGTATCGCTACCCATTCCACTGATATCCGAACCTCCCGTGATGTAGACATTGCCCAAGGCATCCACGGCCATGCCGTAGGCCCAATCCGCTCCATGGACCGGGCCATCGTACCGCTTCGTCCAGAGCAATTGGCCGCCCGAAGTGAACTTCCACGCCGTGAAATCGAGGCCCGAGCCGCCATATCCACCGACGTAAAGATTGCCTGCTGAATCCAGCTTCATCCCCACGGGTCTGGCATACCACATGTTCTCCTCGGTTTGGAGCTGCCAAAGGAAATTGCCGGTGGGGCCGTACTTGATGGTGGTCACGCACCAGCGATCCGAGGCTCCGGAGACATAGACGTTTCCGGTGCTGTCCGTGGCGATGGCATAGGCTGAATCGTCTTCGTGAAATTGTGGACCATCGTATCTGGCCGACCATTTGAGCGTGCCGTCACCGCCGTATTTTACGGTGATGAAATCCTCCGAGAAATTGAAATGGCCGCCGGTGTAGGACGAGGCGAAGGTGGATCCAGCCACCAGCACGTTGCCTGAAGTGTCCAGCACCAACGCGTTCCCCCGAGCATTGCCTCTGAACAAAAGGCCCGCAGAGGCGGAGATGACCTTGACCCACAGTTGGGTTCCGGTGGCGGAATACTTGAGTGTGGCTATGTCTGAATAACCGGACGCATTGAGGGACGAACCCGTGATGTAGGAATTGCCCGAACCATCGATGCGGAAATCGCTCATGGTGTCATCGCAATGGGCGGGCCCATCGTAGCGCGCGGCCCAAAGCTTCGTGCCGGATGAACTGTACTTTACGACCAGGTAATCCCATCCCGAGTTGACGCCCGAGGAAATGCCGGCCACATAGACATTGCCCGATGCATCCACTCGCACCTTCTGGGCCATGTCGTAGCACTGCGCAGCGCCATCGAACCGGGCGACCCACAGCTGATTGCCATTGGCGTCGTATTTGATGGTCGCGAAGTCCACGTTGCCACCTGTAGAGAGGGAGCCCCCAGTCACGTAGACATTGCCTGCGCCATCCACAGCGATGCCTTTGGCCATATCACCTGAATGGCCCGGACCATCGTAGCGCGCCGACCAGACGATTCCACCGCTGGGGCTGTATTTGACGGTCAGGTAATCGAATTCGCCATTGGTGCCCGTCGAATATCCCGTGGAATACACATAGCCGGCGCTATCCACGGCGACGGCCGATCCGGCATCTTCGGCATGGCCGGGGCCATCGGTGGATTTGACCCAATCACCGAGGCCGCGATGCCCATCGAAAGAGACCGCGCGTTCATCCGTTGAGAGCACACTTATGCCCGATTCCGGACTTGGGCCATAAAAGGGGAGTTCGTTCGGAAAGACCGTGGATCCGATCGCGGAAGCAATCGTGCAGGCAATTACCGGTATGGGTCTCATGGTGGGTTCTCCTTGCGGCCTCGGGAAGGATGGCCTGCGGATCGTCGCGATAGATCTGAGCACACCGTATGAAAAAATCAATATAAAAAATTAAATTCTCAATTAAATGATATTCCAGGTCGCAACCGTCAAGCATCCTGAGGTTATTGCAGGCACTCAAAGTCATCCGGAAATTCAGGTTTATGGCGCCCTCGTTCTGCACCGCGATTTAAGGATGATTCACGATCGGGTATGAATGTCCGTGCTTCCCTGGCCAATCGCCTAGGGCAAATCGTGTCAGAACACTGCAAAGGAGCGCATGGCCCGGCGGCTCTCGTCGCTCATCAGTTAGGCGGCGCCACACATCCCGCATCCGCTCAGGGCTGCCTCAATTGATCGAAGACATCGCCCTTCGATTTCGATGACGGAGCTTTCGGTGCAGGCTTCTTCGCTTTCGGTGCCTGGGGAGGCGGTACGGGTTCCGGTTCCGGCGCGGGCTCGACCACGGGCGGTGGTTCTGGTGGTGGGGGCACAGCCTTCAAGGTGAAGGCCAGGGAACTCTCGCCAGGTTTCAGGATGTGGGTCTGGGGTTCGTAACCCGCGAGTTCCACCTTCAACGAGCCCTGCAAGGGTTTTGCGAGGGTCAGTTCTAGGGGCGTCTTGCCGCGTGATCGCCCGTCGAGGCTTACGGTGGCGCCCATGGGTGAGGAGCGGATGCCGATGTGTTCTTCCTTCGGAATAAAGAACGGGATGGCCGTGCAGGGAAGGATCACGCAGGCGGCCACCCAGAGGTACCACTTGCTCCTGGGCTTCGGCTTGGATGGGGCGATGGGGATGGGTTCCGGCACCTTGGCTGATTCCGGTGCCTTGGTCAATGGTCCTGCGAGGGTGTCCCACTTGCCGGTCTCGGATTCGGGGATATCGCTGGGATCATCCGCTTCCTCCTCATCGCTTCGTTCTCCGAAGTCGCGGATGCCCTCATCCTGGAGCCGCATGGCTTCCATCATGAGTTCCTCGATCCGCGCGTGGATCACCTGGGTCGTGTCATGGAGCTGACCATCGATCTCAGCCTTCGGCGAGGGCGAAGCCAGCAAACTCAAGGCTGCGTCGATGCCTTCCAGGCGGCGGTAGCGAGCGTTGATGATCTGGCCTCCGCGCAAGTAGAAGAAGCCCTGACGGCGGCCCGAGGTCACGCGGATGGTGCAGGTCTTCCCTTCCATGTGCAGCATTTGCAGGAGCGTCGCGAGGCTCAGCCCCTCGATGACGCCTCGGGCCGCATGCCTGAATTCCGCCTCCACGGCCTTCAAAATATCCTGGGGCGTCAGCGGCTTCCGCAGGTAGGTCAGGAAAGGAAAGAAGTGATCCGGGAAGCGCAGCTCATAGCCCGTGATGTCGGGGCGCTGGGCCTGGCCCGCTCCCAGGATCGGAATGGACGCCTTCAGCTCCGCCACCTGGGCGAGCCATTCCAGGGCCACACCTCCGGGATTGTCGAGATCCAGGAACAGAAGATCACATTGGGAGGTCTTCAGCAGGACCAGAAGCTCTCCCAGAGACCCAACGGTTTGGAGGATGTATTCGTTCTTGTACGGCTCGAAGGCTTGGGCGGCCAGCTCACTGAGACCGGCATCCAGTCCGCCCAGGAGAATGGTTTTCATCCGCTGTTCTCCGAACCCTCAAGCATTTCTATTGGAGTTTGTTCCACATGGATTTTGAAACATCGGCGGGGATCGGGATCTGCGTGACCGCCACTGCCGACTGGCCGTCCCTGGAAAGGGCATAGGTGAGGAAGGCCATGACCGCGGAAGGGAGAGGTTTGCCCGGTGCCTTGTTGACATACAGATAGAGGAAGTAGGTGAGCGGATAGTCGCTCTTCAGGATGGTTTCGGGGGTCGGAATGGATTTGGTGCCCGTGGAGGAGATGATCGGCACCGTGCGAACCAGGGAGCTCACGTCGGCGATGGAGGCATAGCCGATGGCGCCGGGGCTCAGGGAGACGGCTTCGACGATGGAGGACGCGTCATCCAGGCTCGAGACGCCGGGCCTGAAATCGCCCTTCAGCAGCACCTTGTCACGGAAGAAACCCCGCGCTCCGGAATTCTCATCGCGGCCGCACAGGGTGATGCGGCGCGTGACCCACTCGCCCGTGAGGCCCAGGGCGCCCCAGGTGGTGATGGGATCCTTGCCGCCCTGCTTGCGGGTGCTGGAATACATGGCGTCCAATTGCTCTATGGTCAGGCTCTGGATGGGGTTCATGGTGTGGACAAACACCACCAGCGCATCCAGGCCGATGACGATGCGCGTGGGCGCGTAGCCGTACTTGCCCGTGAAGGCCACCACTTCCGACTTGGACATCTCGCGGCTCATGGTCGCGAGGAGGCTTTCCCCTTCCAGCAAGGCCAGGACGCCTGCCGTCGAGCCCTCATCCGTGGATCTCAGGATCACGTCCGGGTGGTACTTGTGGAAGCCGCTGAACCAGAGATTGACGATGGGCGAGAAGGTATCCGAACCCACCAGGTTCACCGTGCCCACGACCCCCGAGGAGGGTTTATAGGCGGGGAGATTGTTGTCCACCTTGATGGCCTGGGCGGGGGCGATGGAGGCGACGAGGGCAAGGGCTGCCGCGAAGGGGTTGAGACGCATGGGGATCTCCTGAGGAAATCTGTCTGGACTTGGTCCGCGACAAGGATGCGTAGGGAGGCGGTCTGAACGATGGGGCAGAAGGACAGCCTCCATCACCGACAAGTATTCCCATCGACAGAATTGATCTTGAGCATTAAAAAAAAGATCAAAAATGAATCAAGCCTCGACAACTCACATCCTGAATGACGTGGGTGGCGATTGATAGAAGTGATGGTAATTGTGAACCTCAAGTCATTTCGCGATTCTTAACAAATCCTATGGAGCCCGGGCGTGGTTCTGGCCGGGCTTGGGGCGTGGATTGATCCCGGATCCTGCGACTCAGATCTTCATAGCAAAGGCGGAACCGCGAACCAGCGCGGAAGATCGCGAATGAAAATACGGAAAGAACAGCACCATGCGAACTTTTCATTCGCGTAGGCGCAGAGCGCTTTTTCGCGTCTTTCGTGGGTTCAAATGCAAGATGAGGGTTGCTGCCTACATATCCAAGATCCAAGCCTTGCCCTGTCTGCGGACCCCCTGTCTCAGCGTGTTCAGGAAGTTGGAGCGCAGGGCCTCACTCATGAGCGCGCGCTTGACGACGGGCAGCCGGAGGAAGGCGCCCACCATGGCGGCGAGGAACCGCTGATCGATCCGGTTGGGGTTGCTGAAGATCTGGTTCTGCAGGGTGCCCTTTTCCAGGGACTGGAGAATGACCCGCTCGAAGGTGCTCTCTGGGTGCAGGACCCGCTCGGCGCGCTTCTCGAGCTTGCAGGCACCCTTCGCACACTTGAGGGCGCACACGCCGCAGCCGAGGCAGATCCCGGTATCGACGTGCGGCGTCCTTGGGCACTTGATTCCCTCGCCTTCTTCCTTCGCCATGGCAATGGCTTCGATGGGACAGGCCGCCGCGCAGCGTCCGCAGCCGTTGCAGTTTTCCTCGTCGATGGCCGCGATGTAGTTGGAGGTGACCATGACATGCGGATAGCCGTATTTGGTAAGAGCCCGCAGCACGTTGCAGCAGCAGCCGCAGCAGTGGCAGACGAATTTCATGTTCCTCTGCACGTTGTCCGCGGCCATCACCAGGCCCATCTCGCGAGAACGAGCAAAGCTCTCCTGCATCTCGCTTTTGGAGACCCGCTTGGACAACCCATTGCGGACCATGAAATCCGCAGCCCTGCCGAACTGGGTGCAGGTGTCCAGGGGCACATCGCAGCGCTTCTCGCCCAGGTGCAGCATCTCATGACGGCAGCTGCAGAGACCAATGGCGAAGCTGTCATTGGCATCGATGAGGGCGGAGGCCTTTTCGTAGTCCAGCACCTCCACATAATCCCCGGGCTTCAGGGCCTCTTCGTAGGGTAGCGCCCGCATGATCGAGACACGGTCATCCTTCCCGATGTTCGCGGCGAAGAAGGATCCGTCCGCGAGCATGTAGTCGTGGAAGAGCTTCGCCCACTCCTTGGTCTTGGCCTCGGGACCCATGCGCATCATTGTGTATTCGAAGATGCCCACGGCCATGGGCGATGGCGCGTAGCGGAAGACCTCGTTGATGCAGAGATCCACCACCAGTCCCTTGCTCGTGAGGGAATCAAGCAGGTGGCGCAGCCGCAGGTCTTCATATCCCGTGATCCGTACCAGTTCTTCGTAGGTGGTGAGGCCGTACGGCATCTTGACGACGACTTCGGCTTCATCCTCCGAATAGAGTTCCTTGAGGATGGCGTGCAGCTTGTCGTTCCAGGGCGCGCGCAGCTCCATGCCGTCCATCTTCTTGCCGAGCTTGCGGAAGATGTCCTTGCCAGCCAGATGCCCCATGGTCAGCTCCCTTTTTCACGCAAGCCAGGCGATGGAAACGGGCTGCACGGCCCGGATCGCTTGAAATGCATCAGGAATTCCTTGTTGCCCTCGCCACCCAGGATCGGGCTCTCGCACCAGGCCTGAGGCTTCAATTCCGTCTCCGTGAAGAAGGCCCAGATCTCGCGCAGTACGCGGTCGTGCACGGCGGGATCCCTCACGATGCCGCCGGAACCAACCTCCTGGCGATTGCTCTCGAACTGGGGCTTCACGAGGAGCACGGCCTCAGCATCGCTCGTGAGGCTGGGCAGGATGGGCGGGATGGCGAGACGAAGCGAGATGAAGCTGAGATCGGCCACCAGCAGACGGCATTGCTCGGGGATGCGCGAGGCCTCCCACGTGCGGAGGTTCACCTGCTCCATGGAGATCACGCGGGGATCGCTGCGGAGCTTCCAGTGCAACTGATTGGTGCCCACGTCCACCGCATAGATCCTCGACGCGCCGCGCTGCAGCAGGCAATCCGTGAAGCCGCCGGTGCTGGCGCCCGCATCGAAGCAGAGCCAGCCCAGGGGATCGATGTGGAAGGAATCCAGCGCTCCCGCCAACTTCAGCCCCCCGCGGCTCACGAAGGGCAGGCTTTCGCCCCGCAGGCGGATTTCGGCCCCCTCCGGAACCGCCGTTCCAGCCTTGGTCACGGGCCGGTCGCCTACAAGCACATCGCCCGCGAGGATGCGCGCCTGGGCCTTGGCGCGGGTCTCCACGAGGCCGCGCTGCACCAGGAGTTGATCGAGCCGCATCTTGCTCATGGCATCCAGGAAAGCATGGGTTGTCGCACCCTCCAAGCGCAGGTGTGAGGAATCATTCAAGTATGTTTTGGGGCTTTCCGCTTTCGCTGGATCTCCTTGCGGTAGAGGCCGACATTCCGGTTGTGCTCGTTCAGCGTCGCGGCGAAGTTGTGGCCGCCTTCCCCCGTGGCCACGAAAAAGAGATCCTTCGTGATCAGAGGCGCCTTGGCGGCCTCGATGGCACCCATGCTGGGAATGGCGATGGGCGTCGGAGGGAGGCCCGCGACGGCATAGGTATTGAACGGGTGCTGGCGGTGGATGTCCTCGGGCGTCGGGGCCGTGAAGCGCAGATCGCCGGTGAGCCAGCGGGCGTACTGGGCTGTTGGATCGCACTGCAGGCGCATGCCCATCTGGAGCCGCTTGGCGTAGACGCCAGCCACCTTTGGCAGTTCCTCGGGTAGGTTGGTCTCCTTTTCCGCGAGGCTCGCCAGGATCAAGGTCTGGTAGGGGGAGAACAGGCCTCCATCAAGGGCTGGTCGCACCTGGTCCCGGAAGGTTTCCACCAGCTCGAGCATGATTTCTTCCGGCTCCAGGGCGTGGTGGAATCGGTACGTTGCGGGAGCGATGAGCCCCTCGAGGCTCAGGGCATCGGGAAAACCTGCGGTGCGCGTCAGGCGCGGGCTGTTCCAGAAGGTCCAGAAGACCTCCTCCGGAACGAAATCCTTCAAGCGCTTTTGTATGGCCCAGGCATGCATGGAGGGCGTGATCACGACATTGGTGTAGTGGATCTCGCCCCGCTTCAGCTTGCCGGCCACGTCGGCCAGACTCGCCTGGGGTGCGAAGGTGTATTCCCCCCGGAGCAGCTGCAGCTTCCGGGTCCGGGCCCAGAGCTTGAACAGGGATGCCGAGCGGATCACGCCCTGGGCTTCCAGCTGATCGGCCATCTGATCGATGGTGGTGCCTTTTTTCACCAAGACCGTCGCTTCCGTGGTGAGCGGTCCGTTCCGCATCCACGACCACCAGCCCGCCAAAGGGATCAGGGAGAGCAAGGCCGTGGCCACCAGGAAACGAAGGGACGTGCGGGAACGCATCATCCTTTAAGAATGACGTGATACCGTTCTTCCATCCATTCTTCCTCTGGGAGGGCCGTCATGAAGCATGTCGTTGTTCTCGGTGGGGGCCGCGTGGGTGCCGCCATCGCCATCGATCTCGCCAAGGATGCCGCGTTCAAGGTCACGGTGGCCGACGCGTCCGAAGCCGCGCTGGCCCGGATCCGCACCACCGGTGCCATCGCTACGCAGCGGAGAGATCTTTCCAAGGCCTCCGAAGTGAGCGCGGCCGTTGCGGAGGCGGACTTCGTCGTAGGCGCGGTGCCCGGGTTCATGGGCTTCAATACGTTGAAGACCGTCATCGAAGCGGGCAAGAACGCTGTGGACATCTCCTTCTTCGAGGAGGATCCCTTCAAGCTGGACGAGCTGGCCAAGGCCAAGGGCGTCACCGCCCTCATGGATTTCGGCGTGGCTCCCGGCTGCGACAACCTGATCCTTGGTTACCTCGAAACGCAGCTGGATCGCGTGACCCGCTTCGAGTGCCTCGTGGGTGGGCTGCCCACGGTGCGCACCTGGCCCTACGAATACAAGGCGGGCTTCTCGCCTATCGATGTACTGGAGGAATATACGCGCCCGGCCCGCTACGTGGCCCATGGCAAGGTCATCACGCTGCCGGCCCTCTCCGAGCCCGAGATGATCGATTTCCCGGGCATCGGCACCCTGGAGGCCTTCAACTCCGACGGCCTGCGCTCGCTACTACACACGGTGGACGCGCCCTTCAAGAAGGAGAAGACCCTGCGCTATCCCGGCCACATCGAGAAGATGCACGTGCTGCGTGAGACGGGCTTCTTCCGCAAGGATCCCATCGCCTTCGGCGACGCCCGCGTGAGCCCACTGGAACTCACCACCAAGCTCCTCTTCCCCATGTGGCAGATGGAGGAGGGCGACGAGGACTTCACCATTATGCGCGTTATCGTGGAAGGCGAGAAGAACGGCGCCAAGCGCTCCTTCGTGTACGACCTGCTCGACCGCTACGATCGCACTACCAAGACCACCTCCATGGCCCGTACCACGGGCTATACCTGCGCCGCGGGCGTGCGCATGCTCGCCGCGGGCCTCTATCCCCGCAAGGGCATCTCCCCGCCGGAATACGTGGGTCGCGAAGCTGGCTGTTGGGAGTTCGTCCGCAACGACCTGGCCGAACGCGGCGTGGTGTTCACGGACCGGCTGGACTGATCCATCGCCTTGAAACAGACACCTCCGATCATCGTTTGCCATGAGTGGTTATGGGGTGGCATGCTGGAAACCATGCTTTGCACGGTCTCTGCCGCGCAAAGCAATTAAACTTCTCATTCGCTCAGAACAGTTGGGAACGCCTTGCGTGATGGCCGCTGGCCCTCAGATCTGCATCGCGCGCCCCACAGAAAGACATTGGAAAGGAAGGTTCGGTTTGCCAGAGCCCCGATCGTGATCAGCTGAATCCAGAGGATGGCTCATCCGCGCGCGTCGCTTGCCGATGTCCGCTTGGGATGGGCTCTGATCACGATCGGGGGATGCCAGCCTGAGGTGCGCGCATCCCCGCGTTGAAGGGATGCAAGCCATGCAACGGCATATATGGCGCCTTGAATGTCAAGGCGCGCCCATCATCCGGCACTGCCAAGGGTGCGGCCGGAGGACCGAATTCCGGAATTCCGGCAAGATCAGAAGGAACGCCAACGGCAAACAGATCTACCAGTACGAGATCTACAAGTGTGACCGCGACCATACTTGGAATCGCAGCGTCGCGGTGACGGATCCCTCCATCGGACGGCCAGAACTTGGGCCAAGGCTCTCGGAGACCCGTCCAGACGCTATCCAGCTCACCAGCCCTTCGGCCTGCGTAGAGATCCTGCTCGAGTTCGTGGAAGGGAAGTGGCGGCTGGATCGGACCTTGGCTCAGCAGCTTGAAGGGCTGACGCGATCGGCAGTCAGTGCGATGATTAGCCGCCGCGAGGTCCTGCTGAATGGCCAATCCGCAGAAGGAAAACGAATGCTCCGAACAGGTGACGTGATCACGATCCACTCGTGCGGTTGCGCGTACGGGACCGAATAGGGAGTCGAAAAACCAGAGCGACCCGGCGGAACGTGGCGGCGTGTTCACGGAAAAGACGAACTGATCAACGCGGAGGCACAGAAATAGAAAGAGAGAGCGCAGAGAAAAGCAGTTACTCACTTTTACTCTGTGCTCTTTCTTTTGAACCTCTGCGCCTCTGCAGTGAATCTTTTACAGATTCACGTGCACGACCTTCGCGGGCGGGAAGCCGTTGAAGGAGGTGCTGGAGGCGTGGGTGTAGGCGCCCATGTGCTCACTGTAGACGAGGTCGCCGAGGTTCAGTTCAGGCAGTTCCTCGGTCATGGAGATGGTGTCGAGGGCGTCGCAGGTGGGGCCGAAGACGCTGCAGATCTCGGTCTCGCCGCTCTTGAAGGCCTTCACGGGGTAGTGGCAGTGGTCGAAGAGCACGCCCGAATAGGTGTGGTACAGGCCATCGTTGAGGTAGTAGCAGCGCTTGCCGTCGCGGTGGCTCTTGCCGATGACCTCGGCAATGGAGGTGCAGGCGGTGGCCACGAGGTAGCGGCCGGGCTCGGCCAGGATGGCGACATCCTTGGGAAACAGGCGGTGGATCTCGTGGTTGAGGATCTTGGCCAGTTCTTTCAACGGCTGCACGTTGGCGTCGTAGGGAGCGGGGAAACCGCCGCCGATATCGAGCTGGTTCATCTTGGTGAAGCCGCGCAGGCGGGCCTCCTTGAAGATGCCCGCGGCGATTTCCAGGGCCTGGACGTAGTTCTGGAAGTTGGTGGTCTGGCTCCCCACATGGAAACTAAGACCCTCGATCGTGATGCCCGCCTTCTCGGCGGCCTCGATGAGGTCCACGGCCTCGCCGGGCTCCGCGCCAAACTTGGAGGAGAGTTCCACCACCGCACCGGTGTTGGGCACCCGCAGGCGCAGCAGCATGCCGCAGTCGGGGGCATATTTCTTGACCTTCTTGATTTCCTCGAAGTTGTCGTAGGTGACTAGGGGTTTGTACTGGTTCAGCTCCTTCAAGGTCTCGTTGGCCTTGATGGGGTGCGCGTAGATGATCTTGTCCCAGAT
>DCFP01000026.1:8611-12202 GCA_002319925.1 Holophagaceae bacterium UBA1801 | reverse complement strand
GATCTTGTCCCAGATGAAGTCCTGGCGCTCCTTGGCGGGCAGGTGCTTGATGTTCTCGTAGACCAGCATGAACTCGGGGAGCGACGCCACGTCGAAGCTGGCGCCCGCCTTGTAAAGGGTCTTCACGATCTCCGGGTGCGAGTTCGCCTTCACCGCGTAGTAGGGCTGAACTTTGGGCAGCCACTTGTTGAACTCCGCCAGGTTCCTGCGAAGCTCGTCGTGATCGATGATGAACAACGGTGTGCCGTGTTCCTTGGCCAGTTGCTTGAGATGAGTTTTGGTGATCACGACAGCCCTTTCAAGTGGGTAAGGGTTGGGAAAGGAAAGGGCGCAGTTGGGATGGTGTTCGCTCTGCGCCCTCGGTTGTTTCGCGCCTCCGCGCTGGTGTGAAGGTTTTGAAGCTGTTCAATCACCGAAGTCTGTGATGAGGAAATTCTGGAATTGCCATGGATCGGATCGGTCCAGGTCGGGCTTGCTGTGGCCCTGGAACTGCTGGTGACGTCCCTTGAGGGGCGTCCAATCGGATGGCGTGGAAATGTTCTTGCCCAGCCAAGGTTCCGCGATGCCCAGGATGTAGTCGTGGGGCAGATCTTCGGGGATCATCACGCCCTTCTCGGGGTTCTCGATCATCCACATGGTGGCGGCGATCACGGAGATGGCAACCTGCATGGTGGTGGCGTTCTGGTGGGGAATCAGCCGGCGGGATTCCTCGATGCTCAGATCGCTTCCGGTCCACCAGGAGTTGTAGCAGTGGCCCATGATCAGAGCACCCAGAATGTCGGAGCCCTTGGTAATCTCGTCCGTCATGATCCGCAGGTTGGGCTGCAGCTCGTAGTCGTAGCCCCGCAGCTCATGCAGGGAGACGATGGCGTTGTCGCAGGGATTGTAGGCGTAATGCACGGTGGGACGGTAGACAGCCTTGCCGTTCTCCCAGACCGTCAGGTGGTCGGAAAGGGTGTAGGCTTCGCCATGGCGCACCACTATGCCCTGCACGGCGTAGTTGGGCACCCAGGTGCGAACCCGCACGTTCATGCCCATGCGGGCGAGGCAGATCTGGTTCTGCGGGCCTTCAGGATGTTCGTAAGCCATCGCGGGGAGCTTCTTCTCGTGGGTTCCCCAGCCCATCTCGGCGGTGGCCACGCCCTCTTCGCGAAAACCTTCGATGCTCCAGGTATTCACGAACTCGTCCACCTGCTTGGGCTGGTTCGAGATCTGGGTGTCCCGCTCGCTGCAGTGGATCACCTTCACGCCCAGCTTCTGGGCCAGCTTGTTGAAGGCGCGTTCCTTGGCATAGGTCTGGATCAATTCGGCGTCCATGCCCTTGGTCTTGCCATCCGCGATCATCCTGGAGGCGATGTCCAGCAGGCCCTTCTTGGTCCAGTTGGTGATGAGGCCAGGATTGGCGCCGTGTTCCAGGACGGCCGTGGGGCCGGGGTTCTTCCACCCGGCGACCATGCGGCGCAGGTTCATGTGGCGCCAGTAGAGGGTCATTTCCGTGGGATGCTTGGTTTCGGCGCCGGTGTAGGGATCCCACACTTCCGTGGACGTGTTGATGTAGAGGACACCGCGGTCGTGGCACCATTGCAGGATTTCGCAGGCGTCGATGTTCCAGGCCAGGTCGATGAGCAGATCGCCGGGGCCTACGTATTTGCCGAGCAAAGTGCCCATGTTCTCCGGAGTCACCCGTTCATGGACCCAGTGGACGCCCTGGGCGCGGAACGGCTCGAGGACACCACTCCGGTCTTCGAAATCCATGACCGTGATGTTCTGGGGTGAAACTTTCACAAGTTTCAACAGGATGGGCAGCGCGCACTGCGCGACCGCGCCATAGCCCACGAACAAAACCCGTTTACGGAAATCGACCATGATTTGTTGTCCTTTCGTCTTGGCCGTTGGAGAAATCACCTCTGGATTCCTGGCATACAGAGTCGAGTGTATTCAGCCCTGGACTCCAACACCAGTGCGGTTCATTACAGTAGCCCGGCGAGGCCCGGGAGGGTGAGGCGAAGCGGATGGCAGGTTCGATCGGGATTGGGAAAAACCGGCTCAGACTTTCAGTTCCCGGTGCTGGAGCACCAGCTTGGGAACATCCCGGCGCAGGTGCTGGGCCAGCATCTCCACGAGGGCCACGGAGCGGTGCTGGCCGCCGGTGCAACCGATGGCAATGGTGTGGTAGGCACGGCCTTCCTGCTGGATCAAGGGCCAAGCCCATAGGATCCAGTTCTCCGCCATGGCCAGAAAGGTGCCGAAGGCATCGGATTGCATCAGGAATTCCCGGACGGGCTGGTCTTTGCCGGTGAGATTCCGGAGCTCCTTCACGTAGTGGGGATTGGGCAGGAACCGCGCGTCCAGCACCATATCCGCGTCCTCCGGTATGCCGAACTTGAACCCGAAGCTCACGAGCCGCAGCGTCGTGCCCTGGACCGGCAGCTCCGGGAGCATCTCCTGGATGCGGTGGCGGAGCTGGGAAAGGTTGAGGTTGGTGGTGTCGACGATGGCGTTGGCCTGCCTGCGCACGGGGGCCAGCAGCTCCCGTTCCTTGGCGATGGCCTCCTTCACGAGACCGCTCTCGCCTGCCAGGAAGTGGGGGCGGCGGCTTTCGGAAAAACGGCGGATGAGTGCGTCGTCGTCGGCCTCCACGAACACCACGTAGACCGGGATGCTGCCGTCCATGAGCCGTTCCACCAGGGGGCTGAATTCCGTGGCGAACTCCTGGTGGCGGTTGTCCATGCCCACCGCGAGCCGCGGCCGTATGGGATTGAGCTTGGCCTCCAGCTCGAGCAAAGGCTCGAGGAGGCGCGCGGGCACATTGTCGATGGCCGTGCAACCGGCATCCTCCAAGGCGCTCAGCACCGATCTGCGCCCGGCGCCCGAGAGCCCTGTGACGATCACCAGTTCCATGTCACTTTCCTAATCTTCGTCGTCGATGCCACCGGCGCTGAACCGCATCACGCGCTTGATCTCGCCGGAGCCGTCCGATTCCACCAGGACGCCCTGCTCATCCGGTCCGATCTCGTGGACATTCCCGGGCTCTTTGAAAGGTTCTTCCTCCGGAATGAAGGCGGGCTGCGGCGCCACACGGTAGAGGTAGCTGATGATTTCATCCTCGTAGCCGAAGCGCATGTTCTCGAAGTACTCGTAGGATTCCTTCTTGTATTCGACCAGGGGATCCTTCTGGCCGTAGCCGCGGAATCCGATGGCTTCCTTCAGGTGGTCCATGACGAGCAGGTGGCGTTTCCAGGCGGAGTCGATGATCTGCAGGATGGCTACGCGCTCGTGCCAACGGAGGATCTCCTCCTTGCCCAGGCGGCCTTCCTTCTCGACGTAGGCTTCCCGCACCAGCTTCGTGAGAGTCTCGGAGGCTTCATTCTGCGACATGGAAGCATAGGATTCGGCGTCGATGCCCTCCATGGCGAAGAGCTGCTCGAAGCGTTCCTTGAAGCCCTCGACGTCCTTGGATCCCTTCTCGGGGAAGTAGTCGTTGACCAGGCCTTCGATGATCTCCCCGGCGATGCGCAGCACGTATTCCTTGGTATTGCCCTTGAGGATCTCCGTGCGCAGCCCGTAGAAGAAGATGCGCTGCTTGTTCAT
>DCFP01000026.1:8105-8328 GCA_002319925.1 Holophagaceae bacterium UBA1801 | reverse complement strand
AGCAGGTGCTTGCGGATCTCGAAGTGGTGCGTCTCCACCCGCTTCTGGCTGCGCTCGATGGCGCGGGTCACCATGCCCGCCTCGATGGGCTCTTCGTCGTTCATGCCCAGCGTCGTCATCATGCCCTTGATGCGCTCGCCACCGAAGATGCGCATCAAGTCGTCTTCCAGGCTCAGGAAGAATCGGCTGGAGCCGGGATCGCCCTGGCGGCCGGACCGGCCGC
>DCFP01000026.1:7593-7815 GCA_002319925.1 Holophagaceae bacterium UBA1801 | reverse complement strand
GGCTCTCGTGGCGCTCGGTGCCGAGGATGTGCAGACCGCCCACCTCGACCACTTCCACGTGCTCGGCGGAGGTCTGCTTCTCCATCTCGGCCACGAGGGCGTCGAATTCCTTGGTGTTGCGGCCGTCCTCGTCATAGAGCTCGATCTTGCGCTTGCGGGCCTCGATCTTGGCGAGGCCTTCGGGGTTGCCGCCCAGGATGATGTCCGTGCCGCGGCCGGCCA
>DCFP01000026.1:6497-7328 GCA_002319925.1 Holophagaceae bacterium UBA1801 | reverse complement strand
GTTGGTGGCGATGGTCACGGCGCCCTTGCGGCCCGCCTGGGCGATGATCTCCGCTTCCTTCTCGTGGTGCTTGGCGTTGAGCACCACGTGCTTGATCTTCGCCACCTTCAACTGCTCGCTGAGGAATTCGCTGGACTCGATGCTGGCCGTGCCCACGAGGATGGGCTGGCCCAGTTCGTGGAGTTCCTTGATCTCATCCACGATGGCTTTGATCTTCCCCTTCTTCGTCGAATACACCACATCGGCGAAGTCCTTGCGGACCATGGGCATGTTGGTGGGGACGATCACCACTTCCAGCTTGTAGATCTGGAGCAGTTCCCGGGCTTCGGTTTCGGCCGTGCCCGTCATGCCCGCCAGCTTCTTGTACATGCGGAAGAAGTTCTGGAAGGTCACAGTGGCGAGCGTCTGGTTTTCGGCGTTGACTTCCACGCCCTCCTTGGCCTCGATGGCCTGGTGAAGGCCGTTGGACCAGCGTCGGCCGGGCATCATGCGGCCCGTGAACTCATCGACGATGACGATCTCCTGGCCCCGGCCGTCCTCCTTGGGACGCACCATGTATTCCACGTCGCGCTTGTAGAGATTGTGCGCGTGCAGGGCCTGGTTCAGTCCGTGCAGGGTATCGATGGCGTTGGGATCGTAGAGATTGGCCACGCCCAGGAGCTTCTCCGCGTGGCGGATGCCCTCGTCCGTGAGCATGACCTGGCGGTCCTTCTCGTCGACCTTGTAGTCCTTGTCGAGCTTGAGCTTCGGAACGATGCCGTCGATGCGGTAGTACTTGGAGGTGTCCTCTTCGCTGGAACCCGCGATGATCAGCGGCGTCCGGGCCTCGTC
>DCFP01000026.1:5979-6224 GCA_002319925.1 Holophagaceae bacterium UBA1801 | reverse complement strand
GAGTCCACTTCGTCCACGATGGCGTAGACAAAACCGCGCTGGGTGAACTCTTCCAGGTCCCACTTCATGTTGTCGCGGAGGTAGTCGAAGCCCAGCTCGTTGTTGGTGCAATACGTGATGTCGCAGGCATAGGCCTCGCGGCGCTGGTCGTCGGTGAGCCCGTGCTGGATCACGCCCACGGTCATGCCCAGGAAGTGGTAGATGCGGCCCATCCACTCGGCGTCGCGCCGGGCCAGGTAGTCGTT
>DCFP01000026.1:0-5708 GCA_002319925.1 Holophagaceae bacterium UBA1801 | reverse complement strand
GCCAGGTAGTCGTTCACCGTGACCAAGTGGGCGCCTTTGCCGGCCAGGGCGTTCAAATAGAGGGGAAGCGTGGCGGTGAGGGTCTTACCTTCACCCGTCCTCATTTCGGAAACCTTGCCTTCGTGGAGGACGATGCCGCCCACGAGCTGAACATCGAAGTGCCGCATCTTCAGCACGCGGAGAGAGGCCTCCCGGCAGACCGCGAAGGCTTCCGGCAGGATGTCTTCCAGGGTGGCGCCCTGGGCCAGCTTCTCGCGGAAGTAGGGTGTCTTGGCCTTCAACTGCTCGTCGCTGAGGGCCTGGATCTCGGGTTCCAGCTCATTGATCGTCTGGACCTTCGCCCACATGCGTTTGAGCTCGCGGTCGTTCTTCGAACCGATGATTTTCTTAAGAAGGCTTTCAAGCATGCTGGATCCAATCGCGTCGAACTGCCGATTGTACCGCCGATTTGGAGGATTTCCCAATGCTCAGCTTCAAACTGGGCCCTGGGATGGGAAAAAAAGGGCGCCAGAATTCCCGACACATGTCCTTGAGGCTAATCCAGCCCTCCGGCACACTGGTAAAAATCGAAGGGGGACCCATGACCCTGGAACGCACGTTCGCGATCGTCAAGCCCAATGCCATCAAGAATGGCCATGTGGGCGAGATCATCAGCGCCATCGAGCGGGAGGGCTTCACCATCCACGGTCTGCGGATGGCCCACCTGAACAAGGAGCTGATCAAGGGCTTCTACATCGAGCACGTGCAGAAGAAGTTCTACCCCGAGCTGGAGGAATTCATGCTCGAGGGTCCTGTGCTCCTCATGGTGATCGAAGGGGAGAACGTCATCGCCCGCTGGCGCGAGATCATGGGCGTCACGGATCCCGCCAAGGCCGCACCGGGCACGCTCCGTCGCAAGTTCGGCGACGACCTCACCCGGAACGCCGTCCATGGCTCCGATGCGCCCGCCACGGCGGAGCGGGAAGTGCACTACTTCTTCAGCGCGTTTGATCTGGTGTAACGGAGCGGGTCGCGCCGAATACCGCGCCGGAAGCCAGGCAGATGATCCCCGCCCAGAGAATGGCGGCGGGGATGTTGAAGCGGTCGGCGATCCAGCCCGAGGCCAGGCCGCCGATGGGTGCGAGGCCCTGGAAGATCCACACGTAGAGCGAGACGACGCGGCCCCGCATATCCAGCGGCGCAGCCGTCTGAAGGAAGGCGTTGCTGGTGGAAAGCTGCACCGAGGCCATGATCCCGATGAGGATCATGCAGACCACGGCCAAGGCCACGGACCGGCATTGGCTCAGCCCGATCAGGCTGATGCCCAGCCCGCACAGCATGAGGAAGTTCACCAGCGCAGCCCGGTGCGACGTGGAAATGGCCGCTGCGAAAAGAGAACCCATGATGGCGCCGACGCCAGCGCCCAACAGCAAGCGCGTGTAGCCCTGGGCGCTCGTGTGCAGGATGTCCGTGGCCAGGGCGGGCGTGAGCGTGTTCGCTGAAAGGCCGATGGCCGAGGTCAGCGCCACGGCCAGCATCACGCGGCGGATGGCGGGGGTGTTCCAGGTGTAGCGCATGCCCGCGGCGATGGACTCGAAGGCTGAACCACGGGATGGTGCACGCTTGGCGGCAGGGACCCTGATGAGGAATAGTGAGATCAGAACCGCGACATAACTCAATGCATTGATTGCAAAGCAGAGCCCCTCGCCCACCCACTCGATGAGGAATCCGGCGAAGAAGGGACCGATGATGCGCGCCGAATTGAAGGCGGCTGAATTGAGGGAGACGGCACTCTGCAGGTCCTCGGGTCCCACCAGGTCCATCTGGAAGGTCTGGCGCACCGTCATGTCCACGGAATCCACGCAGCCTTGCAGCAGGGCCAGCAGCAGGATGTGCCAGACCTGGATCAGGCCAGCCAGTGTGAGGCAGGCCAGCAGGCTGGCCAGGACCAGGCTCGTTGTCTGGGTGAGGATCACTACCCTGCGCCGCGGGAAGCGTTCGGCCGCGAGACCCGCGAAGGGCGCGATGATCAGGGACGGGCCGAAGCGCGTGACGGTCAGAAAGCCCAGCAGGAGCGGTTTGTGAGTGAGCTCGTTCAACAACCAGGCTTGCGCGGCCGTCTGCATCCAGGTCCCAATGACGCTGGTGCCCTGACCCAGCCAGAAGAGCTGGAAGTTCCGGTGCCGGAGCGCGCGGAAGGCATGGCGGAGATGGGAGAGACTGGGCATGGAGTCCGTTTCAGGCAGGGCGATCTGGGACCAGGAGAGAATCCCTCGATTTTCCCAGCCTCGATTGTGTCATCCCGTTTCGAAAACTGGATCCAGAGGCGCGCCCTGCCAGAATGGTTCATCGCCACCGACTCGACTCCCGGGGAGCTCTGCTGGAATGAACCTCTTCACTCGCTTGCGAAACGTGATTCTGCTGGGCTGTCTTGCGGTCGTCGCCGTGGCCGGATCGCCAAGTCTCTCCGATACCACCCAGTCCATGTTCAGTGCGCATCCCGGCAAGTCCGGTTTGTTCGTGCTGGAGAAGGGCGAGGATGCCCTCCTGGCGCGGGCCTGGCTCGGAGAGCACGCGACGCGGAGCATCGACGCCCAGTACTTCATCTGGAGCAATGACCGGATCGGAATCCTGGCCAGCGAGCTCCTCCTGAGGGCCGCGGACCGGGGCGTGAAGGTGCGGGTGCTCGTGGACGACCTGCTGATGGATGCTCCCTCGGACGCAATGCTGGCCCTGGCGGCCCATCCCAACTTCGAGATTCGCATCTACAACCCTGTCCACAAGGTTGGCGTCTCCTTCCCGAAGCGCATTCTCCACCTCCTGGCGAATTTCAAGGGCTCCAACCAGCGCATGCACAACAAGACGCTGATCATCGACGGACAGGTGGCGGTGACGGGCGGGCGGAACATGGCCAACGAGTACTACGACCACGACCAGGCCTACAACTTCCGCGACCGGGACGCCCTCCTGCTGGGTCCCGTGGTCGGCGAGGTGCAGGCGAGCTTCGAGCAGTTCTGGTCCAGCCCCTTGGCCATTCCCGTCGAGGATTTGCTGGAGGGTCCCTTCCACAGCCTGAAACCTGAACAGGTCCAGGCGATCTATGCCTCCCTCCATGCCTATGCCCAGAACCCCGCGAACTTCACGCCGGAGGTGCGCGAGGCGCTCGATCATCTATCGGAGCGATTCGGTCTGCTGACGGAAGAGCTGGTCTGGGATGACATCCGCTTTCTAAGCGACGTGCCTGGCAAGAACGACAGCCGTGGACTGGACGGCAGCGGGCGTCTCACGGAAGAGCTGATCGCAGTGCTGCGGAAGGCCCAGCATCGCGTCACCATTCAATCCCCTTACCTGGTCCTGTCGAGCCGCGGCATTTCGATATTCAGGGAGCTGATCCAGCGGGGCGTGCAGGTTCGCATCAGCACGAACTCCCTGGCCTCCACGGACAATCTGCAGGCTTTCAGCGGCTATCAGAAGCAGCGCCAGAAACTGCTCAAGATGGGCGTTCAGGTGACGGAGTTCAAGCCGGATCCAGCCATCAAGAAAGAGCTGATGGATCAGCGCCGCGAATCCGGAAAGACGGTTCCCATTTTCTCCCTCCATGCGAAAACGCTGGTGGTGGATGGCAAGACCCTCTTCATCGGCACCTTCAACCTGGATCCCCGTTCGGCCAACCTGAACACGGAGGTGGGAGCCTTGGTGACCAACGACAAGGTGGCGGCCCAAGTGGAGGCGGCCATCGAGCGGGACATGGCATCGGAAAACAGTTGGGACCCCGCAAAGGATGACCCGGATTCTTTCGCGCCACTGATCAAACGCCACAACCTCCGGCTGTGGAAGGCCATGCCTTTGAGGCCGATTCTCTAATCCAGCGCTAAAGCTCTTTGATGGCCAGAATGGCGGCCTGGCAGAGCCTGCGGACGCCTGGAATGAGGTCCATGGTGCCCAGGGCCTTCTCGCTCACCCACTGCCCGCCGTCGGGCGGGGGCGGCAGGTGATCGTCCGCGACCTTGGTGCGCAGGAGGTGGGTCAAGTAGAGGCGCTGCTGGCCTTCGAGGCCTTCGAGCCTCAATAGCCAGGGGGTGGGCAGGCGGCTGGTGCGCTCATCGAAGACCACGGGCAGTTTCGACGCATCCACGAAGCGGAAGGGGATCTTCCACCCCTGATCGATCTGGGATTGCAGCAGGGCAGGTGGCAGGAAGCCCGGCGACCATGGCACGTGGGGCGGCATCAGCAGACCGCGATGGGGCGAGTGAGGGGTCGGCACCAGCAGCACGAAGGGGGTGCTCGTGCCGTGCACCAGCACCCCTTCGATGAACGTGGTCAGATAGACCGGACCCTCTGGCACTGCTACCTCCCGCCTGCTTCCTCCAGCTCCAACAGGATACGATCCCTGGCCATCTTAGCCTCTGCGACCATGTGCTCGGGCTTGAACTTGCGGGTCTCCTTGGTGCGGCGGTCGCGGATCTCCACCAGGCCTTCCTTGAGGCCCTTGGAGCCCACCATGGCGCGGAGGGGGAAGCCCAGCAGGTCGGCGTCCTTGAACTTGGCGCCGGGGCTCATGCCCTCGCGGTCGTCGTGGAGCACCTCGAAACCGGCAGCCTCCAGTTCCTTCTCGAGGCGGCAGGACATCTCGTTCACCTCGGCGTTGCCGGGGTCCAGGTTTAGGAGATGGATGTGGTACGGCGCGATGGGCCAGGGCCAGATGATGCCGTCGGCATCGTAGTTCTGCTCGATGGCCGCGGCCACGGTGCGGGTGACGCCGATGCCGTAGCAGCCCATGACCATGGGCTTCTCCTGCTGGTCTTCGGCCAGGTAGGTGCAGCCCATGGACTTCGAGTACTTGGTGCCCAGCTTGAAGACCTGACCCACTTCGATGCCGCGGAAGGCCTCGTACGTGCCCGCGGGTCCGCCTGCGGCGCAGCGTGTACAGGTGTCCCCTTCCACGGCCATGCGGATATCGGCGAAGATGCAGCCCGGCAGGTCGCGCTTGGGATCCAGCCCGAAGTGGTGGTAGTCCGTGCGGTTCGCGCCGCAGGTGAGGTTCACCTGGCCTTCGAGGCTCTTGTCCACCAGGAACGAGACGTTCTTCAGCCCCACGGGACCCATGAAGCCAGACTTGGCGCCCGTGAAGGTCTCGGCCTCTTCCAGGGGCATCATTTCGATGGCCATGGCGCCGATGAAATTCTTCACCTTGACGGGGTTCACCTCGTGATCGCCGCGCAGGATCGCGCCCACCAGTTTCGTGGATTCGTCCGCGAACGTGCACTGGTAGAGGAAGAACTTGCTGGTCTGGGTGATGGGCATGCCGTTGTGCTCAGCGTCCTTCATGCCGGCGGCCTGCTCCACCTGGCCCACGACGCCGGGGGTGCAGAAGTGGTCCTTCTTCAGTTCGAAGGCCGGTCCGTGGTCCTTGCCAGGAACCACCGGCGCCTCGGTCTTCTCGGCGTTGGAGGTGTACTCACAGTTGTTGCAAGCCAGGATGGCATCCTCGCCAGAGCCCGCCAGCACGTGGAACTCGTGGGTGAAGCTGCCGCCGATGGCGCCGCTGTCGGCTTCCACAGGCCGGAATTTCACGCCCAGGCGGCTGAAGATGCGCTTGTAGCAGTTGAACATCACCCAGTACTCGCGGTCGGCGTCGGCGTCATCCACGCAGAAGGAGTAGGCGTCCTTCATGATGAACTCCCGGCCGCGCATGAGGCCGAAGCGGGGCCGGATCTCGTCCCGGAACT
>DCFP01000048.1:29705-36165 GCA_002319925.1 Holophagaceae bacterium UBA1801 | reverse complement strand
CCAGCTCGCCCACCTCGAGATGAGCCGCAC
Source organism: Holophagaceae bacterium UBA1801 (assembly GCA_002319925.1). GTDB lineage: Bacteria > Acidobacteriota > Holophagae > Holophagales > Holophagaceae > UBA1801. Next base: position 36,135 of record DCFP01000048.1, on the reverse strand, counting down.
GATTGCCCGGAGGTTCAACGCGCGGTTCGGCCCCGTGTTCCCCGAGCCCGAGGCACTGCTGAGTGAAGCACCGCAGATCCAAGGTCTCGACGGCGCACGTAAGATGAGCAAGAGCCGCGGCAATACCATTCCCCTCAGTGCTCCCGAGGACGAGACCGCGGCGCTCATCCGGAACGCGAAGACCGACGGGGAGCGCCTCATCACCTATGACCACGTCACACGTCCCGAAGTGGCCAACCTGCTCCTGCTGGCCTCAATGGCGACGGGGGAGGCACCCGAAGCCATCGCAGAACGCATCGGAAGTGGCGGCTCCGGAGCCCTGAAGCGATTTCTCACGGAGGCTCTCAACGAGCATCTCCGGCCCCTCCGATTGCGACGGAAGGCCCTGGAGGCTGATTCCGGTCATGTCCGTACCGTTCTCATGAAAGGCGTAGCACAGGCGCGGAGCGTGGGGGCAACGACGCTCGCGGAGATCCGGAAAGCGATGGATATGGACTTCTAACCGTGCACCAACTCCGCCGCCAGCCGATTGTGGTGCTCCAGCAGCACTGGCAGGTCCACGGTTGTGATTCGGCCATTTTTCACGATCACTCTACCGTTGATGATGGAGAAGGCGGCCTTTACAGGCGCGCAGAAGGTCAACGCTGCGACAGGATCATGGAGACCACCCGCGTGATCGATGCCACGGGTATCGAACGCGGCGATGTCGGCGCACTTCCCTGGTGCGAGCTGACCGATGTCGGAACGGCCCAGGGCCTCGGCGCCGCCGCGCGTGGCGATCTCCAGGGACTGTCGTGCGGTCAGGCCGCCGGGGTCGCCGGAAACCCGCGCCAGAAGCATGGCCTGGCGCGCCTCTGCCAATAGGTGGCCTGCGTCGTTGGATGCGGAGCCGTCCACGCCCAGGCCCACAGGAACGCCAGCGGCGCGCATCTTCTTGATGGGCGCGATGCCTGAACCCAGTCGCATGTTGGAGGAAGGGCAGTGGGCCACCCCCGTGTGGGTGCGCGCGAAGAGGCCGATGCCGTGATCGTCGAGGCAAACGCAGTGGGCATGCCAGGTCCCGCGGCCGATCCAGCCCAGCTCTTCCGCATACTGGGCTGGGGTGCGGCCGAACTTCTCGCGGCTGTAGGCCACATCCCCTTGGGTCTCCGCGAGGTGCGTATGCAGGCCCACGCCAAAGCTATGGGCCATGGCCGCTGATTCGCGCATGAGATCCTGGCTGACGGAGAAGGGCGAGCAGGGCGCCAGGGCGATCCGCAACATGGCGCCATCGTTGGCATCGTGCCAGCGTTCGATGAGCCGCTGGGAATCGGCGAGGATCGCCTTTTCGTCTTCCACCACGCGATCGGGGGGCAGCCCGCCCTTGGACTCGCCCACGCTCATGCTGCCGCGGCACGCATGGAAACGCATGCCGATGGCCTCTGCGGCCTCGATGCTGTCTTCCAGGCGGCAGCCGTTGGGATAGATGTAGAGGTGATCCGAGGAGGTGGTGCAGCCGGAGAGAATCAGTTCCGCCATGGCCGTCTGCGTCGAGACACGGATCATCTTCGGCGTCAGGCCTGCCCAGATCGGGTAGAGCCCCTTCAGCCAATCGAACAGCTCGCAATCCTGGACACTGGGCACGCAGCGGGTTAGGGACTGGTACATGTGGTGATGCGTGTTGATCATGCCAGGCATGACCACATGGCCGGTGGCATCGATGATCTCATCGGCGGTCGCAGGAAGCTCGGTTGTGGGACCTACCTGGGCAATGCGATTCCCCTGCACGAACAGGCCGCCACCAGGGATCTCGCGGCGCTGATCGTCCATGGTGACAAGGCACATTGCGTTCTTGATGAGCAGGGTCTTCTCAGGATTCATCGTCATTTACGCTTTCACAGGACAAAAAACAAAACGACAAAGGACAAAAAGATCAAATGAATAGAAACAGGATGGGCAGGATGAACAGGATAAAGAAACCAATCTTCTTTGATCCTGTCTATCCTGCCCATCCTGTATTCAATTTTTATTCTTCTGACCCTGTTAGCTCTTGGGGAGCTTGGAGGCTACGCCCTGGACGAAGTAGTCCATCTTGCCGATCTCTTCGTCACCCATGGTCTTGCCGGCGGGAACGATGGTCTTGCCGTCCTGGTCGAGCAGGGGACCCTGGAAGGGCTGCAGCTTGCCGCTGACGATGTCGGCCTGGGTCTTGGCGACCAGGTCCTTCACGGCCTTGGGAACGGCGGGGCTGAGAGGCGCGAGCTTGACCATGCCGTCCTTGATGCCGCCCCAGATGTCACCGGACTTCCAGGTGCCGGCCATGACTTCGTTCAAGAGCTTCACGTAGTAGTCGCCCCAAATGGACGTGGAGGCGGTGAGCTGCATCTTGGGAGCGTACTTGGACATGTCACTGTTGTAGCCGAAGCAGTAGACGCCCTTTTCTTCGCAGGCCTGGACCACGGCGGGGGAATCGCTGTGGTGCGTGACCATGTCGGCGCCCTGGGAGATCAGCGTCAGAGCCGCTTCACGCTCCTTGGCGGGATCGAACCAGGAGTTGATCCAGATCACGCGGACCTCGGCCTTGGGATTGACGCTGCGCATGCCGCGCGTGAAGGCGTTGATGCCCTGCAGGACTTCGGGGATCGGGAAGGCGGCCACGTAACCGGCGACGTTGCTCTTGGTCATCTTACCGGCGATGACGCCGCAGAGGTACCGGCCCTCATAGAAGCGGGCGTCGTAGGTGCCGACGTTGGCGGAGCGCTTGTAGCCCGTGGCGTGCATGAACACGGTGTTCGGGAAGGAGGAGGCCACCTTGATAGTGGGGTTCATGTAGCCGAAGGACGTGGTGAACACGACCTTGCAGCCGCTCTGGGCTAGCTCGCGGATCACGCGCTCGGCGTCGGCGCCTTCAGGGACGTTCTCGACGTACTGGGTGACCACCTTGCCCTTGAGGTCGGCTTCGAGCTGCTTGCGGCCCAGGTCATGCTGGTAGGTGTAGCCCGCGTCGCCAATGGGGCTCACATAGACGAAGCCGACCTTGGTCTGGGCCATGAGGCTCGCGGCGGCGAGCGCGAGAGCTGCTACAGCGAGATTCCGTGCATTCATTCAAAACCTCCATTCGGGTTGTGAAGGGGCCGCCGTGGGACGGCTGAGGGGAAAAGAACAGGCATTTCAGTTTAAGCATCCGGCATGAAAGGCTGCCCCAGGGAAGCCGGGGAGTTCAAACGGATGGTCTTCAGGTTCCGGGAAATGAGCACCAACACCAGGATAGTCGCGGCGTAGGGGATTGATGAAAGGAACTGGGCCGGGACCGAGATCTTGATGCCTGATCCCTGCAGGAACATCTGCGCGATCATCGCGCCGCCGAAGAGATAGGCACCGATCATCACCCGCAGCGGCCTCCACGTGGCAAAGACCACCAGCGCGAGGGAGATCCAGCCGCGGCCAGCGACCATGCCTTCCACCCACATGGGGGTGTAGAACACGGACATGAAAGCCCCGCCGATGCCCGCCATGGCACCACCGAAGATGGTCGCGAAGTAGCGGATACGGATGACCGGATGCCCGATGTCGTGGGCTGAGACCGGAGATTCGCCCACCGCGCGCAGCGTCAGTCCTGGTTTCGTCTTGTACAGGAACAGGGAGACCAGGATGAGCATGACCCACGAAAAATAGACCAGCGCATGCTGCTGGAAGAGTGCGGGACCGAGGTAAGGCAGCTTGGCCAAGCCGGGAATGCTCCACGGAGTCCGGCTGGTCAGGATGACTGACTCGTAGGGCTTGCCGATGAATGCGGAGAGTCCCACGCCGAAAATAGAGAGCGCGAGGCCTGCCGCCACCTGATTGGCCATCAAGGTCAAAACCAGGTAGGCGAAGATCATGGACATCGCCATGCCCGCCCCCATGCCCGCAAGGATGCCCAGGAAGGCGTTGTGCGTGTGCACGGTGACGGCGAAAGCGGTGATGGCGCCCACGGACATGGTGCCCTCGGCGCCCAGGTTCAGCACACCGGACTTCTCGGTTACCAGTTCGCCCAGGGCCGTGATGATCAGCGGCGTGCCGGCCACGATGGTGGCGAAAAGAATGGACGTGAAGAGGCTCTGTTCCATGGCTAGCTCCGTTTCCCGAAGCGGGGCCGGAAGTAGATGAACACGTCCGAACCGAGCAGGAAGAACAACAACAGGCCCTGGAAGACCAGAGAAATGGAGGAAGGCAGGTTCAGGTACTGCTGGGCCTGCTCGCCACCGAGGTAGAGCAGGGACATGAGGAGGCTGGCGAAAAAGATGCCGATGGGATTCAGGCGGCCCAGGAAGGCCACGATCATGGCGGCAAACCCGTAGCCCGGGGAGATGTGCTCCGTGATCTGGCCGATGGGGCCCGCGACTTCACCCAGACCCGCGATACCGGCCATGCAACCGCCGGCGAGCATGCCGAACCAGACGGTGCGCTTGGCGGAAAAGCCCGCGTAGCGGCTGGCGTTTTCGGCTTGTCCGGCCACCTTCATCTGGTAGCCCAGGAAGCTGCGGTTCATGAAGACCCAGCCCACGATCAGCGCTCCAATGCCGATGAAGAGCGAGACATTGAGGCGGGTCCCCTGCTTCAGGATGGGCAGCAGCGCGTGCTCCTGGAACATCTTGGTCTGGGGGAAATTGAAGCCCTCCGGATCCATCCAGGGACCGTGCACGAGCCAGGACACCATGAGCTGGGCGATGTAGACCATCATCAAGCTGGTGAGGATCTCGTTGGCGTTGAAGCGAGTGCGCAGGAAGGCGGGAATCGCGGCCCAGGCCATGCCGCCGATCGCGCCGGCCACGACCATGGCGGGGAGCAGGAAGTGGCTCGTGCTGTGCTCGAAATGGAGGCCGATCCAGCCGCCGGCCAGGGCGCCGATGAGCAGCTGGCCCTCGGCGCCGATGTTCCAGATGTTGGCGCGGAAGCCCACCGAAAGGCCCACTGCGCACATCATCAAAGGCGTGGCCTTGAGGAGCAGCTCGGATACGCCGTAGCTGTCCTTCAGGGGTTTCATGAAGAAGACCTGGAAGCCTTCCACGGGATTCTTGCCCAAAGCCTTGAAGAGCACCAGGCCGAAGAGAAGCATCAGGAAGATCGCCAGCACGGGCGAGACAAAGCGCATCGGGCGCGACGGCTCCGTGCGAGCTTCGAACTTAAGCCACATTATTCACGTCCTCCCGTGCTTCTTCGGATCCGGGCCACATGCCGCTCATCCAGATGCCGATCTCCTCGACGCCCGTCTGGGAGATGGCCTTGATGGGCGAGAGCCGTCCCTTGGCGATGACGACGATGCGGTCGGCGATTTCGAACAGCTCCTCCAGTTCTTCGGAGATCACGAGGATCGCGGTGCCTTTGTTCCTCAGCTCGATGAGGGAGCGCCGGATGAAGGCGGCCGCGCCCACGTCCACGCCCCAGGTGGGTTGCGCCAGCACCAGCACCTTGGGATCCTGCATGATCTCGCGGCCCACGATGAACTTCTGCAGATTCCCGCCGGAGAGTGACTTGGCCTCGGCCTCTGCGCCGCCGCAGCGCACGTCGAAGCGCGCGATGCACTCCTCGGCGAACTTGCGGGCGGTGCCGAAGCGGATGAGTCCCTTCCAGAGCATGCCCAGGCGGTGGGCCGTGAGCAGTACGTTTTCCGTGAGGGTGAGGCGTGGCACCGCGCCGCGGCCCAGGCGATCCTCGGGCACGAAGGCCATGCCGAGTCCCCGGCGGCGGCCCGAGTGCATGCGCCCCACATGCACGCCGCAGATCTGCACGTGGTGCTTGTTGTCGACGGTTTCCTCGCCGGAGATGGCGCGCAGCAGCTCCTGCTGGCCGTTGCCGGAAACGCCCGCGATGCCGACGATCTCACCGCTGCGCACTTCCAGATGCACATCCTTGAGGTCCGTGCCGAAGGGGTCGTCGGAGGGCAGAGACAGCCCTTCGATCTTCAGGCGGATCTCGCCGTTGGTGTTGGCTTCCCCGTGGGAGCACACCGGCAGGTCCTCGCCGATCATCATGCGGGCCATGGTCTGGGGCGTTTCTTCTGCCGGCTTGCAGGCGCCGATGACCTTGCCTCCGCGCAGCACCGTCGCGGTGTGGCAGAGTTCCTGGATCTCGTCCAGTTTGTGACTGATGTAGAGAATGCTTCGTCCTTCCGCCGCGAGCTTGCGCAGGGTCTCGAAGAGCTTGCGCACGGCCTGGGGTGTGAGCACAGAGGTGGGCTCGTCCAAGATCAGCAGCTTCGGATCCGAGAGCAGGCAGCGCACGATCTCCACGCGCTGGCGTTCGCCCACGGACAGCGCATGCACCAGACGACGCGGATCCACGGGCAGGCCGTAGCGCTCGGATACTTCCTCGATGCGTTTGGCCAGGGCTTCGAGGTCGAACTTCCCGGGTAGGGCCAGCGCCACGTTCTGGGTGACCGTGAGCGTCTCGAAGAGGGAGAAGTGCTGGA
>DCFP01000048.1:0-29446 GCA_002319925.1 Holophagaceae bacterium UBA1801 | reverse complement strand
TGCTGGAACACCATGCCGATGCCCATTTCGCGGGCCTGGGCGGGGTTCTTGATGGTGACGGGCGTGCCTTCCCAGCGGATCTCGCCCGCGTCGGGGTGGGCCACGCCGTAGATCAGTTTCATCAAAGTGGATTTGCCCGCGCCGTTCTCACCCAGCACCGCGTGGATTTCGCCAGGCATGACGGAGAGATTCACGTTGTCATTGGCGATGACGGCTGGATAGACCTTGCGGATCCCCTTGACTTCGAGTCGTGGTATGGCAGGGGAGGAGTTTGGCATGAAGATACCCAAGGGAATCAAGTGCAGGACGAGACTGCCCGCCGGAAATCCGGCCGGTGTAGAGCGACTCCGGCGAGAGATGACCGCGTCGGTGTCGATGACGATTTCAACCGGGCAGCCACTCTCAATGCGGAAATGACGGCCTGAAGGAAGGGGATGTCAAAGGGGCGAGCGTACTTCGAGGGGTCTTGCAGAGCTTGGTTTTATCGCGTCTTCATCATAGGGGGAGGGGTTCAAGAGTCAAGATTTTTTTATCTATAGAAAAAAATTTATCTCAGATCGATGCGGGCTTGATCACTCTAGTGTATTTCAGTCACAGGGCCGGAAGCACAGGCATTTCCGTGCATCAACCGCCACCCACCATCACGGAAAGCACGACCTCGTCGCCTTCATGGAGCTTCTTGTGAGGAGAAGCATGCTGTCCGTTGACGGTGGTCAGGATGGCCTTCACGTGGGCAGGCTGATAGCCCATGGCCACCATGAGGTCTTTCACGGTGGAGCCCTCGGGGATGGCCTTCGTGTAGTCGTGCTCCCCCTCGGGCCTTAGCAGTGTCCCGAAAATGATCACGTGGATGTTCATGTTTTTATCTCAGTGGTCAGGGGTCGGTGGTCAGTGGTCAGTTGAGGAGGCGCGGCTTTGGGCCGCGCTTCAATTCTAGCTGACCACCGACCACTGACTACTGGTCACTGCACCTTATTAATGGCTCGCCACACCTTCTCAGGTGTGAATGGCGTGGTGTAGAGCCTGGCGCCGGTGGCGTTGTAGATGGCGTTGGCGATGGCGGGCATGCCGCCGTTGATGCAGATCTCGGAGACGCTCTTGGCGCCGTAGGGACCGGTCTCCTCGTAGCTGGGGACCAGGATCGCCTGGATGGGCGGCTTATCCCTGATGGAGAAGATGTGATAGTCCGAGAAGTTGGCGTTCGTCATCTTGCCATCCGCATTGAAGAGGTATTCCTCCGTCAGTGCATAGCTGATGCCGTTCAGCACGCCGCCTTCGGTCTGGCCCTCGGCCAGCTTGGGATTGATGGCGGTGCCGCAGTCCACGGTGGCCACGTAGTTCAGCACCTTCACAGCTCCCGTCCAGGTGTCTACTTCGACCTCGACGTAGTGCGCGGCGAAGGGCGGCGGGGACTTGTGAGTGATGTGGGAGGCCGTGTCCATGATCTGGTACTGGTTCTTCTGGTAAAGCGAATAGAGCGAGATCTCCGAGAAGGGCAGCTCGTTCTCGCCGTCCTTGCTGCGGACGAAACCGCCTTCAGCATCCAGATCTTCGACGGGGACGTGCAGCATCTCGGAGGCGGTCTCCAGGATCTGCTTCTTCACCTTGGCGCCGCACTTGCGGGCGGCCTCGCCGCTCAGGTAGGTCGTGCTGGAGGCATACGCGCCCACATCGAAAGGCGTGAAGTCGGTGTCGGACGAATAGACGATCATCTTGTCGATGGTCGTGCCGATAGCCTCCGCGGCGATCTGGCCCAGTACCGTGTCGCTGCCCGTGCCCAGATCCGTGGCGCCGATGAGGAGGTTGAAGCTGCCGTCCTCGTTCATCTTGATGCTGGCCGCGCCCATATCGATCTCGGGGACGCTGGAGCCCTGCATCAGGGTGCACATGCCCATGCCGCGCCGGTAGCGGCCGGTCTTGGTGCGCCAGTCGGTGCGCTTGTCCCAGCCGATGGCCTTGGCGCCGATCTCGATGCACTCGGTGAGGGCGCAGCTGCCGATGGTCATGGGCGTGCCCTTCTTGCCTTCGCCCAGGGCCTCGAAGACGGGAGAACTCTCGCCCGTGCGGATGTGGTTGATCTTGCGGAATTCCGCCGGATCCATGCCGATGGCCTCCGCCATCTCGTCCATCAGCGTCTCGGCGGCGAAAAAGGCCTGGGTGGCCCCGAAGCCGCGGTAGGCACCGCACACGGGCAGGTTGGTGTAGGCCACCTTGCCCTCGAACTTGACGTTGTCGGCGCGATAGAGGGGCAGCACCTTGCTGCCGCAGCAGCCGACGACCGTGAGACCGTGGCCGCCGTAGGCGCCGGTGTTGGAAGTGGCCTCCATTCCAAATGCGGTGATCCTTCCGTCCTTCTTCACGCCCATGCGCAGACGGGTCCGGATGGGATGCCGTGTGCGGCCCGTGCGGAAGTTCTCCTCGCGGCTGAACTCCCACATGACGGGACGCTTGGTGCGCATGGCGAAGAGCGCGACGACATCTTCCAGCAGCATCTCCTGCTTGCTGCCGAAGCCGCCGCCGATGCGGGGCTTGATGACGCGGATCTGCTGCACGGGAATCTCGAGGCACTGGGCCACGATGCGACGGCAGTGGAAGGGCACCTGGGTGCTGGTGGTGATGACGATGCGTCCCCTCGCGTCGATCTGCGCCAGGGAGACGTAGGTCTCGATGGGCGTGTGCTGGGCGTACTGGGTCTCGTAGGTGTGGTCGAAGGCGAAGTCCGCTTCCGCTAGACCCTTTTCCAGGTCGCCCACTTCCATGGCCAGGTGCGCCACCAGGTTCTTCTTGGGCTCGAAGGGCACGGGAATGGGGATCGTGACATCGGGCTCGTCGTGGATGATGGGCGCGCCTTCCGCGAAGGCCTCGTCGATGGAGAGCACGGGCTTCAGCACCTCGTATTCCACCTTGATCTTCTTCAGGGCGGCTTCCGCCTGCTGGGGCGTCTCCGCGGCCACGGCGGCCACGCGGTCGCCCACGTAGCGCACCTTGGTATCGAACATGAAGGTGTCGTAGGGCGAAGGTTCAGGATAGCCTTGGCCTGCGGTGCAGTGGGCCACGCGGGGCACGTTGCCATGCCAGAGCACGGCTTTCACTCCGGGCATCTTCTCCGCTTCGCTGAGGTCGATGGAGACGATGCGGGCGTGGGCGTGGGGACTCCAGAGCATCTTCACCCAGAGGGCGTTCTTGGGCCGGAAGTCCGCGACGTACGAGGGCTTGCCGAGGGCCAGGGACATGGAGTCGATCTTGGTGACGGACTTGTTGACGACCTTGAGGTCCTTGACGTTCACTTCGCACCTCCCGCGGCGATGACCTTTCGCAAGGCGGATTCGATCTTTTCGTAGCCCGTGCAGCGGCAGAGATTCCCGTCCATGTGGATCTTCAGCTCGTCGTCCGTGGGCGTGGGATTCACGTCCATGAGGCTCTTGGCCGCGAGGATGATGCCGGGGATGCAGAAGCCGCACTGCACGGCGCCTTCCTCCACCAGGGCCTTCTGGATGGGATGGGGATTGTCGAAGTCCCCTACGCTCTCGATGGTGTCTACGCGGCGGCCATGGGCCTGGAAGGCGAACAGCAGGCACGCGTAGACGATCTTGCCATCGAGGAGGACGGTGCAGGAACCGCAGGCGCCGGCATTGCAGCCGCGCTTGGTGCCGCTGTAGCCCTCGCGGCGGATCACCTCGAGGAGCTTGTCGTCGGGCGCGACCTGGAATTCCCGGTCCTCGCCATTAATCTTGATGCAGACGTGCAGCTTTGACATGGCTATTCTCCCTTCGCCTGCCGCAGCGCGGCCGTCAGCACATCCACGACGATGACGCGTCCCAGATGGCCGGCATATTCGTTCGACATGCCTTCCTTGCCTTTCCAAGGGAGTTTGGCGGTACCTTTGGCCACGAGCTCCGTGAGATCCAGAGTGTCCACGGCCTGATCCTCCAGTAGTTCCTCAAGGGCTGTTGCGCGTGAAGGCAGGCCGATGCCAGCGCCGATGGCTACGCGGATCTTCTTGAGCTTGCCGTTCTTCACTTCGGCGAAGGCGGCCACGGTCATCATGCTGAAGCCAGCATGGACGCGGGCTTCCTTGTGATAGCCGAAACCCTGGCCCTTCTTGATCGCCGGCACGTCCACGCGGGTCAGCAGATCACCCGGCTTGAACAAGCGCAGGGGTTGGCCTTTGAAGAATTCCTCGGCTTCGTACTCGTCTTCATCCTTGCTCTGGATATGCAGGGTCGCGTTCAGGGCGAGCAGCGCCACTGGGAAATCGTTCCAGGGGAAGATGCGGACGATGTTGCCGCTGAGGGTCGAGATGTTGCGGATCTGCTGGGTGCAGGTGTTCACGGCCACCTGGTCCAGGACCCAGCCTTCGCCCCTGTAGCTCATGAGCTCGTCGAGGGTCGTCGTGGCGCCGATCTTGAAGGTGGCCCCGGACTTCTTGATGCCCGAGAGTCCCAGGCGCGTGATGTCCACGGCGGTCTTGCCGGTGAATTCCAGGAAGTGGAGGCTCGTGCCACCGGCCATGGCGAAGCCCTTGGCGCCGAGCTTCTTGAGCGCAGCCCGGGCCTCGTGGAGATCCTCGGGAATGATGAATGCATCTATTTTCATGACGGCTCCTGACTAGCGATAGGATACGGCGAGCTTTTTCTCGGCGGTGGAAAGCATGCGCTCGGCCACGCGGTTGGCACGTTCGAAGAGGGCCTCCTCGTCCACGCCCACCAGCTGACCCTTCTCCACGACCACGCGGCCCGCAACCACAGTGTATTCCGCACGGGGCGCGGCGCCGCAGAAGAGCAGGGCCGAGGCGGGATCGGTCATGGCGCCGGCGAAATCGATGCGGTCCAAGCGGAACATGGCCAGATCGGCGGCGGAACCCACCTTGAGCTGGCCGATCTCCGGCTGGCCCAGGATGCTGGCGCCGCCCACGGTGGCGAGCTTCAGCACGTTCTGGGGAGGCATGGCCTCCACACCCGTGCCCACGCGGTGCACGAGCAGGGCGATCTGCATTTCTCTAAGGAAGTTGGAGGAGTCGTTGCTGGCGCTGCCGTCCACGGCCAGGCCCACCCGCACGCCTTCGGCCATCAACTGCGGCACCTTGCAGATCCCCGAACCCAGGCGCAGGTTGGAGACAGGGCAATGGGCCACGCCGGTCTTCGTGGCGGCCAGGCGCTTGATTTCTTCGTCGCTGAAGTAGATGCCGTGGGCGTACCAGACATCCGGACCCACCCAGCCCACCTTCTCCATGTAATCGAGGGGCCGCAGGCCCAGAGTCTGGAGGCAGAAGTCCTCTTCGTCCATGGTTTCGCAGAGATGGGTGTGCAGGAAGACCTGTTTCTGCCGGGCGTATACGGCTGTTTCGGCCAGCAGTTCCGTGGTGACGGAGAAGGGCGAACAGGGCGCCAGCACGATGCGGCACATGGAGAAGGGGTTCGGATCGTGGTACTTCGCGATGAGGCGATCGCAGTCCTTCAGGATCTGATCGGGCGTTTGCACCACGTCATCGGGAGGCAGGCCGCCGTTGGATTTGCCCCGGCTCATGCTGCCGCGGGTGGGATGGAACCGCATGCCCATTTCCCGGGCGGTGTCGATTTCCACATCCAGGAATTCGGTGGGTGCGCTCTTGGGGAAGACGTAGAAGTGATCCGTGGTCGTGGTGCAGCCGGAGAGCAGAAGCTCGCCGAGACCGATGCGCGTGCTCACTTCCACCGCTTCGGGATCCAGCTCCCGCCATACCTCGTAGAGCCCCAGCAGCCAGTCGAAGAGCTTGGCGTTCTGCACCTTCGGAATGTTGCGGGTCAGCGTCTGGTAGAGGTGGTGATGCGTGTTGACGAAGCCGGGATAGGCCACGCAGCGGGAGCCATCCAGCACGCGATCCGGCTGAGGCTCGGGCTTCAACTGATTGCCGATGGCGGTGACCTTGCCGTCCTCGATGAGGAGATCGACACCGTGCAAAGGTTTCTCGCCCTCGACCATGGTCACGAGGGTGTGGATGTTGCGGACTAGCATTCGACTCATGAAAGAGGGCTCCTCGCGACAAGGCCGGAAGCAGGTTCGCCCGCTTCCGGCCCGTCGATGGTGATGATCAGAAACGGTCCCAGAGCTTCACGGCGAGTTCCCGGGAACGGGCATTCATCTCGACTTCATCGACGTCGATGTTCAGCTTGCGGCCTTCCATGAGGACGCGGCCGCCGCAGATGGTGGTGTCCACCACCGCCTGGCTGATGCCGAAGATCAGGTGGCCCAGGGCGGTCCCGTTGTTGAGGGGCGTCGGTGCCAGGTAGTCCAGCAGGATCACGTCGGCGGCGGCGCCTTCCTTCAGCTCACCGATGGGGAAGCCCCAGACGCGCGAGGCGATTTCGGGGTTGTTGGCGGTGATGGCGCCCGCCACTTCCATGAAGGCGCAGCTGGGGTTGTTGGCGCGAAGGTGCTGGCCCCACAGGGCGACGCGGGTCTCTTCCAGCATGGCCACGGTCATGGCATCCGTGCCCAGGCCAGCAAGAATGCCGGCCTTCTGCATGCCCACGAAATCGGCCACGCCCACGGCGTTGTTCATGTTGCTCTGGGTGTTCATGGCCACCATGGTGCCGGTCTTGGCCAGGATCTCGAACTCCTTGGGCTCGCAGTGCACACAGTGGGCGGCGATGGAGTCCTTGCCGAGGATGCCGTGATCGTGGAGGCGGTTCACTACGCGCTTGCCGTAGCGTTCCACATTGTGGGCCACATCGGAGGAGGCCTCGGCGACGTGAACGTGGAAACCCACGCCCAGATCGTGGCCCATCTTCGAGGCGCGGGCCATGGTCTCGTCACTGATGGTGAAGGCGGCGTGGAGGCCGAAGTGGGCGCGGAGGAAGGGGTCGTTTTCCTTCTTGCTGCGGCGCGCGAAAGCGGCGTTCTCTTCCAAGCCTTCCTCGGTCACCTTGTCGCCGTCACGATCGGAGAGTTCGTAGCAGAGGCTGGAGCGCAGGCCCGTTTCCTTCACGGCCTTGGCGATCATGTCCAAGGAACCCGCCACGGCGCCGGGGCTCGCGTGGTGATCGATGAGCGTGGTAGTGCCCTTCTTGATGGCTTCCACCAGCATTACCTTGGCGCTGTAGTAGGTGTCGTCCAGGCTCAGCTTCTTGTCCAGCCGCCACCAGAGGTTCTCCAGCACTTCCTGGAAGTTGCAGCTGGGCGCCGCTTTGCCGAGGCCACGCACGAGGGTGGAATAGAAGTGCATGTGGGCGTTGATGAGCCCGGGCATCACCACTTTGCCCTTGGCGTCGATGACTTTGTCGAAGGAGCCCTGGATCTGGGCCTTAGGCGCGATCTTCGCGATGCGGTCGCCCTCGATCAACAGGGCGTGGTCCTCGAGCACCTGGCAGGATTTCCCGAAGGTGATGATGGTGCCGTTCTGAACAAGGATGCGGGATGGCATGGTCACTCCTGATTTCACATGTTGGTTTTGCTTTTCATCCTGCTCATCCTGTCCATCCTGTTCACATTATTTTGTTTTCTTTGAAAGAAAGAGAACAGGATGCGCAGGACAGACAGGATAAAGAAAACACCTGTTGTTCTCAGTGTTCGGACAGCAATGCGGTTTCCTGTTCGGTTCTTTCGCGCATGTAGAGCGCCCCACTGAAGCACTTCTGGGCGCAGATGGAGCAGCCGATGCACTTGGAGGCGTCGGTCTGGGGCACCTTGTCGCCGTTCAGGGAGATGGCCAGGTACGGGCAGCGCGTGCAGTTGCCGCAGTGCTCGCAGAGATCGGCGTTGACGGCGCTGATCTTCTTGACCGGGGAGAGCTCCATGAAGCCGGTGACGGGGCCGGGCAGGGCGTAGCCGATGAGCTGCTGGACGTTCTTGATGCCGCGGGCTTCCATCAGGTGGCTGAGACCTTCCTCCAGGTCGTGGATGATGCCGTAACCTTCCTTCATGACGATGGTGCAGAACTGCACGGTCTTCACGCCCAGGGCCAGGAAGTCGGCGGCGGCCTTGTAGTTCATGGGGCCGCCGTTGCCGCTGATGTGCATGCCCATCTTGGAGACGTTGGCCAGCGTCAGGTTGCTGATGGCGGTGACGCCTTCGCCGGAGAGGCCCAGTACGATGCCCTCTTCCCAGGTCTCCTTGGTGCCCTTGCGGAAGGCCATGCTGGGGAAGGAGTTGGCCAGGGTGACGCCCGCCTTCTTGTTGGGGTACTTGGCGAAGACCTTGCGGATGGCGTCCATGATTGGATAAATGGCCGTCACGGCGGCGGTGAGCTTGAAGAGTTTCGGAATCTCGGGGTTCGAAACCTCCATCACCCAGTCGATGATCTTGGCGGTGAGCTCGGCGTCCTGGCTCACGATGTCGCCCTTGGTGCCGTCGCCGCCCTGGGGGCAGGAGAGGCTGTACTCGATGCCCATCACACCGCAGGCTTCGAGCTTTTGCGTATTGTGCTGCCAACCGGCCTTGTCGTGGGCATCATCGCCCGTCACGGGGCCGCCGGTGCTGGCCATGGTGAGGCGATCGGGGAATTCCTTCACGAGGCGGCGGACCTCTTCGCACACTCGGTCCATCTGGTGGCCGCTCACGTTGTCGCAGTTGGCGTACGTGCTCTCGGTGATTTGGAACATGTATTCGCCGGGGATGTGGATCTCCACATTGTCGAAGCAGGTCTTCATGACGCCGCCGGCCCAGCCGGCCTCGTAGGCCTTCTTCATCTGCTCGTAGCCATCGCTGGGAGGCGCGGCGCTGAGCAGGAAGGGCGAACGGATCTTGCGGCCGAAGAACTCGGTCTCGAGGGACACGGGTTTCAGGATCTGGCCGGGCAGTGCCGTGCGGCTCTTGGTGGGCTTGTCCACTACGGGAGCAGCGACGCTGTTCAGGAATGCTTCCACGGCCAGGGCGATGTTCTTGCCCGCTGCCGAGGCTTCCACCACGGTGGTGGGGCCGTTGGCGAAGTCACCGGCGTAGAAGAGGCCCTTCACGTCCTCCTTGGCCATGGCGCCGCGGGCGCCGATGGCGATGACGACCACATCGAAGGCCAGCGTGTACGTGCCGGCGGCGACATCGTCCACCATGTTGCGGGGGTGGAAGGATTTGCCATCGGGCAGAACCATGCGCTGGGTCTTGATGCCCTTCACGCGGCCACCTTCCATCACGATTTCCGTGGCCTTGGTGCGGCCGGTGACGGCGATGCCCTCATCCAGAAGTTCGGCGCGTTCGGCGGAGGTCAGAGGCATTTCGTGCAGAGTTTCGAGGCAGAACATCTCCACGGAAGCGCCCTTGTGGCGGGCGGTTCCCGCGCAGTCCACGGCCACGGCGCCGCCACCAATGACGGCCACGCGCTTGCCCTTGAGATCGCCGGGCCGGTTCAGGAAGGCGACCCAGTCCACCGCCTTGTCTTCATTCGTAATGCCCAGCTTGTAGGGCGCATCCAGGCCCGTGGCCACGACGACGGCCTCGAAGCCCTTCTTCAGCAGCTCGGAGGGCTTCTCCACGGAACTGGAGAGATGGACCTTTGCACCGGTCTGCTGCTGCAGCCACGCGATGTCCGAGGCGAGGACCTTCTTGTCCAGGCGGTGATCAGGAATCAGATTGCACATGCCGCCGGGTTTGGAATCGCGCTCGAAGACTTCGGCCGCGATGCCCTTCTGGGCCAGCATGGCCGCCGCAGCGAGGCCTGCCGGACCGGCGCCGATGACGGCCACCTTCCTGCCCTTGGGCTTGACCTGGTTCAGGGAAGGCATCACGCCCAGGTCCTTGGCCTTCTGGATGATGGTCGCCTGCACCGCAGGGATGTTCACGGGATGATCGAAGAGGCGGTGGGAGCAGGCCTTCATGCAGTGGAAGTCGGGGCACACGGCGCCGCAGATGCCGCCCAGGGGGTTGTGTCCCATGATGAGCGCGGCGGAGCGCTTGAAGTCCGCGGGCAGGCCCACGCGCGCGGCCATGATGAAGTCGGCGGGGGAGCAATCGGCGGGGCAGGCCTCGCGGCAGGGCTTCTCCTCGCAGTACTCGCAGCGCTTGAACTCCTCCTTCAACTGTGCGTCGGAAAGGAAGGCGGTATCGGGTTTTCGCATGGTTTCTCCGCTCAACGGGCGTGGGTTTTCAATTCGACTTGGATGGGAGCCAGAGCCAGGAGTCCATCCGGCTGGTTGCAGTGATTCGCGGGCGTAAGGTGTTGAGAATTATCAGGTAAGTTAGCCGACACACATTATGAATATGGATATAGCTGAGTCAAGAAAAATTTTTCACACGGCAAATAATTATT
The DNA here is from genome assembly GCA_002319925.1 of Holophagaceae bacterium UBA1801. Lineage (GTDB taxonomy): Bacteria > Acidobacteriota > Holophagae > Holophagales > Holophagaceae > UBA1801. The sequence goes on along the minus strand of DCFP01000048.1, from coordinate 19,227 downwards.
TGTCTATTGCCGTTTTTTCAAGCCTCTTACATCTCCAGCCAGAACTCCTCTGGATCACTGTTTCGGCGGTTTTCACGGGAGCAATAGTCGGAGCAGGGAAGGATGATCGATCTCACAGCGACGCAGTGATTAATTCATTAGCGAGGCGGTTCTCTCGATGCTGGAGGATGCCGGGCCCAGGCCACGGCGCCGCCAACCCCCAAAGCAATGACGTGGTCACGAAAGGCTGAAGGCTGGTGCGTTGAAAAAGCTGTATCAGGGCGCGGGTGGCGGGGGCGGGTAGGGGTGCTTGCCGCGTCCCTTGCCGTGCCCCTTCTCGAATCCTGGCTGTTCTGGGCCGGGCTCTACGCGCTTGTAGTGACCGTACTTGCGTCCACGATTCTCATGGAATTTCGCTTCATCGTGATGCCAATTGCGGTAGTGGCCCGGCGGGATCCGCACCAGTGCCCGGGGCACGCGATGCACCTCGACCCACTCGAAACGTTCATGGGGTGTGTGGGCCCGGTACCAGCCATCGGGCCTGCGGCACCAGTACCACCCCCGGTCGAAGAACACCTCCTCCTGGAAACCCTCCACCACCTGGACGCCGGGCTGGATCACCACGAGCGGTGGGGCTGGAGGCAGGCCGATATCGATTTGCACATTGATTTGGGCCTGTGCGGTTGCGGTTCCGAGAAGAAGCAGACATGTGAGGGCGAGGTTTTTCTTTTTCATGGCGCTTTCCTTACGAAGGTCATGATACCGCCGTTGCCACTGCATACGATTTCACCAGGAAGCGATCGTCGGCAACGATGCGTGGACTCAAGCCGAATGCCGAAAGGAGTCCGGTCTGTGCGGTCTGATAGGCGCTCGCAAGATGAATCTATTCATCCACCAACTCGGGACGGTATTCGAAATGCATGGTGTCGAAGTGGGACCACTTCCCGCCCCAGATGAATCCGTGTTTTTCGAATATGGAAACGATCTCGAGCGGAATTCTGTTCCGGTAACCGCCCTTGGTCCTCCAGCGCCAGTAGTCCGAATAGGACGCATCAAGATCGATGGCGATCCCGAAGGCATGGGCGCTCAGCCGCTCCGTGCCCTCGATCTTCCGCCAGTTGAAGGTCCCGGACGGGTGCAGCACGCATTGCAGAAGCTCGGGCGGCAATCGCTCCAGCTCTTCGGAAATTTCGGCGAGCCGGAGGTTCACGCCGTTGATTTCCGTCATCCTGACCTGCTGTTTCGTGAAGCGGGGAAGCCACTTCACCGGTACCAGGTGCTGTTGCACTCTCTTTGGTGAATCCCCGTACATCTTCATGAAGAATGGCTCGCACCTCACGCGACCCGGATCAGAGCCAGCCTCCGGTGGTATCCCCGCATCTCCCATCGGGTATGACTGCAGCATTTGATAATAGAGACTCGCATGCTCGAACTGCGCCTCCACATTGCCGGATCGCCAACCATCGTCGAACACCATGGTGGTTCCATCCCGCCAGACAATAGCGTTCACACCAGCGGAGGCGAGGACATCCGGATAGGCCTTCACCAGTCGTTGCAACGCCTCCTCCGGCTTCGGGGCAGTATGGGCAGATGGCTCCGGTGTGGCCTTGGTTGAACCGGCGTGGCAAATATTAGCAATCGGGCACAGGATCGCCGAGGCGCCCAGTATCAGGGCTCGGAAGGCTTGAGTCATGGACGCACGTGGTGCCATCGGTCGAGCACGGTGATGATGAATTTCGCCTCGTTGTACCGGAATCTGCGAGGTCCTTCGATCATGAGGTTCCGGGGCTCCGCACAGACAAGGATCGATGGGAACAGGATGTACGGAAGCGCCCCGGTGAGGGACTGGATGTCCGTCGTGGATTTCGGGGAGATGGATGCCGCTTCGCTGGAAAAACTGTAGATCAATCTGCCCTCGACTTCGCTCAACACGGTGCTGCCATGGTCCTCGGCCTGCACATGCAGCAGTTTCCCGTCTCGCATCACGAAGTAATGGGAATTCCGTCTGAGTCTGATGATCAGCAGGGAAAGGATTACCAACGGAACACAAAGAAAGAAAACAGGCGCAAGCCTGTCTGGGGCGTTCGTGACCAGCCAGAGCGTGAGCGCCATGGCGCACAGGAGACCCATCGCCGAAAGCGTGACCCCGATCAGGACGGATGGCCTGGAGAACCAGATATAGTCGGCTTGTCCATCGGTAGAGTGATTCACGATCCCGACCCGCTCGACCAATCGGAACCTGGGATCAGAGAATTGAATGGCTGGATTATTAGGCATCGAAATCGTTCCACAAAAGTACAGGCATCGATCGAACTTTCCCGAGTGCAGTGACGATTGAACACACGGAATTCGGAACCACGTTGAAGTGTCTCATGGGCGCGGTCTCCCATCGCCCTATCAATAGCTTGATGCGGGCTGTCACGTGACACCCCAAAGGTAGAGCATTTCAGGATGGTCGGACTAAATGCCACATGCCGTGACGAGTCTGTTGCGGCACCCGTTGGCGTGTCAGGAGCCCGGTTTGCCCTTGCAATCGATACCCAGGTTTGGTGGCAGAACGAATCCCTCTTCACGCACCAGACGGGCGCAACTCGCGCACAGGAGATGGCCATCGAGTTCCAGGAGGTCCTTCTTGCTCCGCAACTCCTTGCAGAGGGCACATCTCTTGGTTGCCGTCAGGAACAGGAAAGAGAAATCCGCCATAAGATCGATCGCGTAAGAGGAACGACGCATTTTCTGGGAGAAGGACTCGTCTACTCCGGAAACAAAATAAGAATTATCAAGCTTACGCCAAAATCCGCGATGGACTCCTTGAACTCGGTTTGAAACTACATGATGTTCTCCGGATTCGTGATCTTTGCACTCATCGCAGAGGCTTTACGGCAGTGTCAATAGGCCCTAGGCGGTCAGCCCTCGAATCATGAGACCGAATAACCTCATTGGCAACGACAACCCGTTCCACTACCCCCCGCCCAAATGCGGGAGAAGCCACTCTCGGGTGAGTTGTGAATCTGGCGTTACGACCCCATCTCGCTGACCTGCAGGCGTAAATCCCTATTCAGGATTTGCTCCGAACAAAGATTGATGGTGTTTGAGGCGTGGAGTAAGGATGGAGTAATAATGAAAAGACCCACATCTTGTGTGGGTCTAATCGTTACAATCTTTGGTGGTCCCGGAGCGATTCGAACGCCCGACCCTCAGATTCGTAGTCTGTTTGTATGACATCGATCTCCATAGGCCCAAACATATTTTCTCTGGTTAATGTTGCTATTAGAGGCCTTGAATGTTGACCAAAATAGGAACAAGTCGATCAAACTTGGTCCAGAGTGTGGCGATGGTGTGGCGACGAAAGTATACTATCGCCATAGGTGAAACATGGCCAACCTTGCCGGTGTATCTACAAAAACCGAAATTGAAAGCCTCAAGCCGAAAGCCACGACCTATCCAGTCCCTCTCGTTCCTAAGCGTGGAGAAGGTGTCAGGGGCCTGTATGTCCAGGTCACCCCGGCTGGGTTCAAGTCTTTTGTGTTGCGGTTCCGGCTGCATGGCCGACAGAAGACCCTCACCCTTGGCAAGTTTCCCGACATGTCCGTCGAACAGGCCACCAGCACCGCCCTGGCTCGATGGAGCGATATCCGGGAAGGTCACAATCCTTCCGATCAAAAACGAGTAGAGCGTCAGGCTTCCACGGTCCGGGAGCTGGCCAAGCGATTTGAGGCGGAACACCTGGACGTGAAACCCGGTAAGGGGTGGGCCAAGGAATCAAAACGGTTGCTTGATCGGCACATTCTTCCCGCCTTAGGGTCCAAGCGCGCGAAAGATGTGGAGCCTGCCGATATTGCGGAACTGCTTTCCAAGCTCAAGACGGACGCTCCCGACAGGAAGGCCACACCTACCCAGGCCAATCGGGTCAGAGCCGTGTGCTCGAAACTCTTCGCCAAGGCTGAGCTTTGGGGTCTGCGACCCATCGGTTCCAATCCTGCAAGAGGACAAGACCGGGCAGACGAGAATAAAAAGGAACGTTATCTATCTGATCGCGAGCTGGTGGCCTTGGGGGAAGCGCTGCGTGCCCTCGCGCCTACCCATGCAGGGGTCAAGCGCGGTGCGCACCTTCTGGAGTCGGAAGACCCCCAGATTCTATTGGCCATCCGGTTGCTCTTGCTCACGGGCCTGCGGAAATCGGAACTGATCGGCGACAAGGCACGAGAGATCCCCGCCCTTACATGGGACGATGTTGACCTAGAAGCGGGTGTCATTCGCCTCAAGCACCACAAGACGGTTAAGAAGGCGGGGACCCGTTTGGTGCCTCTCTGCAGCGCTGCCAAGGCGCTTCTAGAGGCTCACGAAGCAACTTTGGGAAATCCACATGTTATCGTCGGAAGGCGAACCGGAACCAGCCTCGTGAACCTTCAGGATCCATGGGAGAAGATCCGAGAAGCAGTGACCCTCCTTCAGGAGAAGAAAAAAGCTCCTAAGCTGTTGAAAGTGAACATTGAGGATGTGACGCTACATGACCTTCGTCGCTCACTAGCCTCCATGGGAGTGCGACTCGGCTACCCCATGCCATTCATTGCCGGGCTGCTGGGTCATGCTGCGGGATCTGTCACAGCGGTATATGCCCGTGTGAGTGGTAACCCACTGCATGAGGCGGCCGAAGCGATTGGAAGCCGGATCGCTGGTCTCTTGGATGGATCCATCGATCTCGAAAAGGAAATCCAAACTCACCGTACAACCATGGGCAAGGGTCTTCAGGTTGCGGAATGATTTTATGATTTCGTTTGAACTCGAAATAGTAGGTTCTTCCAGCTTTTTTAGGTATTTCGAGAAAAAAATATTCTGCAATATTTAGACTTTTCGCTTTCATGGTTTTGATTTAAAATCGGGGGAAATAGAAATTTAGGATGTATTTAATCGAGCGCCTTATGAGAAGATTTTACATCAGAAAGGACCCGATCCTCCAAACACAGAGGGAAAGACAACTTTGGAATAAAGGTGTTGATTTACTACTTGGGAGTAATATCGCTTTCAAATTTCTAGTTGTTGGGTTTGAAATGAGTTACCAAGATGAAAAAGACTCAACAAGTTACAATAAGGCCGCTGACCAATTAGGAAATCTTGCCACTGCTGCAGATGATCTTGCTGCTGCTCTGGATGCTCTTGATTGGCCCGCTGCTGAGGCTGCTTTCTATATTGGTCGCAATGAGCTAATGAACACGGCTTTGCTGGAATTACGAGATAAAGCCGAGGGAATAGAATGCAACCCTCGATTTAATAATTCTATTAAATCGCTAGATCTACATTCAAATGAAGACATGATCGAGAAAAGATTCTTCATTACAGGGTGCGAGGTTTGGTTATATCGAATCGAACAACTTAAAGCACTCGCCAATATGTGTACGAATAGAAAAGCCGACCTAATAAAAAAAGCAGACATATTTAATGGCGTTAAATCCATTTATAGAGTCGAAAGTGGATCCCCTGTATCACACCTATTTGATAAGTGTGTACATGTACTGCAATTACGAAAATGTTCAATGGAAAACCTTAAGCCCCTTGCAAGAATTATCTATGAACTTGTTTCAGGGGATAAACCAAGGAGTCGCTGGGGCGAACGTGAATATAGGGAAGCGAAGCGGTACGCACAAACCCTCGTGTAGTTGACTTCTCCCTTGTGCGGCATATGGGATCCACATTGTCTCCCGTAAGGAGGCAATGCATGAACAATCATCCCCAAAGTTGCACCAGCGAAATGGTGGTCACACCCTTGTCGACCTTGTTCGATCCCGAAGCAGCGGGACGTTACATCGGTGGTGCAGAGAAACCGATTTCCCCGTTGACCTTGGCAGATTGGCGAGCTAAGCGTTTCGGTCCCGCATATGTCCGCGTGGGCCGTCTCATCCGTTACCGGCAAGCGGACCTGGATGCGTGGCTTGAAACCCGCGTGAAGAAGGGAGTTTGAGATGAAGAGCCAACCGGGCAGAGACGCGCATGGCGTCTCCTCTTGTTATGCCAAATAACACGGTTCCGCACGCATGGATGCTCTTGTCATCAGTTGGCTCGAGGGCCTCGCTGAAATGGGCTCTACGTTTTTGGAGTTGATCCCCTGCGAGAAGCGCACCCGTCAAAAATGGTTTACCTATCAAGATGAAATCGGGGCTCGTGGCGTGTCCTCGGCTGTGCGGTGGCTGATGCGAGGTTCCGGAGTGGGCATCTTGATCAAGAGCCCGCTTTGGGTACTGGACTGTGACACGCCAGAAGAGGTAGAGCGCCAAACGTCTATCGCTTTGGAAGCAGGTGTTGTTCCTCTAACCGTGGAGACTCCGGCACACGGGGCACATCTTTACATGCGCCTCCCCAAATTATTTTCTTTGGAATTCTTAAAAAATCATCTCTGCCATCCACATGACGAAGACGGCATCCGTCGGGAAATGGATTTCAAATTTGGACCCCGTTCATTGATCGCTGTACCAGGCACACAAAGAGCTGGGAGGCTCTATCAACCGCGCTCGCTTTGGACACTTCCGCCAATTTGCGATCCGCACCTTTTCCTCCCCAGGGGAAAATTCTGGCGGCAATCGGTTCCTTTCCTTCGAGACACTCGCCCACGGAGAGATCGAATCGCACATGCCTGCACCTATCTCAAGCTTCGTGCTCCGGTTTCGGTTTCAAAACGTGGTGGACACAGAACCCTGATGGGAGTCGTCGCGCATCTCGTGCAGTATCTTGATCTCGATCCAGAACTAGCCTTTCACATGCTTACTCACGGTCCAAACCCGTGGAATCAGCGGTGCATCGATCGTGATGGAACCCCATATCCGTGGAGCAATGTTGAGTTATGGGAGGCTTGCACACACGCGGTCGATATCATTCCGGCGGCAGGTAGAAAAGCGTATTTGCGAATGGAAGCCCGCCAACGCGACAGGGTAAGGCTCAGTGAAGCTGTGTGCATCCTGAGAGAGTATTTAACGATGCCTCAGCGTCATCGCATCCCGGTGAAGCAAATTCGTGATTTTCTTGAATGGGCGATCGGTCAATCTGATCTCACAGAGATAAGTCTAGGGGATGAACTTGTGAGGCAGGATATCCGTCGAATTAGATCCACGCGTAAGCGGATCTTCTGTGTTCCAAGACTCGACTTCGCTAGCTTCTGCAAAACGGTATTGGAGTCAGAACGGATAAGACAGGTACTGGAAGGCAGAACTGCAGGCTGCGCCCTTATTAAGCATGTTGGCTCTCTACGGGTAGAGCACCAAGTGTCCACCATTCCTTAAAACCAAAGTAGACGTATTTCACATGTCTCCCAGGCCAGCCATGTTTAGCTTCCAGCGAATCAGACGAATCATGCGAAGCGGGATGCGAACAGGGCGAACTCTTCTGACAGTTGCGACAGGATAGACAGGGGGAACCGGTTCTTCGCTGAATCCGGTCATAAAAGCATCCAGTGGGCCATAAGCTGATGTTCAGCGGATCGCCTGGGCGAGATACACAGGGACCCGGCGTCCTTCGATCACGTAGAACCATCTCTTTGGAGTAAGCGGGGTAATGATCGCCGAGCGGATTGTCTGCGCCAGGATTTCGCGTAGGGGAGAGCGCTGATGTTGTAGCCTCGCTCCACACGTCGATTTTCGGATTTCCTTTATAACCACGAAAAACATCATTCGGGTTATATAAATTCCCTTTCCCTTAATTGTATATATTTTGAAGATGGATCAAATTGCAGAAAATTATTTTTGTCGGATTTGCCAAAAATTCGAGAAAACGATCCAGAAATGGTGCTCGAACAAGGATGGACCCTCATCAACTTCACTCGGATCAAAAAGGTTGTTTCCCCATGCAATCCCCCTTCCTTCAAGCGTATGCTCAAATCCGATCATAAGGCAGGCATTGGCTTCCCCGGATGAAGACGCGGGACCATCGGCTTATAGTTGACAGTCTGCCGCGTAAACTCAAAGACATAACGGAGATCCATATCGTTTAAATCCATTAATTGTTCGCAATCCTTCTGGTGATTCTGAATCCCTATGACATGAATCACGGATCGGGCTGGCTAAAGAGAAATTCATTTCGTGAAGCCTACTCCTTGTTAGGCTGAAATGAATTGTCGTTGGATCAGTGGGGAGTGCCGGAGGAAGAAATGGCAGGCAGAGGAAGATTTATGTCCAGAATAGGTAAATCCCATTGGTTGCTTTTGGTGCTGGTTTCCTCGCAGGTGGGGATACTCCCGGTCCTGGCCCAGACGGCAAGTCCCGTCGTTCCCGTGGACAACTTCAAGCTGACGGATCCCCTAGAAGCCGATCCTAAGACCGACGGCTGGCAGGTGGAACCTCGCACGGGAAAGCTTGGGATCACCATTCCTCTTGCCACAATGCCTGGGGAAATCCCGTTCCCTGTCTCTCTCAGGATTAACTGCTCGCCGGTCATGAAATCAAAAAATGGCCTGTTGGGCTATAACGGATTGGCTCAGGTGATCGGATCAGGCAATACCCAATGTCCCATGTCCGCCGAGATTAGTCTGCCCGGCATTACGGAAGCATCCGGCTCCACCCGGTATGTGCTGGAAGATGGCCGTGTGGTCACCCAGGGCGATTTCCTCAATCTGGGTGGGGATATCCTAAACGGCGTTCTGCAAAAAGGCACCGGCTGCCTGACCTATACGGCCTTAGTCCCTGTTATCACGGCTGCCGGAGCCTTTGGCTTCAACCTTCCGGCGACCGGAAATCTTCTCACGAGCACGACCAACCCTCAGCCGATCTCCGTATGGGTGAGCAACGATGCCTCCATGGTGATGGCCAAGACAAACCCTCAATCGGTCGCAGGCCCAGGTGGGACGACCATCACTCAGTTCACGTCCAAATGGGTTCCCAATCTGGAATCGGGTTTGGAGACGCTAGGCTTTATTAACGATAATAATAAGTTAACTTACAACGCCAATCAGACTGGTGAAATCCTACTTGCCGACAAGAACCTTTGCCGAGTGTTCGCTTTCATCCCCGGCTATGTCCAGATCCCTAAAAAGGATGGCCCTGAGGTCTGCCAAACAAGCACTGCTTACTTACCACTCCTGATCAAGGATCGCTTCAACCATTGGGTGACCTTCCATTGGTCTAGAAACGCGGTGACAGGCATCGTGAGCGTGGAGGTTCGGAACCAGCGCAGCCAGGGATTCACGGTTCAAATGGCTCGATTCACGCCTCTGCAAGTGGGGACATTCCTTTCGAACATGGTGATCCGCGACCTGGCTCGCGTGGATTTTGTAGGCTTCAGTGCCCCTAGCATGCTCGTACAAGGCGGACCTCCGGGTCCTGTATCCATTTCCAGCGTAAATTCACCCACTCCCCAGATTGATGCTATTTATTCCCCGGCACCGACGCAGTGGATAGGCGTGCCTACGAAGGTTACGATCGGAAATCCGAGTGGACTTCCTTCCTCCAGTTTTCAAGCTGCGCCGGGCACCAAGGCCTCGAATAGTTCTCCTGCCCCCAGAACCTGGTTACTGGGATACGTCTACGCCGGGAATTGGCCCGCCCAGATCCATTTCACGGACCCACAAAGTGTGCGCAGCGATTTTTCCATGACGACGTATGGGATCGTCCAGCCACAAAACACCGCTTTGGGTGCCAATGACGCAAACGGAGGTGGAACGGACGTGGTTTCAGGTGCGACCCAAGTTGTGGAGTCGGACCAGAGCGGAAAATCCAGCGCCTTACACACGCTCACGTGGACGCGAACCGTTTCGCAGAGCCCGTTAGCTGGTTCAGCCATCTCCGTCACCCACACGGACTATTGGGGTCTGGGAGAGTCAGATCGCACGGAAACCTACAGTTACGGAGACGTGACGAACCTTGCCAGCGTACAGGACAACCCCACCGATTTCAGCAATGGCTTCCTGACGCGATGGGAATTGACCGATAACCATTACCCAATCAGTGCCTCCGTAGAGCATCAGAGTTTTACGACGGAAACGGCCTATAACATCTCCATTGGAACGGGGTTGGACCAGAAATGTAGCTATTTGCAAAGCACGAAGCACGCTCGCACGGGTGAACTCTCCTATCAACGAGTGTTCAAGCCTGTCGACTTCGCCGCCATCCAGACTCAAATGGCCACTACGCTCTTCAGCGGAAATCCGTGGACTTCCTGGACCAAGGTCATGGATTACACCCCTCACTTCAACCCCCAATGGGCCATGCTAGAAACCCAGCAGGCGTATCAGACGGAAACGGTTAGGTACAGCCCCGCCGATGGAACCACCAAGCTCTCACCCGGCACCTACACGACGGTGAACATATGGGACAAGGTAAACCCGCCTGCACTTCAGCTTATGAAAACCTACGTGAACAATGCGAACCTTCAGCACGGGTCCAGCTTTTCCTACGATGCGAATGGCCGATTGTCCACGCAGAATGTCTATCACGTAGAGAATGGAACAGCCCTAGCCTCTCCTAGCACGTTGACCATCCAGTACGGAGACGATGGAGTTACCGGGTTACCCACCGCTTGGAATACGGCTTTTCAAGATCTAAATGGAACGACAACGCTCCAAAAAACTCAAGGGAACTTTGATAACGGTTTCCGCCCCCAACTGGTGACCGATCAAAAGAACCTCTCAACCAGTACCACGTATGACCTGTATGGACGCCCTACTGTGATTGCCAAGGATGGCGAGGAGACCATTAATATCGCTTATCTCGATGAGTGGACGACCCGCACGACACAGGTCAATAAAATCACGATTGAATCCAGGGATGGATTTGGCCGGGTGATCCAGACCATCCACCCCGATGGCACGATGACAGTGCCCACCTATGATCTTCATGGCCGAGTAGTCCAAGTCGATGAATACCCCTCTAAGCAGGCTGCTTCGAAAGGAGTGTTCACGAACGAGCTGCGGCGCCAGAGCACCACTGCCTACGATGTCCTGGACCGGAAGACCTCCGAAACCTCCTTCACGGGAAAAAGGATCGACTATGCCTATTCCACGGATGGCGTGAATGACATCATCAAACAGACGGTGGATCCAACGCCAGCCCCTCCCGACGTTGTTGACCCTAAGCGCACCTATCTGAACCTCGTCACGATCACCAGGAAAGATCCCTTCGGCCAAGTGGTTTCCGTTACGGCCCCCAATGGAGATTTGACCTCCTACACCTACGACGGCTATGGCAACAAAACCTCGGTGACTGTTACGTCCGCGGCAGACGGATCCTCCCAAATACGCACCTTCCTCTACGATGGCTTGAGCCGTCTCATCAGCAAATACGAACCCGAGACGGGCACCCAGCTTTTCACCAACTTCAACGCCCTGAACAAGGCCTTGACGCTGACCGAGGTGGGCACCGATCCCACCAGCAGGCCGCGCATCCGAAACCTGGTCTACGATGGCCTCGGTAGGCTTCGTTCCCAGGCGAATGCGTCAGGGACGACCATTGAAAGCTTCGAGTATCAGGGAGCCTACCTGACCAAATCGGTGCGGACCATCGGAACCAACAATGTGACCCAGACCTTTACCTACGACCCGCTCAATAATCCGGGCATGCGGCTCAGCCAGGAAACGACCACTACCGCCGTGGTGGGACAGTGAGGGCGGCCATGAGAATCCCAACTGGAGCTACCTCGACGGAGAGGAACGCACACCGAAAGATAGCGCAGTGGCTTTGCACGCTGGGAATGGGGCTGGCATTGCTGCTGGGGACAGGCCTAGGGTTGCAGGCTCAAGGGGCCCAAAACGGAAGTGGCGGGGGCACCACCCCCATCCTTGCTCCAACCAACAATGCTCAGATTGGGATCGGACAAGCCACCACGTTCAAGTACGACACGAGCTTCGATTCCCGAACGCCCACCTGGAAATTTGGTGACGGTCAAAGCCTTGTCGCAACCGCCAGCACTTGCACCCATCAATACAGCGTAGCGGGTAGCTATACCGTGACCTTGACCTACCCCCAGCAGGGCGGGGGTCAGAATCTGAATCCCGCCGCCTCCTACACCATTCAAGTGAACGTACCTCTAGCCCCGATCATTTCTGCTTTTTACGCCAGTCCAGCTTCCGTCAATCCTGGCCAAAGCACTTCGCTTTATTACACGGTGGTTGGGGCTACATCGGCCAGCATTAACCAAACGCCGGTGAGCCTAGGCTTGCTTTCTCTGGCCGTGACGCCGCCTGCGACGAGTACCTATACGCTGAGCGCAACCAATATTTCGGGCACGACAACGGCCACATTCACCGTCAAAGTCGACCAACCTCCCGTCATTGGCGCCGTTATCGTTCCTGAGTTCAAAGCGGGAACCACGGTGAACTGCGTGCTTCCACTGGCTACCGATCCAGATAACGATGCTATTACCTACTCCGTGTCGAACTTGGTCAACGGACTATCCTTCGATTCCGGTACGCGCCTGCTGAGCGGCGTGGTAGCCATACCTGGATTTTTCAATTTCAATTACATCGCCACGGATTCCAAGGGGTCGTCGTCGCACAAGCAGGTCAAGCTGACGGTCTATCCGGGAGGAACACCTCCTGCGAATGGCTCCATCACCTGCACCCTGTACGCCTACGACGCAGGTGGACGACTTGCCATGATCACGTATCCCAGTGCCAATACGGTCTCCTATACGTACGACAATTTTGACCGTCCAACTCAAGTCTCGCTGAGCAACGGAAAGGTGCTGGTCCAGGAGATCGATTACGACGGGTGGGGGAATCGATCATTGATGCTTTTTAAATCCACTGCGATCGAGCAATGGAAGCACGACCCGACGGGCTTGCAAATGGCCCAATGGACGCTCACTCCCTATCAAAGCCCGGCCGTTACACAGACCTACGGATATGATTTCGCCGACAGGCTCACGAAAGCAGGGGATTGGGACACCCTGTCCTATGATGCGAACAGTCGCCTGATCCAAGCCAATTCGGGGAGCTTGGGCGTGAGCAACACGCTGAAGCACGACGCGTTCAACAACAACGTCAGCAGTGTGGGTGACCCCCTGAACAATTTTACGTTCGACTCTTCTGTTGCACCCAATGATCTGCAGAGCCGCAACCGCCTTCCTAGGCTGGCAGTTAACAACGGCCTGACAGATGCCACATATACCAATTACGGGGAAGTCGCGATGATCGCACCGACTATCGATGCGCAAGCGGATCTCTCCATGGCCTGGGATGAATTAGGGCGGATGATATCGACGACTAACGGCGCCACCGGCTCCCTGGAGTCGTATCAGTATGCCGCCTCTGGTTTACGTGTCACACGGACCGATAGTCTGGATGCCACTCAGAATCGTGTGTACGCCTATACGGGGACAGGGCATCTCCTGTCCGAATACACGGTCAACCCTTCGCCGACATGGAACCGTGATGTCATCTATTTGGGCGACCTGGCCATTGCTGAGATTGATGCGAATGGCTTTGTGCATGAACTGCACAGTGATCATTTGGGTACTCCCAGAGTGATCACGGCGGGAACGAATAACACAGGCAACCCTGCTATGGATGACACCGGCCAGGTGGAAGGATTGCAAGCCTTCGGCCCCTACGGCGCAATCCTGACTGCCTCCACTTCGGGTTACCTTCCCTTAACCGGCTATACGGGACATATCTATGCTGAACCGACAGGATTGATATACATGCGTGGTAGGTTCTACTCCCCAGCCTGGCATCGCTTCATGAACAGTGATGATGGAGTTGATCCCAATGACCTAAATCAATTCGCGTATGTTGGAGAAAATCCATTGATGCTCGTCGATGCGAATGGATTACAGGCATCATTAGCAATTGCAGCCGCAGCATATAAAAGTGCCTATGATCCAGGCTGGGGAGATGCAATGCGCACCCGGCTTAGAACGACCTGTGTCACTGCTGGGGTACTCGGTGTAGGGGCTCCGCTGGCTGTAACTGCAGGAGAATCCGGATTGATTTTAGCCGGGTTAAGAACTATTGCATCAGCCGCAGGAATCAAGGTAATTACCAAACCTGAGCTGGTGCAAACGACATTAGAAAGCATACAAGAAGAAGAAGGAGCCGTCGCGCAGGTTACGAGAGGCGCACAAATACTGGCATCTAAGACTGCAGAATTTAAGGCTCTAGAAGCGGCTTTTGATCGCACCGATGCTCCAGCAGAAGTACCTGGTGGACTTGCAGGTGCGGTAGAACATTTTGCAGAAACTGGTGAGGTTGTTGGAGCATCAGATCATTTAATTAAAGCCAAAGAAGCCATAGCTGCATATTCCAAACTTGCTAAGCAAGTAATGAATTCATATTCTATATCACCAGAACAACGACTAAAACTCGCAGCTGAAATTTCCGCAAAGGTAGATGCCCTTAAAAAAGCATTAGAGATGGTAAAAGAATCTAATAAACCGCCGACACCATAATTCCAGAATCATAAAAGAGAACTCATGAAAATATCTATTAGTCAATTAAAACAAAAAATTGAAGATGAAGATACATCAGATTGGATAGATCCGAGGAATGTTATTGTCGAAGATGTAATGCTGGTTTGTAAAAATAATTATAACTATGGACGTATGCTTGAAATCCAGGATGATGATAAGGATTTAGAATATTTAGAGGAAAATGGTGATAGACCGATTCTTGCCTATTTTGACATGTATTTAAAAAATAATGGAAGCATCAGTAATACTCAGCTACAGCTAGACCGTCTGTGGCTGATTTACAAGTATTGGTCCGTCAAAGCTGCCTATCCCATATATGGGTGGTCATTTGGATTAAGGGCAGACGAATTAAATTCAATAATTACTTCCATTGTTAATGAAAGTAATTGTCATAATCCATTCGTTCAAGATTTAATATTTACTTTTGCTCGAGAGTTGATTTTATCTTTGCCAGAATCAGAATTAATTAATTTTAAGGGGACACTAACTTCCTTAAATAACAGCTTTGCTAATTTCATCATTAACGAATATATTCAAGATGCTTATAAATTTTCAAAAATTACATTTGAAGATATGTACTCATATTCAAAGTGAAAATATATACATTTGTATTCCAAGTTTGACGAAAAATTACTTCGAAAGGTGATTTAGTTGAGCAGACTTTGATCAAAGTTCGAACAAAAGAAGCGGCATTGGAAATGCCATTCGGATTGCATATCATTTTAAAAATCAACGATAGTGATCGGTGAGTTACCTAAATTTTGTGGCATGTTTTCCATCTCAAACTTTTCAGAGAGACGTGGACCTGATTTTTTGATTGAGTTATTCCGGTGCTGAACCATGCCCCGGACTGGGCCTCCGAATGGGCCAAAGCCTTCCCCGATCTGAGGCACCAACCTGGACCTCTGAACCTGCCTCCCGGGGATGACCGGAAAGCCTTTTGAGGGACAGCGCACCGGCTCCCCACTGCCAGAACCCCGAGGATCCCCCAGCAGTTTCCAGAGCGGTTGCAGCCTCTCCAAAGCCCGCCCCTGCCGCCACCCGTCGATCTCTCCCCTTAGGGTTCGAAAAAGATTCAGAAATCGTGGCCGATGTAAGACGGACCCTACGGCACACTTCGACAATCTCCGAGATGTTTTCCCCAGACCATCCCCACTCATGCGGTTCTTTATAGGTCTTGGGCTGATCCCTGACGAATCTCCATACCGGGCGCTCTTACTCGCTGGCTTGCCGTAATATGTGTTGAAGGGATATTTGGAAGATCTCGTTACTGCTGAAAACTTCTCGAAGAGGAGATTATATGAACGTGTTTATATTCTTCGTTTTATCCGCCTCAATTTTAATGGGACAGGATCTCCATCTAATCGCCCCAAAAAGCGAACGCTATTCAATCAATTTTCCAGAAACATACCCCGTGCCAGATCTAACTCCCGATGGCACGAGTTACATATCAACGGCTAGAGCAAATGAAATATGTGAAGGATGTCATGAGATTTTTGAAATTGCTGTCGTAAAAAACCGTGTGAGAAATGCTGATTTAAAAATAATGCTTCCGTTTTTTACTCAAGAATTACATTACTCTATAGATGATATTCAAGGTTTTATCTATATGGGAGACAACAAGGGGTTGAGAGTTCTAGCCCATGGATCTGACCTTACAGCGGGTGAAACCACTCCACATTATTGTAGGACTGACATTATTCAAGTTGGGGCAACCGTTTTTATGATTGTATATGTAGGTCCGAAACCAGAATTTAGAGATAAACTCGAGGTAACTGGATTCTTCAATTCTTTTAAGACCTGGTAGCCGAGCTCGCGAGCATCCCAGCATCGTGAACACCAACATGCATCCTGCATTGAGCGAACTGATGAACCCGGGTTTTAAGCGGGATTTCATCCGTTCTTTCGTGGACTACATCAGGCAGGGAGCCTTCGGCTTCGCATGGGATGACTGATCAACCGTTCCCTTGAAGAAAGGAAGAGCATGAGCGATCAGGATGCAGGGTTTCCACGAATTGAACTGGACCTGGATGCCTCGGCCCCTGTGAAACGACCGAAGCCCTCTGCAGAGGCTTCCCTTCCGCTTGGGATGCGCCTCCGGACCATGCCAGAGGTTTCTCAGATGTTGTCGATGGCTTACCGCTTCGCCTCTGATCCTGACCGGGCTTCGGGAATGTATGCGAACGATCCGGAAACGAACCACGGCAGTTACATCTCGGGTGATGAACTCGTTCGTGTGATGCCATGGACAAGAGACAATCCACTCCTCAGTTATCGATTCTGTGGGGAAGCAGTCGCTGCGCTGCCTTTGAAGATGTTCCGCAAGCGCATGGCTATGCCTTGCACGTCAAGCGAAGAATGGGTTCTGTTCACCATGGGAATGCCCGCGTGCGGGAAGACCACCCTCGTGAAAGGTGGGATGGGCAGGGGCTTTCACACGGTAGTGGACAGTCCTTTGTCTGAAAGGGAGACTGCACGAGAGCTCCGCCAGATTGCGAGGGAGAGCGGTCGGAACGTGGCCTTTGTATTCGCCTATCGCCCTTTGGCTCTCGCAGTCAAAGGCATGCTGGAGCGCGCCTTGCCTTGGCATGAGGGGAGAACGGTGTCCCTGGAACACATGGCGAGCACTCTCGTCAAAGGGCTCGCGCTTTTCCTGGATCTTGCAGAATCGAATGCCTCCGATGATGGTACGACCTTAGACCTAGTAGAGGTCGTTGATGGTCGGCGGCAATGGCTGGCTGGAGAGAAGGCCGTACAGAGGGTTGAGGCCATTCGAAGCGAGTTACTTGATGGAGGGATCAGCGTCCTTCACCAGCTCCTGTACCATTGGCGTGTGGCTCTCTGTGAGGCGGAGGAAAAGGCATTGGAGATCCCGCCCCTTCTGATCGAGCTTGCCCAGGAAGACCTCGATCCGAGGATACTGGCGATCTCAGATTTGGCTCTGCCTTCCCGTACTGAAATTCTTTCTATAGCCTCAAGTACCCTATCTTCGGTTAGGAGTCTTACAGACATTGCCCCAATGCAAGATCGTTTGCCTTCTTGGTTGGAGCAAGCGGATGCGTATGAGGCCTCCCTGCGTGGATTGTGCTTGTCAATAATCTGAGCCTGCCCTCGGAATGCCGAGTGGGCAGCCACTGGTCACCCATGGCAACCTCTGGGGACGGAATATCCAAGATCGGTTCAGGCCTTGATCTATGCAATGGGAACGGCGATTGATTCAATACCAGTAACTAAGCCTCGGCCTTTTCACGATACGTTTGCAATTATCCAGAGCGAATAATCATAGTTCACCTTTAGGGGACTCTTCGAAGGAAAACCCACTACGATTTAGGGAATCTTCAAGACCTGTTCGGTGGATTTGGGAGAGCTCTGCGCCATGGATCAAGCCACGCACAACAAGATCGTCTCCTTCATCTGGGGTATTGCGGATGATGTGCTCCGGGACCTGTTCAAGCGAGGCAAATACCCCGACGTGATTCTTCCCATGTGCGTCCTTCGTCGCATGGATTCAGTCCTGGAACCGACGAAGCAGGCCGTCCTCGACACTAAAGAGATGTTGGACGAGGCCCGCATCACAGAGCAGCGGGCCGCGCTCTGTGATGCTGCAGGGCAGGCCTTTTTCAACACCTCAAGGTTCACCCTCAGAGATCTGAAGTCTCGCGGAAACCAGCAGCAGTTGTCAGTAGATTTCGAGGACTATCTCGATGGCTTTTCGCCCAACGTGCAGGATATCCTCGACAACTTCAAGTTCCGCAACCAGCTCCCCACCCTCTCTAAGGCCGATGCGCTTGGGGCACTGATCAACATGTTTCTCGATCCGGAAATTGATCTCAGCCCTGCAGGAATCGACAACCACGCCATGGGCACCGTGTTCGAAGAGCTCGTCCGGAAATTCAACGAGGACAATAACGAAGAAGCCGGTGAACACTGGACGCCCCGCGATGCCGTACGCCTGATGGCAAGCCTCGTATTTCTCCCCATCGGGAACAAGCTAAAGTCGGGTTCCTATCTGCTGTACGACTGTGCCTGTGGCACCGGCGGCATGCTAACCGTCGCCGAAGAGACCCTGGCGGAAATCGCCGCCAAGCGTGAGCTCCAAATCAACAGTCACCTCTATGGCCAGGAGATCAATCCCGAGACGTACGCCATTTGCAAAGCGGACATGCTTCTCAAGGGTGAGGGTGGAAACGCCGACCATATCGTCGGCGGCGCCGAGTGGTCCACTCTCTCCCATGATGCTTTTCCCGCCCGCGAATTCGATTTCATGCTGTCCAACCCCCCCTATGGCAAGAGCTGGAAGAAGGATCTGGAGGCCATGGGAGGTAAAGACGGAATGAGGGATCCCCGTTTCAAGGTCATGCACAAGGGGGAAGAACTTTCCCTGGTCACCCGTTCCAGCGACGGCCAGATGCTTTTCTTGGCCAATATGGCCTCGAAGATGAACAACGTCTCCTTCCTGGGCAGCCGTATCGCCGAGGTCCACAACGGGAGTTCTCTCTTTACCGGGGATGCCGGACAGGGTGAAAGCAACATCCGGCGTTGGCTCATTGAGAATGATTGGGTGGAGGCGATCATCGCGCTGCCCCTCAATCTCTTCTACAACACGGGCATCGCAACCTATATCTGGGTGCTCACCAACCGCAAGCCCGAGAACCGTGCGGGGCACATCCAACTCATCGACGCCAGTCAGTGGTTCAAGCCCCTGCGCAAGAACCTCGGCAAGAAGAACTGCGAGCTTTCGCCGGAGGACATCGAACGGATCATCCAGACCTTCAAGGTGTTCAAGGAGACACCTGAGTCCAAGGTCTTCCCCAACGAGGCTTTTGGGTACTGGAAGGTCACCGTGGAGCGCCCCCTGCGCCT
>DCFP01000107.1 GCA_002319925.1 Holophagaceae bacterium UBA1801 | reverse complement strand
GACCCGAGACGCTGGGCCAGCTTGCGCGCTATTGCCGCCTGAACCGGCAGCATGCCTTGGCTCATCTCTTCGCGGAGCGGGCCAAGGAGATTCCTCCGTCAAAGGACCTTCTATTCGTGGATCCCTCATTCACGGCCTGGCGCAACCTGGATGAGTATGCCATCGCCTGTTATTGGACTGCTCGTTTCAAAGAATCTGAAGCAGCCTGTCTGCGATTGTTGTCAGAGGGTTTGTTGCCCCAAACAGAAATCCCTCGTGTCGAAGCGAATCTCGCCTTCGCCAGGACCGCCTTGTGCCAGCCTTCGCCCATCTAGACATACACCGCTCCGTTTATCGCACGGGCTGAGGCTGCGGGATATCGGGCAGTTTCTTGTCCTTCCAGAATTCGCCGTCCACGATGAAGACATCGGAGGCCATGCCTTCACCTCCGGGCTGGAGGTTCGTGCCCAGGCTGGCAAGCATGAAGCCATCGAAGGCCGTGTTGGTCCGCTGGGTCACGGCGCCCCGCTTGCCCTTCACGTCCTCCAGGGGGACCTTGACATAGGGGCGGTAGAAGAACGGGTGGCCCCAGGGGGTCTCGGGGATCTTCTCGAGGTACTCCGGAACCAGGGCGGACAGTGAACCCGGATATTCCTTGTTCTTGCTCTTCTCCCGGTAGCGGAGGAGGGCGTTCGATACCCTCCGCATCATGTCCGTCAGTTCCTTCTGCCGCTGCTGGGTGTCCTGCTTCAGGATGACGTCGATCAGGTAGAGGTCCTTGCTCGCCTGCTTGCCGGGGGCGGTCTCCGGGAACTGCTGGGCGATCATCTGCATCATGCTCTTGGCTTCCAGGGTCTTGCCCTGCTTGTTGAGCTCGACGGCCTCGTCGTACAGGCTCTGGGGGAGCCTGGGATCGCTGGATTCACAGGACAGCATCAGGAGCGCGAGAAGGGCCGGGGAGATCGCGGTACGGCGAAGCATGGCCGAACCATAGCACCAACCCCGCCCCGGCTCTACACTGAAACTCTCGAAGGCGGAGGGATCTTGCGGAACCAGCCAGTGAAAGGAAGTGCATGATGCGGCTCCTGGCCCAGCACTCCGCGGGATTCGACCCCAGCACGCCCTGGAAGGAACAGGAAGCCAGCCTCCGGGGAGCCTCGCGGCTCTTCGATCAGATCGCCGCCCGGCGGGTGTCCCCTCACACGGACCGCAGCCACGAATTCACGCGGCTCCTCTGCCCCGACTGGGTGAACGTCATCGCGTTCACGCCAGCGGCCGAGGGCGGCGAGCTGCTCATGGTGGAACAGTTCCGGCACGGCATCGACGCCCCCACCATCGAGATCATCGGCGGTGTCTGCGATCCCGGCGAGGATCCCTTCCAGAGTGCAGCCCGGGAGTTGAAGGAGGAGACGGGGCACGTCTCCCAGAACTGGATCCCCCTGGGCAGCTGCACCCCGAATCCGGCAGTCCAGAACAACCGCTGCCACTTCTACCTGGCACTGGATTGCCAATCGACGGGGAAACTCAGCTTGGATCCGTCCGAAGAGCTGCGGGTCTGGGCCGTGTCCTGGGCCGAATGGCGGGAGCTGCTGGCCAATGGTCAGATCCACCACGCCTTGGTGCTGGCCGCTTTCCTGCGGCTATATTCCTGGGCTGGCTGGGAGGACCTGCGCAAGTCCCTGGAAAGCGCGCTGCCCCGCGGCTGATTCCTCGGGCTACCATGTTGATGAAACAAATTAACGGAGATGGTCATGGCCAGTGAATGCTCTTTCGATGTGGTGTCCAAGGTCAACATGGACGAGATCAAGAACGCCATCGCCATGGCCATGAAGGAGATCGGGCAGCGCTACGACTTCAAGGGCTCCGTGTCCGACATCGAGCTGAAGGACGAGGCCCAGCTCATCCTCAAGAGCGACGACGAGGTGAAGCTCAAGGCCGTCATCGACGTGCTCCAGACCAAGCTCATCAAGCGCGGCGTGAGCATCCGCTCCATGGAATACGGCAAGGTGGAGCCCGCCACCAAGGGCACCGTGCGCCAGGAGGTGAAGATCCTCCAGGGCATTCCCACGGAAAAGGCCAAGGCCATGGTGAAGGCCATCAAGGACGCCAAGCTGAAGGTGCAGGCCGCCATCCAGGGCGAGCAGTTGCGCATCTCCGGCAAGAGCAAGGACGAACTGCAGGAGTGCATGACCCTCCTCAAGAAGAACGACCAGGGTCTCGACCTCCAGTTCACCAACTACCGCGGCTGACAGGGATGGGCGCCGACAAGATCATGTTCAACGGGACGGACAGGATAGACAGGATGAAAAACGGATCTTGTTTTTATCCTGCCCATCCTGCTTATCCTGTTTCCACTTTTTCTCATTCCACTTTGTTTTCTTCACCCTTGCCCACTGAAGCATGAGCCGCATAGACCTGTTGCGCTATTTCACACCTGTCGCCGGAAAGCTTTCGGCGGTGGAAGACGAACTGCAGCTACTGTTGAAGAGCGATCTGTCCGTGGTCAAGAAGCTCGCGGAGCATGTGAAGGCGGGTCAGGGCAAGCGTCTTCGTCCGGCACTCGTTCTGTTGACGACCAAGTTCTGTGGCGCTGAAACCAAAGAGGATGTCCGCTTCGGTGCCGTCTTCGAGCTGCTGCATACGGCCACCCTCGTTCACGACGATGTCATCGATCACGCGACCCTTCGGCGCAGCAAGCCCACGCTGAATTCCGTGTGGGGCAACACGCTCACGGTGCTCTTCGGGGATCTGCTCTATCTCCAGGCCATGTCCAGCGCCATCCGCGGCCGCAACTGGCGCATCATGGAGATCCTCTCGGACGTGACCACCCGCATGATCGAGGGCGAACTGATCCAGAACGATTGCCTGTATAACCTCGGCACCACGCGGAAGGAATATTTCGAGATCCAGGAGCGGAAGACGGCCCTGCTCTTCGGAGGCTGCACGGAAGGCGCAGCCGTGCTGGCTGGGCGGCCGGAGGCGGATTGCATCGCGCTGAGAACCTTCGGTCTCGAAGTGGGCCGGGCCTTCCAGTTGGTGGACGATCTCCTGGACTACACCGCTACCCGCGAGCAGCTGGGCAAGCCCGTGCTGTCGGACCTGCTGGAGGGCAAGCTCACGCTGCCCATGCTTTCGCTCCTGGAGCGGGCTCCGAAGGAAACGGAGCCCATCATCCGCCGCATCTGGGAGACCGAGAAAATCTCGGATCAGGATGAGCTTCAGTTGCGGTCGCTCATTTCCAAAAACGAAGCGCTGTCCGAACTCCGCGATTTGGCGAGGCAAGCTTCGCAGAAGGCCACGGCTTGTATGGTTCGTTTGAATGGCGAAACGTCCATCAAGAAACTCCTGATGGATATTCCAGGGATTCTGCTGGAACGAAGCAAATAGCCTCCGATCGCCTACGAACTCCCGATCAGGATGCCCGCCAGGAACACCAGCAGTCCGCCCACGACCACCTGCATGGCGGCGGCCAGGAAGGGCGTGTCCATGTACTTCTTGCGGATCCATGAAATGGCCACGAGTTCCACTGCCACGACCACGACCGCCAGGGCGGTCGCCATCCTGAAGTTGGGAATCAGGTATGGCAGGGTGTGGCCGATGCCGCCGAGGGTGGTCATGAATCCGCAGACGGAGCCGCGCAGCCAGGGATGGCCCCGGCCCGTGAGGCTGCCGTCGTCGGAAAGAGCCTCTGCGAAACCCATGCTGATGCCTGCGCCGATGGAAGCTGCCATGCCCACGAGAAAGGCGTCCCGGCTGGAATGAGTAGCGAAGGCGGCCGCGAAAACCGGAGCCAGCGTGGAGACGGAACCGTCCATGAGGCCAGCCAGGCCCGGCTGCACGATCTGCAGGACGAAGAGGCGGCGGCGCACCTCCTCCTCTTCCTGGCGCGTGCCGGGCTGCAGCTTCTCCTGCTCCAACTCTTCGGCGCGATGGCTGTGGCTGCGTTCCTCTTCGGCCAGGTTGTTGAGCAGCTGGCGGATGCTGGAATCCTCCGCGCGTTTCGCGGCCTGCTCGTAGAAATGGCGTGTCTCCATTTCCATGGCCGCCGCCTGCTTGCGCACGATGTCCAGGCCCAGGGGCCGCAGGAGCCAGACGGGGCGCCGCCGTACGAAACCCTTGATGTCCTCGCGGCGCAGCAGCGGGATGTGTTCGCCGAACTTCTGGCGGTAGAGGTGAAAGAGCCGTTCGCGATGGCCGATCTCCTCCTTGCGCATGCCTTCGAACACCTCCGCCGAGCCGGGGTAGTGCTCCTTGAGGCCTTCGGCGAAATCTGCGTAGACGCGCGAGTCCTCTTCCTCCAACGTGATCGCCAGGGCCAGGACTTCCCGTTCCGTCAGACTTTCGAAGGTTCTCATGGCTTTTTCCGCAAACGTGGTGGTCGAAATTCAACTCAGAGAGGCATGGGTCTGTCGTCGCCCCGGGGATCCCAGTTGTAGTTGTTCCGCTTGAGAGTGGCCATGAAGGTCTCTTTGTCCGGACATTTCATGTAGGCTTCCATGGGGTCGATCTGTCCTGCTTGGATGAGTTCCATGAGGGCATCGTTCATCAATTTTTGTCCGTAGGCCCGGCCTGTCTGCATGGCAGAGACGATCTGGTAGTTCTTCGCCTCGCGAATCAGGTTGGCGATGGCCGGGGTGATGAAGAGGCTCTCGATGGCCGCGATGCGCCCGCCTCCGACCTTCTTCAGCAAGGTCTGCGAGATGCTGGCCTTCAGGGAATCGGCCAGCATCACGCGGATCTGCTGCTGGCGGTCCGGCGGGAACTGGTCCACGATGCGGTCGATGGTGCCGATGGCGCTGCTGGTGTGCAGCGTGCCGAAGACCAGATGGCCGGTGATGGCCGTCTCCAGGGCGATGGCGATGGTCTCCAGGTCG
>DCFP01000124.1:1009-12630 GCA_002319925.1 Holophagaceae bacterium UBA1801 | reverse complement strand
CTGCTGGGGCTCATCGACGACATCCTGGACCTGTCCAAGATCGAGGCCGGGCGCATGACGGTCTTCCTGGAAGACTGTCCGGTTCCGTCCCTGCTGGCCGAGATCTCCATGACCATCGAGCCGCTAGTGGCCCGGAATCGCAACCGGTTGGTGGTGGACGCGGATCCCTTGATCCAGGTCATCCATTCCGACCAGAAGAAGCTGAGGCAGACCATCTACAACCTGCTCAGCAACGCCGCCAAGTTCACCAAGGAAGGCACGATCAACCTGAAGGTGGACCAGGATCCCGCGGACCGCGACCGGGCCCGCTTCATCGTCTCCGATACCGGGATCGGCATGACCCAGGAGCAGATGTCGCGCCTCTTCCAGGAGTTCTCCCAGGCTGAGGAATCCACTTCGCGCAACTACGGTGGAACGGGATTGGGGCTGACCCTGTGCAGGAAGTTCATGAACCTGCTCGGCGGAGACATTCGGGTGGAGAGCACGCCGGGCATCGGCACCTCCTTCATCATCAGCGTGCCGGGGCTCCAGGCTCCGCTCGTACCGGCCGCTCCATCGGAGGTATGCGGAAAGTGCGAGCGTGGAACGGTGCTGGTGATCGACGATGACGTCTCCCTGCTGGGTGGGTTGTCCAAGATGCTGTCACGCGAAGGTTTCAAGGTCTTCGTTGCAGGCAATGGTGCAGAGGGTTTGGCCCTGGCCCGGTCCGTGTCGCCCCGGATCATCACCCTCGACCTGGCCATGCCCGGACTTAATGGATGGGAAGTGCTCGCACAGCTCAAAGCCGATCCCGACCTCAAGCGCATCCCGGTGGTGGTCATCACGATCCTCGAGGATCAGGCTCTGGGCTTCCCGCTGGAGGCCGCAGAGTATCTGCAGAAGCCGGTTTCCAGAGAACAGCTCATGGCTGCCATTGCCCATCTATTGCCCGAGGGAAGGAATCCGAGCGCCCTGATCGTTGAGGACGACGAAGCCACCCGCGAAGGGCTGCGGCGCATCTTGGCGAATGAGGGCCTGCAGATCCAGTGCGCCCGTGATGGGCTCAAGGCCCTTGAATGCCTGAAAAACCAGCGGCCGGATTTGATTCTGTTGGACCTGATGATGCCAGAGATGGATGGATTCCAATTGATGGAGGAGATCCGCCGTCACGAGGACTGGCAGGGGATTCCCGTGGTGGTGCTCACGGCGGCGGAGTTGACGGAGCCGCAGCGCCAGTCCCTGCGCGATCCCCAGATCCAGCAGATCATAAAGAAGGGTTCGTACACCCGGCACGAGCTCGTGGAGGTCGTGAGGAAGTTCGCACTGCAGCGATCCGACCCTTAGCGGTACACGTTCTGGTTGGGGTTGCGCTCTTCCATCTCCTGCCACAACCGTTGCAGGCTCAGCAACCGCTCGGGGTAGTCGAGCCCCAGTCCTTCGTCTTCGGGATCCAGGCCCATGGGGTCCTCGATCCATTCCGGCGGGAATTCCGGGAAGATGCTGCGAAGCAGGTTGCGGTCCAATCCCCGCACGCTGAGGGTTCGTATGCCGGGTGTATCCACCAGGGTGCCGCTGTGGGGGCATGGCAGCCAGACAGCGGAGGTGGTGGTCTGCCGCCCCGTGCCGTAGCGGCTCATGCCGCCGATCTTCAAGCCTGCGCCCGGCAGCAGTGCGTTGATGAGCGTGCTCTTGCCGACACCGCTGTGGCCCACGAGCACGATGACCCGGTTCTCGATCAACGCATGGAGTGCGCCGATGCCCTCTCCGTTCTTCGCGCTGGTCTCCAGGATCGGCAGGCCCTGTTCCCTCAAGGGATCCAGCTCCGGCAGTGTGTCCTTGGCACTGGCCCGGTCCCGCTTGGTGACCACGATGCGAAAGGCCATCCCCGCGGCCAGCGCCAAGGCCTGGACCCGCTCCAGGAGCCCTGGCCGTAGGGGCGGGTCCACAACCGCTGCACAGGCCCAGATCTCATCGGCATTGGCGCAGATCAGCTGCCAGGGTTCCCGGTCATCGATGCCGCCCCGCTTCAGCAAGGTCCGGCGGGGCATCACGGCCACCACCTGGACCTGCGGCAGGGAGGGATCCACGACTTCAATGGGCACGGGCGAGTAACGGACGCGGTCCCCGACCACCAGCTTCACGCCCTTGAGTTTTCCGGAAAGGGAGGCCCGGATCTGGGTCCGGTCTTCCAGCTCCAGGTCCACCAACTGGCTGTAGCGCTGGATCAAAGTGGCTTCTTCAAGGTGCATCCACGGCGCAGGATCCGGCAACCGCAGCATGGTGTCGGGATCATGGAACTCGATTTCCGTCAGCAGCCGTTCCGCACTCTGCTGCCGGCGCTTGCTCTGGGCCCGGCCCTCGCGGGCATAGGCCTCGGGGCTGTCCATGTCGTCAGCCTCGCGGCTCTGGCCCAGGCGATATCTGCGACTCACGTCAGGAAGACCCGCGGCGGAGACATGGAGATCAGGCGGGTGAGGACCGGATCAAGCTCCCCCCGATGCCTTCTCCGCGACCTCCGTGTCTCCGTGGTGAACATCATGCCCGGCCGGCGAATTCGCGGGTTTCGGTGCTCACCTTGACCTTCTCCCCCTCCTTGATGAAGAGGGGCACCTTGATCTCGATGCCGGTTTCCAGCTTGGCGGGTTTGGTGACGTTGCCACTGGCCGTATCGCCGCGGGCCCCGGGTTCCGTGTAGGTCACCGCGAGCTCCACGTGCGAGGGAAGCTGAATACCAATGGGGTTGCCGTTGAATTTCTGGATCTGGATAATCTGGCCTTCCACCAGGAAATCCAGGGCGTCACCGACCATATCCCCGTTGAGGGTGTGGGTTTCGTAGGACTCCTGGTCCATGAAGTGGGAGCCGTCCCCATCGCTGTACAGATAGGAAGCAGGGACCTGGACGAGATCGGGTTCCTTGAACTTGTCGCCAGCTTTAAAAGTTTTATCGAAGACCGCCCTCGTAAGCAGGTTGCGCATCTTGATCCTGACCAGTGTCTGGCCGCCGCGAGCTGTGGGCGTGGAGACTTCCACGTCCAGGCAGTGATAAGGTGTTTCTTCAAATTCGAAAAACATCTTGCGTTTGATTTCGATGGCTTCGATCAGGGTGGCCATGGATTCCTCTTGCAGGGATGGATGAACGTACGCACCAAAACCGGATCCTTGCCGGGCTTGGGTGGCATTCGATTCTACCTGAGACCTGAATCAAGCCTTATTACCATCTAGACGAATTCATCACGAGCGTGGCTATGATGTTGGATCGGACCTGTATAGATGCCGGATCACCCAACCACAATCGGGCGTTATCAAATTCAGCGAGCCATTGGCCAGGGCGCCATGGGGACGGTGTACCTGGCCGAAGACCCCATGCTGAAGCGACGCTTGGCCATCAAGGTCGTTCGGGCCGCCGGTGAGGAACGCGATCTGGCCCTGGAGCGGTTCAAGCGAGAAGCCGAGATATCGGCCCAGCTGAACCACCCCAACATCGTGACCATCTACGATGTAGGCGAGGAACCGAGATTGGGACCGTTCCTGGCCATGGAATATGTCGAAGGCCAGAGCCTCGGGAAACACATCCGGGAAGGCACGCTGGACACGGAAACGTGCTTCGGCCTCCTGATCCAGACCATGCGGGCCCTGCGTGCCGCCCATCGCCACGCCATCATCCATCGCGACGTCAAACCCGACAACATCCTGGTGGGCGAAGACGGGCGCGTGAAGCTCATGGATTTCGGCATCGCCAAGACCATGGCTCCGCGATTGACCTCGACGGGAGAATTCCTGGGTTCCCCCGCCTACAGTGCCCCGGAACTGCTGAAGGGCTCCGAGCCCACGCCCAGCTCTGACCGCTACGCCTTTGCGGTGACCGCCTTCGAGCTGCTCACCGGCCTGTTGCCCCATCCCGGCAACAACGTCGCCGCCGTAATCACGCATGTGCTGCACGAATCGCCCGTGATTCCTTCGAATCTCTCGGGCGATGTCGGAAAGGTGTTCCGCACGGCCTTGGCTCTCGACCCGGATGACCGGTACGAAACCCTGATGGAATTCTTGACCGCCCTCATCGATGTCTATCCTCTGGAAGACCCAGCGAAGGACCGGATCAACGAGCTGTTCCGGCATGATGACCACGCTGGCGATATCGTACCCCTGCGGCGGATGAGATCGCGGACCACGACATCCCTGCCCCAGGATCAGACCTCCGGGGCGAAGGGAACCGGCGCTAGGACGACCGGTGCACGCGCCACTCCGGGGCGTTCCGTGCCGGGCTATGCCTCCACTTCCAGCCTCAAGATCGAGCTGGAAGAGGAGACCGCAACGAATTTCGCGAGCACCTCCCCCCGCGCCACCCAGGGCGAACGGCGGCCCAAGCCGCCCCAGGAATCGATTCAGCCCAAGACCCTGATCTGGTGGATCATCATCGTGCTCATCGGCGGACAGTTGTTCTGGTGGCTCTACGCGCGGCTGAGTCAGCCCTAGGGTCTGTCTTCATATTGGATGCGCGCCGCATCGGCGGACCGCGCGACGGTGGCCAGCCGCGTGATCCGGCAAGGCAGAAGTTGGCGTGCGGCGCAGTGCGCCGCTGCAAATGGCGACAGTCCGGGGAACTGTCGCCATAACGCCAACTTCAGGGCGATGTGGAAGTTTGCATCATTTAGGTTCACATCAAGTGGACCTAAATGATGCAAACTTCGTTCAAGGTTACTAACGCAGCCGGGCGCGCGGATGGCCGTTGTCCCGGAGGGCAAGGGGAACATGGGCTCCGACTTGCAGTGCAAGTCGGAAGTGCAGCGCACAAAGCGCTGCACGTTCGCCCGTGTTCCTGCGCGATACTGCGTCAAACTCCTTGCCAATAGTGCCGCTATTGCCATCGTCGTTTTCCTTGTCTCGCTTGGCCAGCGCCCCTTGCGCGGCCCACCCCAATTTGAAGACAGACCCTAGCCAAAAACGATCCGGTAGAACAGGAAGATCCCGCCGTTCCAGAGCCCGTGCACCACGATGCTGGTGAGCAGATTCCGCGTGCGCAGGAAGGCCAGTCCTAGAGCCAGTCCGAGGGTGGAAAGCACCGGGAAGGCCACGGGTTGCAGGTGGATCAGGCCGAAACCGAGACTCGTGACGATCAGGGCTAAAAGCCAACCCTTCCGCTGGCCCAGCGAATTCTGGAAACGGTGTCCGAGCCATGGCAGGAAAGTGCCCCGGAAGAGGCACTCCTCGAAGATCGGAGCCAGAACGGAGACCGTCACCAACAACATCGTCAACGGCAGGACACCATGGATGCTGGTGACCAAGTCCATCAGCTCCCGCTGGGGCGACTCCGATGTTTTGACGAAACGGCTCGAGATCAGGGCGACCGCCATCACCATCACGAAGGCCAGCGCGAGGAAACCCAATCCCCAAGCCGTGCTCTTCCCGTGGGAACCGGGCATCCAGCGGCGCAGGAACTGGCCGAGAGTGAGCCCCTCCACCTTGCACAGCAGAGCGATGCCGGCCGTGGCGTGAAAGGCGTAAGTCAGGGGCAGCGCGTAGGGCCGCAGGTACGGAATGCTCATCACGATGCCGCCGATCACGGTGCCCGAAAGGAGAAAGGCCAGGAACCACGCGAGGAATGCGATGGCCAATGCACGGCCCGGCATCCGCAGCGCGGGCACGGGAAAGGGGCGGGGCGCCTTGGCTGAGAGAGCAAGGATCAGAGCCATGGCCAGGCCGCAGGGCAGCATCAGCATGAAGATGCCACCCGCGGCGGCCAGGCCCGCCAGGCGAGGAATGGCCCATCTTCGGGCCTCATCGCGGAGGCGCTGGGCCGCCGTTGGATCAGCGCGTTCCGCCAGGCGGGCTTCCAGCAGCCGGGCTGCATAGCCATCACGAAGGGCGTGGGTCACTTTCGACCGGTCGTCGGTGGAAGGCTGCTGGCCCTCGCCAAGGTAGGCCACGGCAAAGCAGCGCCTGAAGGCTTCACCGGCGCTTCCGGAAGGCAACGGATCCTTCGCGGCAAGCGACTTGGCGCCCTCCAGATCACCATCCTCCGCCAGCAGCACAGCGACCAGGGCTCGATCCCAGGGCTGGGGATTTTCATTGGCGTGACTCGCCAGGGAATCACGGGGCATCAGGTTCAAAAGGCGGCCTGTCGCCAGCGGCTTGATGGAAGCCTGGATCTCCCAAAGACGAGCCTGCATGGAAACGCGGTCAGATGGTGGCGCTCGGTGAGTCACCTTCATTTTCCAGAAGAGCAGGCAGGCGATGACGGCCGCCAGGAGAATGATCATGGCGTTGGCGAGGCCACGATTGGGTTCCCAGGGTGTGTTGTTTTTCGAGACCATATCAAGGATGCTAGCCTCTCCCGTGGAGACGTCATGCCCTTTTCGTATCCGATCGATGTGCGGTTCAGCGATCTCGATTCGCTGGGCCACGTGAATCACGCGGTTTGCGTGAGTTTCCTGGAGCATGCCCGGTACCACTGGTGGCAAGGCTTTCTCCGGGAACGGACCTTCGAGGAGGAAGGCTTCCTGATCGCCCGCATCGAGGTGGACTACCGGAAATCGATCCTCATCACGGATCACGTTCGCGTGGAAATCCGCTGCGATCAGATCGGCACCTCCTCGTTCGCGATGGTGTTCAAAGTGTTGAGCGATAAAGACGACTCGGTGTTCGCGGAGGCCAGGACCGTACAGGTGATGCTGGACTTCGAAACCCAGCGGCCCAAGCCGATCTCCCCGGAGACCCTGGCCTGGCTAAGGACACAGCAATGACCACCCTGAAGCTTGGAACAGCCTCATGGATGGAGGGCGCGGCGGAGCGTCGTGCCTTGGTGGCTCCTCTTCCTTCGGACGATTCCCGGGTCGTGGACCTGAACCGCATGGAACGTTTCCGCCTCGCCAAACTCGGCGAGGGGCACGCCGAAACGCTCGCAGACGCCCTCGTCCCCGCAAGCCTTCGCCAGATCCTGGAAGGCGGCCCGCGGGCGCTCCAGCGCGTTCGACAGACCCTGGCCTACGCGGAGAAATGGAGCCAGCGCGGTGATCTCCCAGTGAGCTTGGCCCTTCCCGTGAATTCTGTTCAGCTCTTGCCTTGCCTTCCGAGACCTTCCATCCTTCGGAGGGCTGATGGAGTGCACCTGGATCGGATGGTCATGGCTGGGACCGGCAGTCAGTTGGAAGTCACGCCGCAGCCTACTCTGGCTGTCATCGGCTGGCATCGGGGCAGCGGGCTGGCCGGATGGTGCCTCGCGCTCGAGAACGCGGTAGGTGCCGTCATCGGGACGTGGATGGCGGTGGAGTTGCCCAAGGCCGGCGCCATTGAATTGCGCAGTGGCAACCACCACCGGCGAGTGCCCTTGGACACCTGGTCGGGCCTTGAACTGCCAGCGCTGCGGGCTGCGGAAATCGTGATCCTTCCACCACCCAGGCTTCGCTCAATACCCAGCTTGATCTCCGGCTGCGACTTTGCCGTTGCTTCACCTTTCGATGTGCTGCATCTGCGGCTTGGCGCGGATATCCCGCACCTCACGCTGCAGTAGCTTCAACCGAGGGCGAGCATCCGTTCCACGGGTGCCAAGGCCTTGACCCGCAGTTCCTCGTCCATCGTGATCTCAGGCTTCAGGTCGCGCAAGGCGAGGTACAGTTTTTCGATCGTGTTGAGCTTCATGTAGGGGCACAGGGAGCAGTTGCAGCCACTGTCGGCGGGGATCGGGATCAGCTCGGCGTCGGGGCGTGCCTGCTTCATGTGGTGGAGGATGCCCACTTCCGTTCCCACGATGAAGGAATGGGCGGGATGCTTCGCCACGTAATTCAGCAGGGCTGTCGTGGAGCCCACGAAATCCGCCATCTGGCTCACGGAGGCATCGCATTCGGGATGCACGATGAGCTTGGCTTCGGGGTGCTGGGCCTTGAGGGCTGCGACGCGCTTGGCGGTGAACTGCTCGTGGACGATGCAGAACCCAGGCCACAGCACCATGTCACGGCCCGTCTGCTTCATCACCCACTTGCCAAGGTGGCGGTCAGGCGCGAACACGATGGGCTTGTCCTTGGGGATGCTCTCCACCACGCGCACGGCATTGGAGCTGGTGCAGATGATGGTGGAGAGGGCCTTCACGGCGGCGGAGCAGTTGATGTAGCTCACCACTTCGTGGCCGGGATACTGCTTCAGCCATTCTCCGAACTGCTCTCCCGGGCAGCGGTCGGCGAGGCTGCAGCCCGCGTCCAGGTCCGGGATCACGACGGTCTTGGACGGGTTGAGGATCTTGGCGGTCTCCGCCATGAAGTGCACGCCGCAGAAAACGATGACATCGGCGTCGGCCTTGGCGGCCTGCTGGCTGAGCTGGAGGCTGTCCCCCACGAAATCCGCCAGGTCCTGGATCTCCGGTTCCTGATAGTAGTGACCCAGGATTACGGCCTTGCGAGAACGACGAAGACGCTGGATCTCGGCGATGAGATCCAGCGTCGGGTCGATGGAATCGAGATTTGGAGTGTAGGTGGGAGTAGTCACGCTCATGCAGCCATCTTACTCCCCTCGAGTCGCTACCCGCAGTGCTGGTACCTGTTGACCAGATTGCGCAGCGAATCCGCGTTGCCGAACATTTTTTCGCTCAGATTCAGATCGTCGTACGCCTGCAGGTTCTTCACGAGCGAATCGATGAGCCCGGCCGGGAATACGTTGTCTTCCTCGTACCGCGCGCGATCCCGCTTCAGGCATTCCGCGGATTCGTAGCAGGAAGCGGGAAGCTGTTTCAGGTTGGACTGCCGATGGGCGTCGGCCCTGATGTACAGCTCGTCGGCCACCTGCAGTGAGTTCGCTTGTTCCAAGCCGTAGCGGGCGGCCACCGCCATGCCCGCCAGGAGCAGATGGGTGTTGGCGGAACCATCCGGGCTGCGCAGTTCCACGGTCTGGTTGTTCTCGATGGAAGGGATCTCGTCCTTGGGTTCCTGTGGATTGGCATCCCGCACCATCCGGTCGCCCACGCCAACCCAGCCCAGGGGCACGCGAACGAGCACGGAGCGGTTGCGGTCGCCCCAGCAGATGCTGGTGGGCGCTTCCTGATGGGGCACCAGGCGCAGGAAGGAAGTGGGCACCGTGTTGGCGAAGGCGGTCAGGGATTCGGCACTCATGAGATAGCCGGTGATCACCTTCTTGGCCGTCTCTGTGAGGCCCTTCTCGTCGGCCATCATGTTCACGCCATCCTTCATGAAGCGGCTGTGGATGTGCATGCCGCTGCCTGCTTGCCCGACGATGATCTTAGGCGCGAAGCTCACTTCTAGACCGTGCTTGTAGGCGACCTCACGCAGGGCCCACTTGGCGGTGACGAGTTGGTCGGCGGAATCCTCGATAGGCACGGGCAGGAACTCGATCTCGTGCTGTACCATCTCCAGATCGCCGCTGATGATGTTGCCCACTTCTGCGTGGCCGTACTTGATCATCCCGCCCATTTCGCTGATGACGCTCATGGCCTCGCGCCGCACCAGGCCCCACTTCGAGAAGGGATGGGATTCGTGGTAGCCCTTCTGTTCGACGATGGGATAGATGCGGTCCACTTCGGAGAAGAGGTAGTACTCCAGCTCGCCCAGAGCCTGCATCTCGAGGCCCGTGCGCTCTTTCAGCTGGCGGTTGGCCTTGCGCAGGATGTTCTCCGGGGCACTTTCCAGGGGATCTCCATGCACGTCGTAATAGGAGCAGATGATGTCGATGGTAGGCACCTCCGCGAAGGGATTGACGAAGGCGGTCTTGTAGCGAGGCACGACGTAGAGATCGCTGGAATCCGCGGCCACGAAGGAAAAGAGGCTGGAACCGTCCACTCGCTCACCCATGGACAGCACGCGATCCAGATGGGCTTTGCTGTTGATGACGAAGTTGAGTTTCTTCAGGCGCCCATCACCACCCACGTAGCGGAAATTGAGC
The DNA here is from genome assembly GCA_002319925.1 of Holophagaceae bacterium UBA1801. Lineage (GTDB taxonomy): Bacteria > Acidobacteriota > Holophagae > Holophagales > Holophagaceae > UBA1801. Next base: position 2,769 of record DCFP01000124.1, on the reverse strand, counting down.
ATCCGGATATCGTTGGCTTCGATGTACCGAATCAGATCCTTCTTGGTGAACTCGGCCGCCGGTTTGCCGAGAGCTTTGACGATCTTGTTCGGGTTCAGGGTGATGGTCTCGTTCATTGGGTTCACCTCATGGCTAGGGTGCGGTGAGTCTGACATAGGGTTGGTGACACAATAGAGGGGTTTGACATTTTGTTGGGTGAAATATCAGCTTCTTGGGCTCATTGCAAGGGTTGGCAGAATCAATATGTCAATGGAATGCGACTTGGATGTGGAGATAGGATGGGAATCCCCTCAGGGCTCATGCTTTCAGGGGCTGGTCAGGGTCATGGTCCAATCTTCATTGGCAACGATTTGCATTTAGGCGGAAGACGATGAAATATCTTGGACCCCACGCCTGTGAAGAAGCGCTCGAACGTGGAGAGCTGCATGCCCTGCGCATCGCGCCGACCGTATGGGAACGGCACGCGAAGCTCCGCGCTTCTGCCCGCGACCACGGGGTGGTCATCCACAAGGAACCGATTGAGAGTCTCGACCGGCGCGCGCAGGGACAGCGCCATCAAGGTGTGCTTGGCGAAGGGGAATCACTTTCCTTCGGAACCATGGAGGAACTCAAGGCCCGGCTGAAGGAGCGAGGATCCGAGGGGCTCGTGCTCGTCCTGGATGGTGTGACGGATCCGAACAATTTTGGCGCCATCCTCCGTAGCGCCGCCGCGGCGGGTGCGGATGGGGTCGTGTTCCCGGAGCGGCGCTCCGCACAGGTCAACGAGTCCGTCATTCGGGCCAGCGCAGGCACGGCTGGGCGCGTGCCACTGGTGCGCGTGGTCAACCTGGGCCGGGCCTTGGATGAGCTCAAGGAAGCGGGCGGATGGATCTACGGTCTCGCGGCGGGATCCGTAAGCCGCGACTACCTCCATGAGCCTTTCGATCGTTCGACGGTTCTAGTGCTTGGCTCTGAAGGTGAAGGTCTGCATCAGAAGATCGCGGAGCACTGCGACATGCTGCTCCAGATCCCCATGCCGGGCGGCATTGAGAGCTTGAATGTATCGGCCGCCGCGACCGTGATGCTCTTCCGCGTGCTGGCCCGCCGCGCGGAGGCCAATCGCTGAATATTTCCGGTTGTGGCCTTCCGGATGCCATGTTATCTTTCGGGTTCGCCTATCAGGAGAGCTTTGCCTTTCGGGGTCCTGGCGGCGGTCATTGACAATGCAATAGATCATGCCGAGATGGCCGAGTGGTTAATGGCAGCAGACTGTAAATCTGCCACGCACTGCGTTACGGAGGTTCGAATCCTTCTCTCGGCACCAATGCCAGCTCTTTCGAGGAAGGCTGGTTGATCGCGCGGGAATAGCTCAGTTGGTAGAGCGTCAGCCTTCCAAGCTGAATGTCGCGGGTTCGAACCCCGTTTCCCGCTCCACTCCACGCGGCGCACAACACCCCGCGTGGAATCAAAGCCCAAATAGCTCAGTGGCAGAGCGCGTCCTTGGTAAGGACGAGGTCGCCGGTTCAATCCCGGCTTTGGGCTCCACTTTGACCCTACACGTTTACACACACTCACAAACTTCCAGGAGGCACCTGTGGCCAAAGAGAAATTTGATCGTTCCAAGCCCCACGTAAACATCGGCACCATTGGCCACGTGGACCACGGCAAAACCACCCTCACCGCCGCCATCACCTTCATCCAGGCCAAGCGCTTCGGTGGAACCACGAAGTCCTATGAGCAGATCGACTCCGCGCCCGAGGAAAAGGCCCGTGGGATCACGA
>DCFP01000124.1:0-616 GCA_002319925.1 Holophagaceae bacterium UBA1801 | reverse complement strand
GCGCCATCCTGGTCGTGGCCGCCACTGACGGCCCCATGCCTCAGACTCGTGAGCACATCCTCCTGGCCCGTCAGGTGGGCGTGCCCGCCATGGTCGTTTTCATGAACAAGATCGACATCGCCGATCCCGAGCTGACTGACTTGGTTGAGATGGAGCTCCGCGAGCTGCTGTCCTCCTACCAGTTCCCCGGCGACGATATTCCAATCATCCGTGGTTCCGCCAAGCTCGCCATGGACGACGCGGTGGGCGGCAACATCGAAACTGCCAACACCAAGTGCATCTACGAGCTCATGGAAGCCGTTGACAGCTACATTCCCGATCCCGGTCGTCCCACCGACAAGCCCTTCCTGATGCCTGTGGAAGACGTCTTCACGATCACCGGTCGCGGCACCGTGGTGACCGGCCGTATCGAGCAGGGCATCGTGCGCGTCGGCGAGGAAATCGAGATCGTCGGCATTCGGCCCACCGTCAAGAAGGTCGTCACCGGCGTCGAGATGTTCAAGAAGACCCTCGACGAAGGCCGCGCGGGCGACAACGCGGGCATCCTGCTCCGCGGCGTTGAGCGCAAGGACGTGGAGCGCGGCCAGGTGCTCGCCAAGCCCGGCAGCATCACCCC
>DCFP01000076.1:21603-30842 GCA_002319925.1 Holophagaceae bacterium UBA1801 | reverse complement strand
CGAGTTCGAGTCTGTCTCCAGCCACTAAAATCAAACGGAGCCACGAAGCTCCGTTCTGCATTCATAAACTGGATCCAAGCATCTTCAGTTCTGCTGCTGCTTCATCAGAATGCAGGACACGACGTGCCCTGGCGAGACTTCGACGGGTTCAGGATCGGCCTTGGTGCATGCCTCGGTGCAGTAGTCGCAGCGCTTGGCGAATCGGCAGCCTGGCTTCACGTTGATGGGGTTGCTCACCTCGCCGCGCAGGATCACGAACTCCTTGTCCCGGGTGGAGAGATCAGGCACTGGAATGGCGCTCAGGAGGGCTTTGGTGTAGGGGTGTTGGGGATTCTCGAAGAGTTCGTCTGAGGTGGCCACTTCCACGCATTGCCCGAGGTACATCACCATGATCTTGGTGGAGATGTGCTTCACCACGCTCATGTCGTGGGTGATGAAGAGGTAGGTGAGGCCGAGTTCTTCTTCGAGGTCCATCAGAAGGTTGAGGATCTGCGCCTGGATGGATACATCGAGGGCCGAGACGGGCTCGTCGCAGATGATGAACTTGGGGTTCAGGGACAGGGCCCGGGCGATGCCGACGCGCTGCCGGCGTCCGCCATCCAGTTCGTGGGGATAGGCGTTCGCATAGCGCCGGGCCAGACCCACGAGATCCATGAGCTTGGCGGCGCGGTTGTAGGTTTCTGCCCGGGTCCTGTAGAGATGGTGGATGAACATGTACTCCGCGATCACCTCCAGGACGGACTTGCGGGGATCGAGGCTGGAATAGGGATCCTGGAAGATGATCTGGAGCTCCTTCCGAAGCTCGCGCATCTTCCGGCCGCTAAGCTTCAGAATGTCGTTCCCGTTGTAGAGGACCTTTCCGGAGGTGGGCTCGATGAGCCGGATGATGGTACGGCCCAGGGTGGACTTCCCGCAGCCCGACTCGCCCACGACCCCCACGGTTTCCTTGGGATAGACCCTGAGGTTGATGCCGTCCACGGCGTGGAGCTTCGCGCCGCCCTTGAGCTTGAAATGCTTCCGGAGGTCGATGACCTCCACCAAGGGCGTCCGGGTGTCGAGGGCGCTCATGGCTTCTCCCCGTAAAGATGGCAGAGGATGGAATGGGATCCCTCGACCCACCGCGCCGGGTGCCGCTCGCGGCAGATCTCCATGCGGTGCGAGCAGCGTTCCTCGAAAGCACAACCTTTGGGAAGATTCGTGGGATCGGGCATAAGGCCAGGAATGGGCGTGAGCCGCGTCGTGCGCGAGACCAGGTTCGGGATGGAACCGAACAACCCCACGGTGTAGGGGTGATGGTCCTTGCCCAGGAAGAGGTCCTCCACCGTGCCCGCTTCCACGATCTCCCCGGCGTACATGACCGCCACGTCATCGCAGGTCTTGGCCACGATGCCTAGGTTGTGGGTGATCATGAGCATCGAAGTGCCCAGCCGGTTCCGAAGCTCCTTGATCATGGTGAGCACCTGGGCCTGGATCGTCACGTCGAGGGCGGTGGTCGGCTCATCGGCGATGAGGAGCGCCGGTTCGCATGCGAGCGCCATGGCTATGACCACCCGCTGCTTCATGCCCCCGGAAAACTGGTGCGGGTATTCGCCCTTGCGGGAAGCCTGAATACCCACCATGCCCAGCAGCTCGTCGACCCGCCGCTCGACCTCAGGTTTGGCGAGGCCTTCGTTGTGGAGCACGATCGCCTCTCCGATCTGGTCTCCCACGGTCATCACCGGATTGAGGCTGGTCATGGGGTCCTGGAATACCATGGCGATCTTGTCGCCGCGGACGGCATGGATCCGGTCCTCCTCCATGCCCAGGATGTCCTCACCGGTGAACTGAATCGAGCCCTTGAGGATCCTGCCGGTGTTGCTGGGCAGGAGGCGGAGAATCGACAGCGCCGTGGTGGTCTTGCCGGCCCCGGTCTCGCCCACGAGCCCCAGGGTCTTCCCCTTGGCGATGCGCAGTTCGACGCCATTCACCGCTGCGACGGTCTCGAGATCAGTCTTGTAGATGACCCACAGATCCTTGATTTCCAGAATGGTTTCGTTCATGGGTTCGTCCGGAATCAGGATTTCAGGTGGGGGTCCAGGGCATCCCTCAAGCCATCGCCGATCAGATTCACCGAGCAGGCGCAGAGTACGATGGCCAGGGCCGGGAAGAACATCAGGTAAGGCGCTTCGCGCATGTACTCGCGGGCGTCTGAAAGGAGCAGGCCCCACTCGGGCGCGGGCGGCGGCATGCCCAGGCCCAGAAAACTCAAGGTCGACTCGTAGAGGATGATCTTAGCCACGTTGAGGGTCGTATTGATGATGATGACGCCCATGGCGTTGGGAAGGATGTGGGAGAGGATGATCCGCGTGCTGCCTGCGCCGCCGGCCCTCGCCGCTTCGACGTATTCGAGCTCAGCCAGGTTCAGGACCTGGGACCGGACCAGGCGCACGTAGTTCGTGAAATAGGCGAGGGTCAGGGCGAACAGCAGGTTCACGAACCCGGCCCCCAGCGCGAACACCACCGCCATGGTGAAGAGGATGTCCGGAATGGACATGAAGATGTCCAGGCTGCGCATGATGAGGCTGTCGGTCCTGCCGCCAAAGTAGCCGGCCACCGCGCCCAGCGCACTGCCCAGCACGCATGAGGAGATGGTCGCGAGCAGAGCCACCATCAGCGAGGTCCGCCCGCCGTGGATGATGCGCGCGAAGAGATCGCGCCCGAAGGCATCCGTGCCCAACAGGTGGCTCCAGGAGGGTCCATGCAGCTTGTTGATGAGGTCCTGGTGGGTCGCCTGCTGGTAGGGCGTGATGAAATCGGCCCCGAGCAGGAGGATGGCGATGAGGGAGAACATGATCAGGCCCACAAGGGCTCCCTTGCTCTTGCGGAACCTTCGCCAGACCTCCTTGGCTTGGCTTTGTTTCCTGAACGCCAGGATTCCGGGCTCTGAGGCGGTGGCTTGGTCCATGTCCCTACCCTTTCGTCCGCGCGTACTTGGCCCGGATCCGCGGGTCGATCCAGGCATAGATAAGGTCAACGATGAGCATCACGACGGTGAAGCAGATGGCGATCAGGATCGTCCCGGCGATGATCACCGGCTCGTCCTTGTAGGAGATGCGATCCACGATCAGGCTGCCGATGCCGGGAATAGAGAAGAGCTTTTCCGCCACCACAGCGCCGGCAATCAAAGTGCCCAGGCTCAGGCCGATTTGGGTGATCACGGGTAGGAGCGCGTTCATGAGGGCGTGTTTCCAGATCACCTTACGCTCGGAAGCGCCCTTGGCGCGCGCGGTCCGCACGTAGTCCTGGCGGATCGATTCCAGCATGGATGACTTCATGAAGCGCATGTTCATGGCGGCCGGCGGAATGGAGATGGCGAGGGCGGGCATGATGTAGTGCTTGAGGGTGTCGATGCCGTAGGAGGGCAGCCAGTTAAGTTTCAGCGAGAAGTAGAAGAGGAAGACCATGCCCAGCACGAAAGCCGGGATGGCCGCGATCATGAACGCGAGAATCGAGGGGATCGTGTCCCAGAGCGTGTACTGGCGGACGGCGGCATAGATGCCAAGCGGGATTCCAAGGACCGCCGCCAGGAACACACCCAGAAAGGCTAGCTTGATGGTGATCTGGTAGCGTGGCCAGATCTCATCGAACACGGGCTGCTTCGTGAAATACGAAGTCCCGAAGTCCTGGTGCACGATCATGTTCTCGACATAGTTCACGTACTTCCGGGTGAAGGGCAGATCGTAGCCCAATTGATGGTTGAGGGCGTCCACATCAGCCTGGGGCGCGGCGACGCCCAGCAAGGCGCGGGCGGGGTCTCCCGGGGTGAAACTCATGGTCAGGAGGATGATGAAGACCACCCCCAGGATGGTGGGGATGATGAACAACACTCGCTTGATGACGTATCGGTACATCCTTCGCCTCCCAGGGGCGGTGTTCCGGCGATGGATCAAGGTGTCCCGGCGTGCGGGGACACCTTGATCTCAGCCCGGGGAATTCATCCGATCCGGCGATGCGCGGCATCCACGCACAGAGCCGCGAGCCGCTATTTCAACGAGAACGTCCGGATCTTGTAGTAGGTCGGAACGGGCTGGCCGATGTCGAGACGTTTGGACCAGACAACGCCCACGGGCCGGTGCAGGCAGGGGAGAATCGTCGCACTGTCCATGACCAGGGACCAGAGTTGAGTATAGATGGCGCGCCGCTTGTCCGTATCGGAAATGGCCGCGCCCTGGTCGCAGAGGGTCTCGAGCTTCTTCCAATCGAAAGGCCCGCCCTGGTACTTGATCACATACATGCCCTTGGACTCGCTGTGCACCTGCTGCCGGATGTTGTTGTAGTCATAGTTCCCCGAGTCGGAGAACACGCAGATGTCGTAGTCCTGGTTGTAGAGTTTCGGCGTGACGATGGCGGCCTCCGCCACGCTTACCGTGGCGTTGATCCCTACATCCGCGAGGTTGGCCTGGAGCACTTGGGCCATCTTGGCGTTGTTGGACGTGGACGTACCGTAGGTCATGATGGCGCCCACATCAACCCCTTTGGGGAAGCCAGCTTCCGCGAGCAGCTTCTTGGCCTTGGCGGGATCGAAGGCATAGGTCTTGAAGCCCGTGGACGGTGATGCGGGCACGTACTCGGAAGGCATGTACTGGGTTGCTTCCATGCCGTAGCCGTCGCACACCGCCAGGTTGATGTCGTGCTTGTTGACGGCGTAGAAGATGGCCTCGCGGACCTTCTGGTTGGCCAGCGCTTTGTGGCCGGGGGAAAGGTAGTTCACCGCCATGAACATGATGTTGTTGCCCTTGATGAGCTTGCCGTGATCCCCGGCGGCCTTGGAGACATCCTTCCAGGCGGAGAGCGGCGTGTCCTCCAGGTAGTCCAGTTCGCCGTTCTGGTAAGCGATGACGGCGGAGGTGTCATCGGGGATTACGACGTATTCGACGTTCTTGATGGCCGGCGCGCCGCGCCAGTAGCCGCTCCAGGCCTCGAGCTTCAAGCCCGTGGCGATGGTGTAGTTGGAGGCGCAGTATGGGCCCGTGCCCGCCTTGTTGGGAATGGTGCCGAACTTGGGTCCCTGGCCGGTCACTTCCTTTTCGCTCAGGACTTTGACGCAGAAGAACGTGTGGGCGATGGGGGAGTAGGGTTTGTTGAGGGTGACCTTGACGGTGCCATCGTTCACCGCGGCAACGTCCGTGATCATGGACGTCAGATAGTTGAAGCGGGGGTTCTTCATGGCCCGCCTGTAGCTGAAGACCACATCGGATGCCTTCAGCGGGTCGCCGTTCTGGAACTTCACGCCGTTCTGCAACGTGATGGTGTAGACCAATCCGTTCTTGCTCAGATCCACCTTCTTGGCGAGCTCCGGATAGTAGCCGTTCTTCGCCTCGTCCATGCCGTAGAGGCCCTCGTACATCTGGTGCCAGACCTTCATGTCGCGCAGGTTGGTCGTCTGCTCCCAGTCCAGGGACGACAGTGAAGCGACGAGCCGGAACTTCACCGGCTTGTCGGAACCTTGCGTCCACGCAAAGGCGGTGCCCGTGCCCAGCAGCACGGTCATCGCCACTCCCACGCCGAACGGTTTCCGTATCATGGCGTTCTCCTCGTTGATGGTGGTTTTGGTTTGACTTCGAGACCTGTGGTTTATAGAACAACGGTAGATTCGTTCAGGCGGATGTTCTCTGCTTCCATTTCTGCGAGGCAGGGTTCGTAGATTTCCGGCAAGGTCGGCAGGACCAGCCCGTGGCCCGGCACCTTGCCTTCCAGGAACAGCTTGGCCACGATCGCGGGCGGCAGTCCGGTCGTGCGTGCGATGGAGGAATCGCCATCGGGAATGCCGAAGTCGATCAGGGTGGAGGTGTGGCACTCGCGGCGACCGCCAGGGAAGCTGGCGATGACTTCGTCCTTCAGCACGATCAAATCCAGTTCATCCGGCTCGAAATAGAGCTTCTCGCCATAGAGAGCGCGCACCACGTCGCGGCTGCAGCCCAAGCCGAGCGGAATCGGTTTCTTATCGAGAAAACCCATCCATTTCAGGCGCATGAAAATGGCCGAAGACGGCTTCACGTGAAGCCTTGCACAAAGTGCCTGGGCCGCGTCGCTCGAGGTCGCAGCTCCGCACTTGCGGGCCGTGAAGGCGGCGAAGGTGAGTCCAGAGAGGTCCTCCGAGTCCTGGCTGAACAGGCCCAGTTCGTTCATGGCGACGATGGTTTCACACCAACCAACATAGCGGATGGTGCCGCGGAAGATGCTGCGGCATTCGGGAATGGCGTAGGTCTCCAGATAGGGCAGTGAGTCGGCGTTGGCGTAGACCTCGTACCATCCAAGCCCCTTCACTTCCTCCAGATGCACGTGCTCGTAGGTGGCTCCATCCGCCCATTCCAGGACTTCGCGATCCTGCATGATCCTTGCGGTGCGCCGGGAGGCGCCGATCAGACTCTCGGGAGCCCAGGACAATTTGTAGCCCCAGGGATTGGTGTTCGCCTCCGCGGAGGGAATAGCACCGCAGATGGATGTGAACGATTCCACCCTGCCACCTCGGCCATGGATGTGGTTGATGGTCCTGGCCGCGGACATGTGGTCGATGCCCGGGTCCACGCCCAGTTCCACCAGCCAGGTGAGTCCCGCCTCCACAACCTGGGGCTCCATGCGGCGGATGGCCGAGTCGGCGTAGGAGGGCAGTATCAGGTGCACGCCAGCCTTGAGGCAGGCCTCGGCCACCCGCGTCCGGAACTCGGTGGGGAGCAGGTTCAGGACCAGATCCGGTTCTTGCCGGGAGATGAAGTCAGCTGCATCCCCGGGCAGAGCCTCGTTCAGGGTCGTGGTACGGGGATGATTCCCCGCGACCCTGTCGAGGTTCTCCAGGGACGCTTCCAGGATGGTCAGCTTCAGCCAATCGAATTTCTGAAGATACGCCACACAGGGGCGGGCGACACGCCCAGCCCCAAGGATAAGCACGTGTTTCATGCGTTAACCTCGCGAACTTGGATTTGATTGGAATTGCCATGGCAGCCCTTTCCGGCTGCCCGGGTCCATTACATGAGGCGCGTGAGCAGGCCCTCAAACGTGACAAGCACGTGCTGCTCCATCAGCTTTCCTGCTTCCACGGCATCGTGGCTGGCGATGGCGTCAAGGATCTTCTGGTGGTACTCGGCCGTGCGGGAGATGCTTTCCGATCGTTGCAACCCCCGATAGAAAGTGTCGAAGTAGAAGATGTAGGTGTTGGAGCGCCAGAAAGCGTGACGGCAGTAGCGCTCGAAATAGGGGTTCCTGGCAATCCGCGCGATGCCCATGTGGAAGGCTTCGTTCGAGTCCGAGAACAGTTCCTTGTTGTTGTCCGTCTGGGCTTGGTCCTGTGCCGTGAGAGCCCTGGTCAACTCCGCGATATCCTCCGGGTTCGCCTGGTGGGCTGCTTCCGCGGCGGTCTGTCCTTCGATGATCTGGCGGGCATGGAACACCTTGCGGGCATCCTCCGCACTGGGCATGGGAATGACGCAACCCATCTTCTTCCGCTTTTCCAGGAAGCCCTCGGTTACCAGCCGTCCCAGCGCGTAGGCCACCGGCGTTCGGCTCAATCCCAGTTTCTCGGCCAGCTCCGTTTCCAGAAGGATGTCTCCGGGACGGAACTGGTAATCCAGGATCATGCGAATGATGGCGCGATAAGCGGAATCGCCCAGGCTGATCGGAGGTTCGTAGGTGTGCATCAATGCGGCTCGTGCAGAAAAGGGAAACCCAAACCCACCTATACCTTTGGCGTGGCAAGGCCACCAAAAGCAGGCAAGGGAAAATGTGGATTCAGAATACAGCCACAGCCCGGAGAGCCCAGGGCAAACCCCAGGAATCCAAGCAAACCCAATGGCTACGGGGTTCGGCTAGATGTGTGGATCAATGTATACATTCTAGGTTAGTACCCATCCGTAGCCTGTCAAGGGGAAAAGTGGACCTCCGGAAAAAGACTCCAACTTCAAATTTCGAGGTTTGAAACACAACCATGCTCGTTTCTGTCGAAGGGTAGGAATCCTTCAGTCTTGAGGTCTGGCTGGTGCCGGGGAATTCACCAAAAAGCCACGCAGCCGCCGGGTCTCCACAAAGAGAACGGCCCGCCCCTCGGAGGAGGCGGGCCGTCGCTTGTAGCTTGTGCGTCAGATCTTGGTGACGTTGAGGGCCTGGGGGCCCTTCTGGCCCTGTCCGACTTCGAAGTTCACGCGCTGCTGTTCGTTCAGCGTCTTGAAGCCCGTGCCCTGGATGGCGGTGTGGTGGACGAAGAGATCAGGTCCGCCTCCATCGGGGGTGATGAAGCCGAAACCCTTTTCGGCGTTGAACCACTTGACGATGCCTTGTGCCATTGCAAATTCCTCTATTTGTCTCGGATGGAAGCGCTGGATGCGAGCCGAGACGGACTCAGGAACAGCGTGGGGAAATCACAATGTGTCATATCCCTGTTCCTAGGGTAGCCGGATTTCAGGGAAATTGAGTAGTAGATTGAATCAGCAATTCGAAAGGGATTCGAGAAATACTTTCAATGCAAGACTTGTGCATTACCGGCACGAAGCCCCCCGCTGTCCAGCGTTTCAGCCAAGGTTTACCTGCTTGGCGCTTGATCTTTTAGCCGATTACGTTAGGTCTTCAAGGCAATCCGTGAGACCCTTGAGGCTCGTACTTAGAAGGCGCCCACCGGTCTGCGCTCGTTTCAATCTCAGTTCGACCATCATTCACGCCCTGACCGGAGCCTGCGCCGAGGATGAACTCGCGTTGGTGGGTCCACCAGGAGTATCAATGCAATTTGAAAATCTCGGTCTTTTACCCGAGCTGCTGCGTTCTGTACGCGAGCAGGGCTACGAAGTCCCCACGCCTGTCCAAGCCCAGGCCATCCCAATCATCATGGAAGGACGGGATCTTATGGCTGGCGCGCAGACGGGCACGGGCAAGACGGCCGCCTTCACCCTTCCCATGCTGCAGCGCCTTGCGCCCCAGGCGAACACCTCCGCGTCGCCTGCGCGCCACCCCATCCGGGCCCTCATCCTGACGCCAACCCGCGAGCTGGCCATGCAGGTGGAAGAGAGTGTCCGCACCTATGGCAGGTACGTGCCGCTGCGGTCCATCACCATCTTCGGCGGCGTGAACATCAATCCCCAGATCCAGGCCCTGCGCAAGGGCGCGGAGATCCTCGTGGCCACGCCGGGGCGGCTCCTGGACCACTACCAGCAGGGCACCTTGAACTTCAGCCAGCTGGAGATCCTGGTGCTGGACGAGGCGGACCGGATGCTCGA
>DCFP01000076.1:20810-21330 GCA_002319925.1 Holophagaceae bacterium UBA1801 | reverse complement strand
ATGCTCGACATGGGTTTCATCCGCGACATCAAGAAGATCCTGGCCCTGCTGCCGGCCACGCGGCAAAACATCCTTTGCTCCGCCACCTTCGATGGCGAAATCCGCGCGCTGGCCGCGAGCCTTCTGAAGAATCCCGCGTCCGTGGACGTCGCCCCGCGCAACTCCGCGGCCCGCACCGTCAGGCAGGTGGTCCACCCCGTGGATCGCGAACGCAAGCGTCACCTGCTCTCCCATCTCATCAAGTCCCGGAGGATGGAACAGGTGCTGGTCTTCACCCGCACCAAGCACGGTGCCGACCGCCTTTCCGAACAGCTCGGGAAGGACGGCATCGTCGCGATGGCCATCCATGGCAACAAGAGCCAGCCCCAGCGCATCAAGGCCCTGGATGGCTTCAAGCAGGGAGAGATACGGGTACTGGTGGCCACGGACATCGCTTCGCGGGGCCTGGACATCGACCAGTTGCCCCACGTGGTGAACTACGAATTGCCCCACGTGGCCGAGGACTACGTGCACCGCATCG
>DCFP01000076.1:6432-20552 GCA_002319925.1 Holophagaceae bacterium UBA1801 | reverse complement strand
CACCGCATCGGCCGCACGGGCCGCGCGGGCAGCGAGGGCGAGGCCCTGAGCCTGGTCTGCGTGGACGAGCACAAACTCCTCAAGGACATCGAGCGCCTGCTGAAGCTCGATCTGCCCAAGGAAGTCGTCCACGAGTTCGCTCCGGATCCCTCGATCAAGCCGGAACCCATCGAGCAGGGCCGGCGCTCCCAAAGCCGCTGGACCGGCCGAAGCAGCCAGTCGAAACCCTTTGCTCCCGCGAGGCCCGTTCGCAGGTCCCCCGATCGGCGCGATTCCACACGAAGTAGGTAATACTGCTTTACTTGGAAGACGTTTGAATCGAAAGCCTTCGGAGCTTCCATGACCGAGACGATCTTGAACCGCATGACGCTGCCCGTACTGCAGGGCTGGCAGGCACCCGGGTCCTTCGATCTGAGTGCCGCCTTCCTGCGGGCCGAAGGCTGGGCCATGGCCCGGACGGAGGCCTTCCCGGACACAGCCCACCTCAAGCAGAGGCTTGAGGAACTGACGGAATCCTGGCGCGGCCGGGGGCGGCTGTGCTTGGACCTGCGCGGGTTGCGGGGCAGCGTCGACCAGGTGCTGGCCGCGGCCCGGGAAGCGGGTGTCGCATTCGTGCTCCACACCGCGGATCTCAGTGTGGATCCTGAAGTCCTGCGGCGCAGCGCCATTCCCCGTGTGGCGGTGGTCTGCACCGTGGAAGAGGCCAAGCGGGCGCAGCACGGCGGAGCTTCGGCGCTGCTGGCCGACTCCCGGGACGTGGCTTCCCTGCAGGCTCTCGGACTACCCGTGCTGGCTTCGGTGAACGACCTCGCCGAAGCCCGCGTGGCCATGGAATCCGGCGCGGTGGGTCTCCAGCCCCGCAGCCCGGGATTGCTGGAAGACCCGAGCCTGGCCCCCTTCGCCGCGCGACTCATGCATGGCCTTCCCGAGGCAGAGCGCTACGCGCTCCACAGGGGTCCCAAAGCCCTGCCGGGCCTTCGCATCCGTCATCTGGAACTTCCCTACCCCATCATCCAAGGCGGCATGGGCGTGGGCGTCTCCTGGGAAGGCCTCGCCGGTGCCGTGGCTTCCGAAGGATGCGTGGGCATCGTTTCCGCCATCGGCACGGGCTATCATCCCTCCGCCCAGGTTCCCCGGATCCAGGGGCGTCCAAGGGGTTCGGCGGCGCTCAATCCCCCGGAAGTGCTAGGCCACATCATTCGCGAAGCCCGGCGGCGCTCCAGTGGCCGCGGCGCCGTGGGCGTGAACATCCTGTGCGCCATCGAGGGCTACGAGGCGGCGGTCCGCAGTTCCGTGGAAGCTGGTGCCCAGATGATCATCTCCGGCGCTGGCTTGCCCCTGGCTCTCCCAGAATTCGTGGGAGATGCCGAAGTAGCCCTGGTGCCCATCATTTCCTCGGCGCGGGCGCTGAGCATCCTTTGCAAGCAGTGGAAGCGCAAGTATTCCCGCCTTCCCGACGCTGTGGTCCTGGAAGGACCGGAAAGCGGCGGTCACCAGGGCTACAGTCCCGAGCAGTGCGTGGATCCGGCCTTCGCCCTGGAAGCGATCCTGCCCGAGGTGCTGGCGGAGCGCGACAAGTGGGGCGATTTCCCCGTGCTCGCAGCCGGGGGCATCTGGGACCACTCGGATATCACGCGCTTTCTGGCCATGGGTGCCTCGGGAGTCCAGATGGCCACCCGCTTCATCGGCACCTTCGAGTGCGACGCCCATCCCCGCTTCAAGGACACGCTCCTGCAGGCCGAGGCGGATGACATCGTCCTCATGAAGTCCCCGGTTGGGATGCCGGCCCGCGGCGTGCGCACCCGCCTGCAGACCCGCGTGGCTGAGGGCAATGCGCCCGAGCTTCGCTGCGTCAGCCAGTGCCTGCAGCCCTGCGGCCATGGCCGTGGCGCGCTGGAAGCGGGCTACTGCATCGCTGACCGCCTGGCGGATGCCAGGGCGGGCGATCTCGAGAACGGCCTCTTCTTCTCCGGCAGCAACGGCTCCCGCCTCAAGGAACTCCTCAGCGTCCGGGATCTGGTAGAGGAACTGACCCAGGATCCAGGGCTCAGCCGGCGAGGCTGCTAATACTACTCGCTCAATTCATGTTCACCACGGAGGCACGGAGTTCGCGAAGCCTCCGTGAAAGGCGCCAGGCCTAGGGTTTAGGCCTCTGTGCACTCCGTGTCTCAGTGGTGCGATTCTTTGAGTTCTTAGGAAGCAATCAAGCCCCGTTCTTCTTCTCATGCGTGTGTTGATGGTGCGCGTCCGGGAAGTGCGGATGCGTGTGGGTCATGGGATCGTGCCGGTGGACGTGGGTGTGGGGCCCTTCCACGGGCTTCGCGTGGAGATGGGCATGGTGCGCATCGTGAACGTGCGCATGCTCGTGTTCGATGGGCTCATGCGCGTGCGTGTGTGCATGACGTTCCGTGAGGTGCAGGTAGACACCGCAGCCCATGATCACCGCAGCAGCAAGGATCTGGGCCGTCCAGGACTCCCCTAGGAGTGGAATGGCCAGAAGCGCGCCTGCGAAGGGCGCCGTGAAGAAATAGGCGCCGGTGCGCGCTGCGCCCAAGTGCCGCAGGGCGACGACGAAGAGCGTAAGGCTCACACCGTAACCGAGAAAACCCACGAGACCCGAACCGAGAAGCACCGGAAGGCCTGGCAGTTTTGCACCCATGGCCAGGGCCAAGGCGACGTTCACGGCACCCGCGGCGAGGCCCTTGACCATTGCCACGAAGGTCGCATCTGCCAGGGAGACCTTCCGCGTGAGGTTGTTGTCGATGGCCCATGCGAGGCAGGCTCCCGCCACGCACAGGGAAGGCAGAATGCTTCCGAAGCGCGCCCGGCCTGGCCAGGAGAGCAGGAGGGCTCCGGCCACGATCAGCCCCATGCCGAGGGCTACGCGACGGTCCACGTTCTCGCGGAAGACGAACCAGGCCAGCAGCGCCGTGAACACCCCTTCCCCATTGAGCAACAGAGCCGCGCCGGAGGCCGGCATTCGGGACAGCCCGAAGAGCAGGAGCACGGGTCCCACGGCGCCCCCCGCGAGGATCGCACCCGCGAGCCAGCCGATGTCGGCTCCCTTCAGATGCACGCCGGGCATGCGGGCCATCCGGCGATAGAGGAGCAGTCCCAGACCCGAGCCCAGATACAGAAGACCCGCCACCAGCCAAGGTCCCGCGGAACCCAGCAGGAGTTTGGCGAAGGGCGTGCTGGCACCAAAAAGCAAGGCAGCCCCGAAAGCCGCAAGGATCCCTAGATTCCTCAAGGGGCTCATCCTTCCATCAGTATCGTGCATGCGGAAACCTTCGCGCAGGAACACCTCGTTCCACACCCATCATCCTGCAAATGGACTGATGGATTAAGCGATCCGGCCATCACGCATCAAGGCACCGGAATCTCTAGTTCCCTGATCTTCCGGTACAACGTATTCCGGCTGATGTCCAGCAGCCGCGCGGCCTTGCTGAGGTTGCCCTTAGTGGTGCGCAGGGCTTCGGCGATGGCTCGTTTTTCCATCTCCTGAAGGGTCGCAAAGGAGGATTCCTCCAGCGTCGGCGGCCCGCTGCTGGCAAGGGATTCCGCCAGGTGCTCCATGCCGATCTCCAGTCCCTCCGACCGGAAGCTGGCCTGTTCCAACACGGATTCCAGCTCCGCGATGTTGCCGGGCCAGGGATAGGCGTTGAGCATCTCGCGGGCCGCTTGCGCCACCTTCAACTCGCGCCCGAACTGCAGGCGCAGGCGTTCCAGGATCCGGTCGATGAGGAGCGGGATGTCCTCGGCGCGGTGCCGAAGCGGCGGCACCTGGATCAAGGATCCCTTCAGCAGGTAAAAGAGATCCGGCCGGAAGGACCCCGTTCGGATGCGCTCCTCCAGATCGAATTCCGTGGCGGCGATCACGCGCACATCAATGGGGATGGCCCGCTTCCCGCCCATGCGCACCACCTCGCCGGCCCGCAGGAGCCGCGACAGGATGGACTGCATCTCCAGCGGCAGCGCGTCGATCTCCTCGATGAACAGCGTGCCACCGTCCGCCAGCTCGAACTTGCTGGGCTGGCCCGCGGCGCCGCTGAAGGCACCGGACTCGAAGCCGAGGAACTCGTCGAGGACCAGCTCCCGGGGAATCGCATGGGCGTTGATGGAGAGGAACGGCCCGCCCGCACGGCCGCCGCTGTTGTGGATGGCGCGGGCCAGCGAATTCTTCCCGGTGCCCTGCTCGCCCACCAGGAGGATCGGGTCCTTGCCTTGGATGGCGGCCATGGCCTGCCGCCGCATTTCCTGGGCCGCGGGTCCCTGGCCGATGATGTCGTCGAGGGTGAGCCGCGCTTGGGAACCCAGGAGCCGGTTCACGAGCTGATGCACCTGCGCCATGGGCCGCAGGGTCGTGATGAAGGCCATGGGCTCGCCCTTGGCGTGCCGGATGACCCGCAGGCTCACGGAGACATCGTGCTTCTCGCCATCCACCTTGAAGCTGGCTTCCACATCGCTCAGTTCTTCGCCCCGGGCCGCAGCGCGCGAGATACTTTCGGGCAGGGTGATGCGATCGATGAGGGGCCTGCCGACCACCTGCGGCGGTGCGATCCCCAGAAGTTCGCCGCCCCGGCCATTGAGGTGGGTGGCAATGCCCTGCGCGTTCCAGGCCAGGATCCCCTCCGACATGGCGTCCAGGGTCGCGTTGAATTCCGTGGTCTGGGCGTTGGCTTCCCGGATGAAGTGTTCCGCCTGGAGCTGGTTCTCGATGGCCCGCGCGGCCGCATAGGCGATGCCCAGGATGGGAGGCAGGGGCACCGACAGCCTGCGCAGCAGGCCGATGGCGCCAATGGGATTCCCTGCCGGATCGTGCAGCGGCGCCGCCACCGAATGCAGGTCATGGAAATGGGTGAGCAGATGTTCGGAACCGGCGACCTGCACCGGGAAGCTCTCCGCCAGAGCCACGGCGAAGGCGTTCGTGCCGATGCGGCTCTCGTCGAGGAAGGCCCCGGGCCTGAAGCCGAGACGTTGCATGTCCTCCTCGACGCGCGGATCCCCGAGCATCTCGAAGATGCAGGCGGAGTTGTCCGTCAGCACCAGCAGATGGCCGGAACCCTCGATGAACTGGTAGATGTCCTCCATGACCGGCCGCGCCACCAGTCGCAGGAAGCTGTGCTGCACCGAGAGGAGCGGCAAGGTGCTCGGACTGAGGTATGCCCACTGCGGTGGGCGGCGTGGATCCAAGCGCGGCGCGCAGCGCTGCCAGGAGTTGGCAACCACAGGATCCGCGCCGGGATCCAGCTGACCATCCTCCACGAACCGCTCCCAGGCCTCCAGCCTCCGGGCCAGGTCGAAGGGCTGTTCAGATGGTTGCATCCTGGTTCCTCAATCTGTCTGTCATCCATCGAAAGGATGCGGTTCCGCGTTTCAGCATACCCTGCCCTGCTCCCGCGCCTCCGCCGCGAGGACCGCCGCCCGGACCTCTTCCGGAGAACTCAAGAGCAGCACGTCCCGGGAGAGCCGCTGCGCATCTTCGAAGTTCCACGCGCGGATCATCTGCTTGGCCTTCGGGATCGACGGCGCGCTCATGCTCAATTCGCCGATGCCCATGCCCAGGAGAATCGGCACGGCGAGTGGCTCGCCGCCAAGTTCCCCGCAGATTCCCACCCACTTGCCGTTGGCCTGTGCCGCCTCGACCACTCCATGGATCAGCTCGAGCACGGCGGGGTAGAAAGCGTCGGTGAGCGAGGCCACACGGGCGTTTCCCCGCTCCGCCGCCATGGTGTACTGGGTTAGGTCGTTGGTGCCGATGGAGAAGAAATCCACTTCCGGCGCCAGTTCCCTGGCGCGGATCGCGGCGGCGGGGATCTCCACCATGATGCCGGTCTCGATGCGCTCGGGCACGGACACTCCCCGCGCCGTCAGTTCGCCTCGCGCTTCAATCAGCATCGCCTTCGCGGCCCGGAGTTCACCGAGCGTGGCGATCATGGGGAACATCACCCTCACGGGATGCAGGGCCGCCACCCGGAGGATGGCCCGGAGCTGCACCTTGAAGAGTTCCGGTTGGGCCAGGCACAGGCGGATGGCCCGCCAGCCCAGGAAGGGATTGGCTTCCCGCCCCTGGTCGATGTACGGCAGCGGCTTGTCGCCGCCGATGTCCAGGGTGCGGATGATGAGGGGACGGCCCGCCAGGACCTGCGCGATTCCGGCATAGGCGGTGAACTGCTCCTCCTCATCTGGTGCGGTGTCCCGGTCCAAGTAAAGGAATTCGGTGCGAAGCAGTCCCACGCCCTCCGCGCCCGCGGCCACGGCTGCGCGCGCCTCCGCGAGGGAGCCGATGTTGGCGCCGACCTCGATGCGCCGGCCATCCTTTGAGACCGCAAGTTCCGCGCTCTCCGTGAGCGCCTGATCGGAAGCCAGCTTCAGGGCGTCTGCCGCTTCGATGTAACCTCGCCGTGTCGCTTCGTCGGGCTCGGGGATCACCCAGCCCTTCACCGCATCCACGATCAAAGGGCAGTCCTCGGGCAGATTCAGCACGCCCTCGCCTATGCCCACGACGGCTGGAATGCCGAAGGTCCGCGCCAGGATGGCGCTGTGGGAGGTGGGCCCTCCGAAGGCGGTGCAGATGGCCTTGACCATGGACGCATCGAGCCGCGCCGTGTCCGCCGGGGTCAGATCCGCGGCAATGAGGATGCCGGGAGATTCCAGCGTGGGCGCTGGGCGGCTTTCACCGAGCAGGTTCATCACCACTTGGCAGCCCACATCGAGGACATCCACAGCACGGGCCCGCAGGTACTCATCATCCAGGGACTGGTATTCGGTGGCCACGGATTCCACCGCACGATCCCAGGCGGCGGCGGCGTTGAGGTGCTCCTCTGCAATGAGACGATGCGCAGGTTCGCGCAGACTCGCGTCCTCCAGGAAGAGCAGATGGGCTTCGAAGATCTGCGCCGTCTGGCGATCCGAACGGCGCTCCACGGCGGCGAGGGTGCCCTGGATCTGATGCTGGGTCAGTTCGATCGCCTTCTCCAGCTTCGCCCATTCGGCCTCGGGATCGGAAATCGCATGGAAGGGAATCGCGGGCTTGTGCAGCCTGAAGTGCCGTGCGGGGCCGAAGGCGATGCCGCCGGATCCCGGAATGCCTTGCAAGGCGCCCGCGGGAGCTCCAACCTGGGATGGCGCGGCCAGGGCGTGTGCAGGCGATTCGGATTCGAGGTCGCCAAAGTTCTCGTCTGCAAGCGCTTTGAAGGCATCCAGGGCCAGATCCGCCGAGTTTCCTGCGGCCTGGATCTCGATTTCGTGGCCGCATTGCACGCCCAAGGTCGCGACTGAATTGATGCTGCGGGCATCCACGGGGCCCCGACTCCGGGTCAGGTTCCGCACCGTGATGGGCGTCTGCGGGAACTTGCCTGCGGTCTGCACGAATCTCGCGGCGGGCCTCGCGTGCAGGCCCAGACGGTTCGTGACGGTCAGGCGCAGCGTCCGCGCGTCCAGCAGCTTTTCCACGGAAGGGGTTTCCGCTGCGGGCGCCTCCGCACCCAAGTGTTCCGCCTTGGCTCCCAGGGCTCCGCGGGCTTCGGCCATGACCTGTTCCAGGCTGCTGCCCAGCCGCGCCTGCACCGCAGCCGACACCGCGCCTTCCACCAGGGGTGCCTCGCAGAGGGCGATGTGCGCTCTCAGTTCGGGTGGCAGCATGTCCAGCGCCATCTCCGCACTGAGGACCGCGCTGCCCAGATCCATGAGCACCAGAACGCCATCCTCGGAATAGACCTCCTCGATGGCCTGCATCACGAGACCGGCATCCGTGCCCAGGGGCTGCTCGGGCAGCGCCAGACCACCGGTGGCGGCCAGTTTCACGTCCTCCCCGGCCATGCCCCGGGCCAGCTCCAGTACGCCTGCCGCCAGCTTCGCACTGTGGGAAACGATGACGATTCCGATCAAAGGATGCTCCTCGACTGAACCACCCGCTTCGCGAGGCAGGACGGACAGTTCTCCACGAACACGGTTTCCTCGAGGCTGCCCACGGGGATCTCCTCTGCGGGTGCGGTCTTGAACCCCACGGCCCCGCAGGCGCAGGCGTACCAGCCTGGCGGCGCGGACCAGTAAGGCCTCTGCGGCGTGAGCGGCAGGCACTCCACGCCCATGCCCCAGCGGGCGTTGGTGATCAGCCGTTGACAGCCGATGACTCGAAGGCGGGCGAGGTATTCCTTGAAGTGGCGGCAGTGCCGCATCAACAGCACGGCCGTGGTGATGCCTTCCGGGAAATCCCAGGCAAGGGCATCGGCGCAGATCACCGTGAGATTGACCGGAAGGTGCTGCGGAGCCTTTTGCAGCACCTCCCGGTTCCGTTCGACGGCGAATACGCGCCGAACGTGTTTCGCCGCCCGGCGCGCAAAGCGCAGGTCCCCAGCGCCGATGTCCAGCACGACGTCCTCCGCCTCCAGGCAAGCTAGGGCTGCCCCATAGGTCGACTCATCGTAGGGCGCCCAGAGGGTTTCCCAGTCGATCAGCGCAGAGGCGGAGTCCGTGTGCATGAGGTTAGAGGCCCACGGCCTTGGCGACAACCGCCGCGATCACACCGCCGATACAGGGGCCGATCACGGGGATCCAGGCGTAGCCCCAGTCGCTGCCGCCCTTGCCGGGAATGGGCAGGACCGCGTGGGCGATGCGGGGACCGAGATCACGGGCGGGGTTGATGGCATAACCCGTGGGACCACCAAGACTCAAGCCGATGCCCCAGACCAGCATGGCCACGAGGTAGGGGCCGACGCCTGCGGCGGGAGCGCCAGCGGTGGCGCCGCTCTTGGCGAAGATGCAGAAGATGACGAACACGAGCACGAAGGTGCCCACGATTTCCGTGATGAGGTTCCAGAACGGATTGCGGATGGCGGGGCCCGTGGAGTGGCAGGCCAGCTTCAGGCCCGCGTCGCTGGTCTCGCCCCAGTGCTGGAAGTAGGTGAGGAAGACGAGCACGGAGCCGATGAAGGCGCCCAGGAACTCGCCCGCGATGCGGGTCACGGCGTCATTGACCGTGGTCCCGCCCATGACCACCTTCGCGACGGTCACGGCCGGGTTCAGATCGGCCTCGGGACTGCCCGTGGCCGCGGCCACGAAGACGCCCGCGAGCACCGCGAAGGCCCACCCGGCGGTGATCACGATCCAGCCCGAGTTCTGGGCTTTCGATTTGTTCAGCAGCACGGCCGCTACTACGCCGTTGCCGAGCAAGATGAGCGTCATCGTGCCCAGCACCTCTCCTAAGAACTGACTACCCATAAGACCCCTCCTGTGAGTTGTTGTTGGTAAGCGAGCCAGCACTCCGGGGCGGACGTCAGCCGCCCGCCCCAGACAGAATGAAAAGCCATTGCCCGGCTCCGTCGCCGGGAGAAACGCAAGCTGCGATGATCCGCGAGTTCCGGTGGAGACTCAGTCCGCCAGCATGGACCATGATTCGGCGGCAGCTTGGAGAAGCATGTGGGATGAGGTGGCGCCTGGATCCTGATGACCGGCACTGCGCTCGCCCAGGTAACTCGCCCGGCCCTTGCGAGCGACCAGCGGTACCGTGGCGAGCATGCCCTGTTCGCAGGCCGCGGCCGAGGCTTTCAGGCTCGCGGGCAAGCCCGCGCCGGAAGAGGCCGATTCCTTGAGGGCCTGGAGGGCCGGCAGCAGGGCGTCGACCATGGTCTTGTCGCCCAAGTTCGCCTTCCCCCGCATGATGATTCCGTCCACACCGGCCTGCAGCGCGGCGATCCAGTCGTTGAGGGAGAGTTCCATCTTGCCCGCGGTGGCGCTTCCCGCCTGCAGGAAGAAGGTTCCGTAAAGGGGCCCGCTCGCGCCGCCCACCGTGGAGACCAGCGTCATTCCCACGGTCTTGAGCACCGCGCCGATATCCTTGTCGGCGAACTCGGGGACCTTCGCTTTCACGGCCTGGAAACCGCGGTCCATGTTCGTGCCGTGATCCCCGTCTCCGATATCGGAGTCCAGCTGGGTGAGCCGGGCCTTGTTCTCCGCGATCACGTCGGCGTAGGCCTGGATCCAGGCGATCACGTCATCCCTTCGTACCGTCACGGAACCCTCCTTCGGGAAAGGGCAGCGGGGACGCCGCTGCCCGTGGAATCCTCAGATGCCCCAGCGCAGCCCCGGCGTCTTCACCGGAGCATCCCAGAGGCTGATCAGCTCATCGTCCATCTTGACCAGGGTGATGGAACATCCTGCCATATCGAGGGACGTGATGTACGAGCCGACGAGATTCCGCGCGATCTTGATCTGGCGTCCGCCCAGGATCTTCGCCAGTTCGTTGTATACGACGTACAGCTCGAGGAGCGGCGTGCCGCCCATGCCGTTCACGAAGGCCAGCACGGAATCCCCAGACTTGAAGGGCAAGTCTTCCAGGATGGGCTTGACCAGCATCTCCGTGATCTCGGCCACGGTCTTGAGCTTCATGCGGGTGCGGCCTGGCTCGCCGTGGATGCCGATGCCGATCTCCATCTCGTCCTCGGGCAGATCGAAGGTGGGCTTGCCAGCGGCGGGAACCGTGCAGGAGGTGAGGGCCATGCCCATGGTCCGGCCCTGCGCGTTCACCTTGCGGCAAATGTCCGCGACGGCCTTCAGAGGTCTCTTCTGCTCGGCAGCGGCGCCCGTGATCTTCTCGGCGAGCACCGTGACGCCCACGCCCCGGCGGCCGGCAGTGTACAGGCTGTCCTGCACGGCCACGTCGTCGTTGGTGACCACGGCCTCGACCTCGATGCCCTCGCCCTTGGCCAGGTCCGCGGCCATCTCGAAGTTGAGGATATCGCCCGTGTAGTTCTTCACAATGTGCAGCACGCCGGCGCCGCCGTTGATGGCCTTGGTGGCTTCCAGCATCTGGTCAGGCGTCGGCGAGGTGAACACCGCACCGGGGCAGGCAGCGTCAAGCATGCCCATGCCCACGAAACCCCCGTGCATGGGCTCATGACCGGAACCTCCGCCGGAGAGGATGCCCACCTTCCCCTTGACCGGTGCATCGGCCCGGACGATGAAGTTGGGATCGTAGTGGACCTTGATCAGATCCGCGTGGGCGGAGGCCATCGCCTGGAGGGCTTCCTTCACGACATCCTCGGGCTTGTTGATGAGCTTCTTCATGAATCCTCTCCTTTTCTAGCCTTTCGAAGGCTGCGGGTTGGAACGCTGTGTGAAGCGAAACAGGGTGGTGCGTGATTGTTGTATGTAGCGTATTGATACAGTTATTGTATTTTCAAGTTGGATCATCCGGGGGCATTGATGCCGATTTTCTTAATTATTTCAATGATTCTCGGCCAGGAAACCACGAATGCCGGATCCTACGTTTGATGAGAACACGAGTGTAGAGTTTGTTCTAATTTGAAACATTACCGAAAACCGGGTTCAAGTATCGCACGCCAACCAAGGCTGAAAAGCAAAATTTTGAATCAAGTTTTTCCAAATTGAATTCTTTTATTTCAGTCGTTTTAATTGATTTTATTATTTATGTTCCACTTTGTAACATTTCACATTTACCGCATTTGTTGCATGGCTGTGTTCTTGAGCTGCGGCAATTTGGATGAACCCTTGGGGCAGCCCTTCCGGAAATGACTTCCACTGTCGTGGGTGTCGTGGTGTCCCTCCTCGCCCACGGGGATTGGCGTGAAGGCCCAAGCTGCGGCCATTGCAAAGAGAATGGGCGTACTGCGTGGCTTGCGGCGCCGCGCGAGCAGCGACGGATCCAGCGGAATGAGCGATCATGCCTATACGCACAACCGTCCGCAGTCACGATTCGGTTCGTCCAAGGGGTTTCTTCATGTCATCGTTCCGTTCCGATTCTTCGCCCAAGTGGGTGTATGGCTGCCTCGTCCTGATCGCCCTTGGTTTCGGCTGCTCCAAGGCGGACCCGCCTGCTGACAAGTCCCGCAGAGGCAAGGCCGTGCCGGTCACCATCGCCACCGTGGTCCAGAAGGACATGCCCCTGGAAGTGGACACCTTCGGTACGGCCCAGTCCAAGGCGAGCGTCACCATCAAAGCCAAGGTGACCCAGGCGATCCAGGAGGTCCACTTCAAGGAAGGAGATCTGATCCCCCGCGGCGGACTCCTGTTCACCCTCGATAGCCGACCGTACCGAGTGGCGCTGGAGCAAGCCCGCGCCGCGCTCTCGCGGGACAAGACCCTTGCGGCGGGCGCACAGGTGGACCTGCAGCGGGCCACGAGACTCCTCGAAGAAAAGCTGCTGGCCCAGTCGGAGTTCGACAAGGTCAAGACGAACTCGGATTCCCTCCTGGAGACAGCCAAGGTCGATCAGGCGGCCATCGATGCAGCCCAGATCAACCTGGACAACTGCCGCATCACCTCGCCCATCGAGGGCCGCGCCGGCAAGGTGCTGGTCCATGCGGGCAATCTCGTCAACGCCAATGACACGGCCCTGGTCATGATCAACCAGATCAAGCCCATGGATGTGTACTTCTCCCTGCCTCAGGCAGAACTGGACCGGGTCCGCTCCTACCAGGCCAAGGGCCAGCTGGAAGTGTCCGTGGCCATCCCCGACGATCCCGGCCACCCCATGAAGGGTCCGCTCACCTTCCTGAACAACCTCGTGGACACCAGCAACGGCACCATCGAGCTGGGGGCCACGCTGCCGAACCAGGATGAGCGTCTATGGCCGGGCCGGTACGTGCTGGTGCACCTGGCGCTCACCGTGCAGCACGGCGTACTCGTGGTCCCCACGAAGGCGGTGGTCACCAGCAGCCTGGGCCAGTCCGTCTTCGTAGTGAAGAAGGACCGCACGGTGGAACAGCGGATGATCAAGGTGGACCGCGCCCGGGGCGAGGAGACGGTGATCGCCTCGGGCCTCGAGGCGAGCGAGCTGGTGGTAACGGACGGCCAGCTGCAGCTCGAGGACGGAACCCCGGTGGAGGTCAATTCCAGCGAGGCCAATACTGCAACTCCCGGGCAGGACGACAAGGGAGCCAACCCGTGAACATCTCCGATCTGTTCATCCGGCGGCCGGTGATGACGGTGCTGGTGATGGTCAGCATCCTGCTCTTCGGCCTCATCGGCTACCGGCAGCTGCCGGTGAGCGATCTCCCCAACGTGGACTACCCGACCATTGTGGTGGGGGCCAACCTGCCTGGAGCGAGCCCCATGACCATGGCCTCCTCCGTGGCCACGGTGCTGGAGAAGGAATGCTCGGCCATCCCTGGCCTGGATTCCATGAGCTCCAGCAGCATCATGGGCGAGACTCGCATCGCCCTGCAGTTCTCCCTGGACCGCAACATCGACGCCGCCGCCCAGGACGTCCAGGCGGCCATCGCCCGGGCCACGCCGAAACTGCCCGACAACATGAAGTCGCCGCCCTTCTACCGGCGCTCCAATCCCGCCGACCAGCCGGTGCTGAACATCGCCCTGTACAGTCCGACCATCCCGCTCGCCCAGCTGGACCAGTACGGCCAGACCATGAGCCAGCGCATCTCCATGGTCAACGGCGTGGCCGAGGTGCAGCTGCGCGGCTCCCAGAAGTACGCGGTGCGTATCCAGCTGGACCCCGCGGCCATGAACGCCTGCGGCATCGCCATGGATGACGTGGCAAAGGCCGTGGGCGAACAGAATGTGAACCAGCCCCTGGGCTCCCTGTCTGGTCCTAACCGCTCGATGACACTGATGGCCAACGGCCAGCTGGCTGAAGCCAGCCATTACGGGGCGGTCGTCGTGGCGGTGCGCAACGGGCAGCCGGTGCGCCTGGCGGACATCGCCAAGCTCGTCGACAGCGTGGAGAACACCCAGGACTCCGCCTGGTTCTTCACCGCCAAGACCAAGGCGCAGTCCATCTCGCTCTCGGTGCTGAAGCAGCCCGGCCAGAACACCGTACAGGTGGCAGAAGCGGTCAAGGCGGTGCTGCCCTCCTTCCAGGCCAAGCTGCCCGCGGCGGTGCACCTGCGGATCCTCACCGATGCCAGCAACGCCATTCAGGCCTCGGTCAGCGATGTCAAGACGACCCTCCTGCTGACCCTCGTGCTGGTGGTGCTGGTGATCTTCCTCTTCATCCGCAACCTCTCGGCCACGGTCATTCCGAGCCTGGCCCTGCCCATGTCGCTGATCGGGACCTTCGCCGTCATGTATCTGCTCGGCTACAGTCTCGACAACATGTCGCTGATGGCGCTAACGCTGTCGGTGGGCTTCGTGGTGGACGA
>DCFP01000076.1:4766-6169 GCA_002319925.1 Holophagaceae bacterium UBA1801 | reverse complement strand
GCCATCGTGATGCTGGAGAACATCATCCGGCACCTGGAGATGGGCAAGAGTCGCATGCAGGCGGCACTGGAAGGGGCGCGGGAGGTGGGCTTCACCATCGTCTCCATGACCCTCTCCCTGGCCGCGGTGTTCATTCCCCTGCTCTTCCTCGGCGGCATCATGGGGCGGCTGTTCCGGGAATTCTCGGTCACCATCGGCGTCGCCGTGATGGTGAGCGGTCTCATCAGCCTCACGCTGACGCCCATGCTGGGCAGCCGGTTCCTGAAGGAACACCAGCACCACGGCCACGCCTACGATGTCAGCGAGAACGAGTACCAGTGGCTCGTGAGGCACTACGACCGGAGCCTCCTTTTCGCGCTGCGCCACAAAGGAGCCGTGTTGCTCGGCTCCATCGTGATCCTGATCGCCACGTTCTTCCTCTTCGTCTACGTTCCGAAGGGGTTCATCCCCTCCGAGGACCGGGACCTGGTCATCGTCAACACCGAGACGGCCCAGGACAGCTCCTATGCCTCCCGGCTGGACCACGCGATGGCGCTGGCCAAGATCGCGCAGAAGGATCCCAACGTGGACCGCTTCATGGTCAGCGTCAGCGACGACGCTCAGTTGCGCCTCATGCTCACGCCCCGGGCGGGACGCAAACTCAGCGCCGACCAGGTGATCGCCGAGCTGCGCCCCAAGCTCAACAGCGTCCCCGGCATTCGGGCCATGCTGATCAATCCGCCGCCCATCAATGTCAGCGGCAGGTATTCGCGCAGCCAGTACCAGCTGAGCCTGCAGGGCACCGACATCAACCAGATCTACGGCGTGGCCGACAAGCTGATGCACGCCATGCGGCAACTGCCGAGCATCCAGGACGTCACCAGCGACATGGAGCTCGCGAACCCCCAGCTCAACGTGGAGATCGACCGCAACCAGGCCCTGATGCTCGGCGTCAGCCCCAAGCAGATTGAGGACACCCTCTACAGCGCCTACGGGACGCGCAGCGTGTCCGACATCTTCGCGGCCAACGACCAGTACAGCGTGATCATGGAACTGGATCCCCGGTACCAGACCGATCCCTCCACGCTCGCCTTGGTTGACGTGCGCTCTGACCAAGGCAAGCTGGTGCCGCTGCAGGCCGTCACCCGCCAGCGCCAGGACGTTGGCCCGTTGTCGGTGAACCATGCCGGCCAGTTGCCGGCGGTCACCATCTCCTTCAACCTCAAAACCGGCGTAGTGCTTGGACCCGCCCTGGACGAGATCACCCGGCTGACCCGCACCCTGCTGCCCAATGGAGTCCTCGCAAGCTTCCAGGGCAGCGCCCAGCAGTTCCAGTCCTCGCAATCCAGCATGGGCTGGCTGATCGGGCTGACCATCATCGTCATCTACATCATCCTGGGCATCCTCTACGAGAGCTACATCCA
>DCFP01000076.1:4353-4511 GCA_002319925.1 Holophagaceae bacterium UBA1801 | reverse complement strand
TACGAGAGCTACATCCACCCGCTCACCATCCTCACGGCCCTGCCCTTCGCGGGCTTCGGCGCGCTGCTCACGCTCCTGCTCTTCCGCACGGAACTTTCGCTCTACGCCTTCGTCGGCATCATCATGCTCGTGGGCCTCGTGAAGAAGAACGGCATCAT
>DCFP01000076.1:0-4076 GCA_002319925.1 Holophagaceae bacterium UBA1801 | reverse complement strand
ATCATGATGGTCGACTTCGCCGTCGCCGCCCAGCAGGAGGGCAAGAGCGCCGAGGAGGCGATCCACCAGGCCTGCGTCATCCGCTTCCGACCCATCATGATGACCACCATGGCCGCGCTCATGGCCGGACTGCCCATCGCCCTGGGCTTCGGCGCCGGCGCGGAGTCCAGGCGGCCACTAGGTTTGGCCGTCGTCGGGGGCCTCCTGTTCTCCCAGACTTTGACCCTCTACGTGACGCCCGTGTTCTACGTCTACATGGAGAAACTGCAACAGTGGCTCAAGCAAGTTCGATGGCCCCGCCACCAGCCGCAATAGCGATGGAGATCACTGATCCATGTTCGGATGGGGCCTGACGCTCTTCTCGACCATCGCCCTGGCCTACGTCGCCTGGCGCGCAGCCACGATCTCTTTGGTGTCGCGCTGGATTCCCAAACATTGGTTCTGGACCGGATTCGCGGTCACCTGAATCGTGATGGCCCTTGGCCGGTTGCTGGAACACAGCGAGTGGCTGCCGGTTGCAGGCGTCGTCGAGATCACGGGCATGACCCTGTTCGGCACGCTCTTCCTTTGCCTCATGCCGCTGCTCCTGATCGAGCTGGGTACGGGATTCGGAACACGGCTCCGGAAGCATGCTCCCCGTCTGCGCGGCCTGGCCCTGCTGGCAGGAATGGTGCTCGCCGTCATCGCCAGCATCCAGGGACTGCGCCCGCCCGAAGTTGTCGACTACGAAGTGGCGCTGCCAGGCTTGCCACAGAGACTGGACGGCCTCGTCATCGTGGCCCTTTCGGATTTACATCTGGGAACCAGCATCGGCCCCCGGTGGCTGAAGGCCCGCGTCGCCCAGACCCAAGCATTGAACCCCGATCTGATCCTGGTCCTCGGCGATGTCTTCGAAGGGCACAACCGCCCGGAGGAAGCGGACATCAAGGAACTCCAGGCCCTGCGCGCGCCCCTTGGCGTGTGGGGCGTGGAAGGCAACCACGAGCGCTACGGCGGATCGAGCTCGCCGCTGGACGAGGCCGGCGTTCACATGCTGCGCAATGAGCTGGCCGTTCCCGCGCCAGGCCTCGTTCTGGCGGGCCGCCTCGAAGCGGGCCGCCGGATCACGGGTGATTCAACAACAGCCTGGGAACCCCCGCCATATCGCCCAAAGGGCGCTTTGATCCTCCTGTCCCACATCCCCAACCAAACCCAAGCAGCCGCCCGGGCCGGCACCGGACTCATGCTCTCGGGCCATACCCATGGCGGCCAGGTCTGGCCCTTCGGCTACCTCGTGCAGTTTGCCTACCCCATCCTCAACGGGCAAATCCAGATCGATGGCATGACCCTGATCGTCACCAGAGGAACCGGCACTTGGGGCCCGCGCATGCGCCTGTGGCCCCGCGGCGAGATCAGCCGGATCCGCTTGAAAGCGCAGTGATGGTGAATGCGATGCGTGGCCCTTCCCCTGGATGGGAGTGAACCGCGCAGCTGGAGTCGAAAGAACATTCGGGCCCGAGTGCCCGTGCTTTCGGGGTCTTCACTGAAATCCAGGGGAAAAACCGAGGATCTTAGGAAGCAAACCATGAGCGTGAGAGCATGGAGCCCGTGCCATGGCTATTCAGAACAAGTACTACCGCCGTTCAAGAATTTCGGAGGCCAAATTCCGGCAGGTGATCCGCTGCTTTGCGCTTGATCTAACGGCCACAGAAACAGCTCCTCTGGCAGGACTGTCCATTCGTTCCGTGAACGCCTTCTTCCTCCGAGTTCGTGAGCGACTGGCCCAGGAATGCGAGCGCCAGTCGCCTTTCTCTGGGGAAGTGGAGATCGATGAGTCGTACTTCGGACCTCATCGTGTGCGCGGAAAGCGAGGGCGCGGAACGGGTGGCAAGACCATC
This sequence comes from Holophagaceae bacterium UBA1801, assembly GCA_002319925.1. GTDB lineage: Bacteria > Acidobacteriota > Holophagae > Holophagales > Holophagaceae > UBA1801. The sequence goes on along the minus strand of DCFP01000076.1, from coordinate 2,199 downwards.
GTCTTCGGCGTCCTCAAGCGAAAGGGAAAGGTGTTCACCCAGATTGTGCCTGATTGCCGGAAAGCCTCGCTGCTGGCATTGATTCGCGTGCATGTCTCCCTGGAGAGCATCGTTCATAGCGATAGCTGGAAGACGTATGTCGGTCTGGAAGACATGGGGTTCGAGAAGCACTTCCGGGTGAACCATGGTGAGAACGAATTCGCCCGCGGGAATCGCCACAGAAATGGCATCGAATCCTACTGGAGCTACGCCAAGCGCCGCTTGGCGAGGTTCAATGGCAGCCCTCGCCAGACCTTTGAAGGAGTGCGAATTCCGCTTCAACTATCGCGATGAAGACTTCTACAAGGCTCTTCTCAACCTGCTGGCAAAAAGCCTTTCTTAGCCACCGATGTAGGGGATGCAGGGGATAGATAGGAAGAACGTTGCCCAAAGCACTTTGCCTTTTCGCAAAGTCTCCCCCGGAAGTCCGCGAAGAGCCGATATTGATGATTTTCCCTTAAACCATGGCCCAATAATCCATGGGGATTCCTTGGCCTTGGAATCGAGGAAGCCGCAAGGCCCGTTGCGGCTTCGCTAGACCGTTTCCATCCGGTCTGGTCAACAGAGCAGCCCTATGGATTCGCCAGAACGAAACGCATATTCAAGCCAGCGATGCACAGCGATGAAGATGTTCAGGAACCAGTGTGTGAACCTCCACTCGACCGGATTCGCCCACGCAGATTCGTGAGGAGGCGATCTGCGCGACCATCCCATTCACGCTCACATCCGGTCAAGTGGACTCATGACGGCGAGCCCGCCGCGATTGAGCACGTGGGTATATATCATCGTGGTTTCCACGTCCCGATGCCCCAGCAGTTCCTGGGCGGTGCGAATGTCATAGCCGTTCTGCAGCAGATGAGTGGCAAAGGAGTGGCGCAAAACATGGGGGGATACCGGCTTGACCAATTCCGCCGAGCGCGCCGCGGTCCTCACGGCCTTTTGCACGCTCTCTGGATGCACGTGGTGCCGTCGCACAACGCCACCGCGAGGATCCGTCGAGCGCACCGTGGAAGGGAACACCCACTGCCACCCCCAGGCCCTGGATGCTGCTCTCGATTTTTCTGCGAGGGCATCGGGAAGAAACACCTCGCCATAACCCTCCGCAAGGTCCTTCTCATGGAGTTGTTTCACTCGTCCGAGGTGTGCCTTCAGAGGCATCACGAGTGAATCCGGCAGCATGGTGACCCGGTCCTTGCCCCCCTTGCCACAGCGCACGACGATCTCGCGCTTTTCGAAATCCACGTCCTTCACCCGCAGACTCAGCGCCTCCATGAGCCGTACCCCGGTGCCATACAACAACCGAGTCACAAGCAGCATCACTCCTTCCATTTGGTCCAGCAGGGCGCGCACTTCGCTTGGGGTCAACACCACCGGCAGGCGAGGGCTATGCTTCGCCTGGACAATCTCATTGAGCCAGGGCAACTCCACCTGGAGCACCTCACGATAAAGAAAGAGAAGCGCCGATTTGGCTTGATTCTGCGTGGAAGGCGAAACATGCCGTTCGACGGCTAGATGCGTGAGGAACGTTTGTATTTCACTCGCTCCCATATCCTGCGGGTGGCGTTTCTTGTGAAAGAAGACGAATCGCCGAACCCAGTCGACATAAGCCTCTTCGGTTCTTAGGCTGTAGTGCTTCGCGCGAGCACATCCCCGCAATTGATCCAGAAGCCTGGGTGATTTCCCCTCGAATGCCTCCACCCGTGAATCCACAGCCAGCTTAGCGTGTTGAAGCATGTTCACTTCTCCCCAATGCACACCTCAACCACCGCAGTAGGTTTCTGCACATCCCAGCGCAAGTCCAGCTTGGTTACCCAAGGTTATCGTCTTTTTTTCGCTTGTCAATGCTATATCAATATGTGCCCGTCCAAGCAAGTCAAGTCCGAAACAGCTCGCCTTATTGCGTTCAAATCACCCGATGCAACACACAACGAAGAGATCCGCATCGACCGACCGCCCATGATAGAACTTCAATCCGAAGTTCGATCCCAAGTAAAATGATCCCATCCATCCGGCGAAATGTAGTACGCCTATTCAGGTTTCCTCATCACTTAGCTCTACGGTTCTTTCAACATTTACTCTCTACTTGTTTACCGTATTAGGCTGCTTCAACACTCGTTGAAACAGTACGTCTAATTCTCGTTAGGCCGTTAAGAAAGGGAT
>DCFP01000015.1 GCA_002319925.1 Holophagaceae bacterium UBA1801 | reverse complement strand
CCATCGGGTCGTGCTCGACCCAGCCCGGCTTCGGATAGATCTGCGGGAATTCCTGCTGGGCGATGCCGACCACGGCGCCAGCATGATCGAAGATCATGAAGCGGGTGCTGGTCGTTCCCTGATCGACTGCAGCTGCGTATTTAGCCATAGTGATGCTCCAATGAAAAGGTGTTGCTGATGAACTCAGCCGCGTTTATGGCACAGCTTTACTGACGAGATGGAGACAGCTTTCAGATGCGTGAGCTAATTTTCCATTACAAGCCGACGGACTTGGCGACCAGGGCGGCGATGACGGCGCCGATGCAGGGGCCGATCACGGGGATCCAAGCGTAGCCCCAATCGCTGCCGCCCTTGCCGGGGATGGGCAGGACCGCGTGGGCGATGCGGGGGCCGAGATCACGGGCGGGGTTGATGGCATAACCCGTGGGACCGCCCAAGCTCAGGCCGATGCCCCAGACCAGCATGGCCACGAGGTAGGGGCCGACGCCGGCGGCGGGAGCGCCAGCGGTGGCGCCACTCTTGGCGAAGATGCAGAAGATGACGAATACGAGCACGAAGGTGCCCACAATTTCAGTGATGAGATTCCAGAAGGGGTTGCGGATGGCGGGGCCAGTGGAATGGCAGGCCAGCTTCAGGCCGGGGTCGCTGGTTTCGCCCCAGTGCTGGAAGTAAGAGAGGAACACGAGCACGGAGCCGATGAAGGCGCCCAGGAACTCACCGCAGATGCGAGTGACGGCGTCATTGGGAGTCGTGCCGCCCATGAACACCTTGGCGATGGTCACCGCGGGATTGAGATCGGCCTGGGGGCTGCCCGTGGCCGCGGCCACGAAGACGCCCGCGAGCACTGCGAAGGCCCACCCTGCCGTGATCACGATCCAGCCCGAATTCTGGGCCTTGGACTTGTTCAGCAGCACGGCCGCGACCACGCCGTTACCGAGCAGGATGAGCGTCATCGTGCCCAGCACTTCGCCTAAGAACTGACTACCCATAAAACCTCTCCTTTGTTTATTGGGCGGGATGCCCTAGTGGAAAATAAAATCAAATATTTGATCGATATAGCCCAAATATTTCCATAACACCAGCAGCCTGATGTCAATTACAGGCGTGGTTTATTTCACCTCTTTGCCCCGGGAATCGGTCCATCGAAGTTTTCCGGAAAACCGTCGGACCTATTCCAGAAATATGTCTCCTTGTGGATAAAAAAAACGGGAGAGCCGCTGAATGACTCTCCCGTCCAATCTGTGAGCAGAAATGTGGAAGAGTTGTGTTTTTTGGCTCTCCCGTCTCGCGCCAGTAATGTCGATATTCAATTTGGGATGAAGAATGAAAGGGTTCGACGCACAAGTCAAGATTTTTTTATGTTCTATTTTTTACTATTCCTGAGCTGGCTTGCTGCTGCCAGCGGCAGTCTGATTGTTAAGGGGCCATAATTCGCTCTTACTGGTGGAAACCGCGATGGCGCCCGCTGCGAGGATGCGCTCAATGTCCGACGCAGTGTTGATGAGGCCGCCCGCGATGATCGGCGCGTTGGTCTGGCGGTGGATATGGCTGATGACCCTTGGGATGATGCCCGGCATGATCTCGATGGCGTCCGTGCGCGTTTTTCCGATGCCTTCGATGGAACTCTCCACGGAGAGGCTGTCCAGCATGAAGTAGCGCTGCACCACGCGGATACCCATCTCCATGGCCTTCTTGGCCATATTCGACTTCGTGGTGATGACGCCGCAATTGCGTTTGAAATGCCGGTAGAAGTACTCGAGCACAACGGGGTTCGAAGCCAGTCCGTTGATCATATCGAGGTGTATGAAGGGCATCTTGCCGCTTTTCAGGATGGCGTTGACATGATCGTCCAGGGTCAGGATGTCGCCGTACAAAACGAAGATGATGTCGTGGGAAGAGTGCAGGGCTTTCTTCATGGCCGAGTCGTCCTTCACCGCCGGGATCACGCGATTGCGCTCCAGAATGCTCTTCAGTGGTTCCCGTTCAGGACGGTCCATGTTTTTGTCTCCCTGGTTTCACGCGTTCCGCATCATACTCCCGGGTCCGGCAAACCGGAACGAAAACCGCACCAGGACTGGGGATGGACCAATCTGAATTAATCGAGCAAGGTGTGCCGGATCCTCGGAATGGAGCACAGGGCTGGCATACCGGTCAACCGCTGGACCATGGGTCGAAGGGCGGTGACCAGACTCCACCAACGACATGAAGTCCCCGGGTTCTGGCTGGGCATCGGCGAGTCCGCTCCCAAGAATCGTTATTGAAAATCATTTCCATTTGACATAGAGTTTTATTCCTGGACTGCGGGACTTCCCGCTTTCATCTGGATCCTTGCCCATGAACCTGACCATCGTGCTGTTCGCCTGTGCGACCTTCCTGTCCACCACCATCGGCGGGCTTTTCGCAATACGATTCCGGGACAAGCTCCACCTCATCATGAGCTTCACCGCGGGCGTCCTGCTCGGCGTCGTCTTCTTCGACATCCTGCCCGAGATCATCGAGCAGACCCAGGCTGGCCGGATCGCTCCCATGAGCGCCATGGTGGCCTTGGTCTTCGGCTTCCTGCTCTTCCATGTGATGGAAAAGGTGATCCTCATCCACCACGGGCACGAGGAGGACTACGCCCATCACCATCATCCCCAGGTGGGCGTCTTTTCAGCGCTGGCCCTCATCGGCCACAGCTTCATGGACGGGCTCGGCATCGCCCTGGGTTTCCAGGTGAGCCCCTCGGTGGGCGCGCTCGTAGCCATCGCGGTCATCTCCCACGACTTCACCGATGGCATGAACACCGTGACGCTGATGCTCCACCATCAGAACACGCCCGCCAAGTCGAAGTGGTTCCTCCTGCTGGATGCGATCGCCCCCGTGCTTGGCGCGCTCTCCATCTTCTGGCTGAAAGTCCCGCCGAGTTTCCTGGTGCTCTACCTGGGTTTCTTCGCCGGCTTCCTTCTCTACATCGGCGCCAGCGACATCCTTCCCGAGGCCCACAGCCAGGAGAGCTCCTACAAGAAGATCGCGCTCACACTCGCGGGCGTGCTGCTCATCTTCACGGTCACGCGATTCGTCTAAGCGGGTCTCTCGCCTCCCCTGGGGAAGGGCTTCATGGTCCATAGAAACACGAATGCAGTCAGGGATGCGGCTCTACGCGGAGCGGGCTTTCGCGTCACACCCCAGCGGCAAGCCATCATCCGGGTGCTCGAGACATCCGACCGCCCCTTGAGCGTGGAGGAAATCATCTCGCGCATGAAGGGGTACCGGTCCGGCGTGCCCACGGTCTATCGCAACCTGCAGCAGTTCGCGGAGCATGGATGGGTGGAGACCCTGGTGGGTCCGGATCAGATCATGCGCTTCGTGTGGTGCAGCACATCGAAGCACCATCATCACGTGCAGTGCGAGCAGTGCGGCCGGGCCGTGGAGGTGGAAGGCTGCGCCTTGAAGCGGGCCCTGGAAGCCATGGAAGCCAAGTCCGGTTTTCGCATCACGCGGCACCAACTCCAGCTTTTCGGCCTCTGCCCCGAGTGCAAAGGGGAATGATACAGATTTCATTCACCACGGAGGCGCGGAGTTCGCGGAGCCCCTGGATATGAGTTGGCCTGGCCAACGGTCATGAACTCCGTGCCCTCCGTGTCTCTGTGGTCAATAGGGTCGCGCGGATCACGCGCCGAGGATCAACCGGTAGAGACTCGCCTCCATTCCGGACAGTTCCGAAGAGCCGTACCGCCGCTGTTCCCGGGGCAGGGTCAGTTCCACACGATCCAGAACGCGGGCAGGCCTGTCGGAAAGCACCACCACGGAATCGCCCAGGTAGAGGGCCTCCTTGACCTCGTGCGTCACGAAGACGACCGTGCGAGGATCCTCCGCCTGCAGTGCCAGGAAGGCGTCCATGAGGCCGATGCGGGTCTTGAGATCCACGGACTGGAAGGGTTCGTCCAGGAGCAGCAGATCCGAAGGGAAGGCGAAGGCCCGGGCCAGGGCCGCGCGTTGCCGCATGCCGCCTGAGAGCTGGCCGGGTTTCTGATGCGCCGCATCCTGCAAGCCAACCGCGGTCAGGAAGTGCAGGGCGCGCTCGTGGCGCTCGGGATGCGGGAGGTTCGCCCGGAGGACCAGCTCGACGTTCCGCAGCGCTGATAGAGAGGGAATGAGCCGGGGCTCTTGGAATACGTAACTGAAGCGCGCTTCTTCCAGGCCGACGCGTTCGCCGGTATCGGAGGGCAGCAACCCCGACAGGATGTTCAAGAGCGTGGTCTTGCCGCAGCCCGAAGGTCCCAGCACCGCGGACACCCTCCCGCGGGGGATCTCCAGGCTGAAGCGGTCCAGGACCTGCAGTTCGCCGAAGGCTTTCGAGACTTCACGAAGGCTGTACGTCAACGCCGCGCCTCCTCCGAGCGAGTTTGAACAGCAGATCGGTGAAGGCGCAGAGCAGAATGCCGGCGAAAGTCCACGCGAAGACCTCGGCCGTCTCCAGCTCGATGCGCGCCCGGTTCATGCCCGTGCCCAGGGCGCGCACGGGCTGGCTCAATACCTCGCCGGCGACGACCACCTTCCAGCAGAGGCCCAGGGCGCTGTGGGAGGCGGACACCAGATGGGGCGCCACGGCTGGCGCGTAGATGCTCTTCAACTGGTCACGCCTGCGCAGACGGAAGAGCTTTGCCATCTCCAGGAGCTTGGGATCCGCCGAGCGGACGCCCTGACGCACATCGGCCACCACCACGGGGAAGGCCATGAGCACTGCGGCGAACACGGGCACGGCGCCAGAAGGGAACCAGATGAGCGCCAGGAGAATCACCGCGAGTACCGGTGTGGCCCGGGTGACGGTGAGGGTGGGAGCCATGGTGTAGGCGAACGTGGCGGAAAGCCCGCAGGCCAGCCCCACCGCGACCCCAGCGGCCATGGAGATCCCGAAGGAAGCGAGGCCACGGAAAAAGGTAGCTTGCAGCGCCGCCAGGAACCTGCTCGTGGGGAACAATTCGACGACGGCCAAGGCGACGCGCCACGGCGAAGGAAGGACGATTTCGGAATGGATGAAGCTGGAAGCTGCAGCCCAGATTCCCAGCAGGACCACGGTGCCAAGGGCCACCGCGGCCGCCGGAGCGAAGGCTGGGCCGCTACTTCGCCACTTCCGCATAGAAGTCCGGGCTGGGCAGCCGTCCTCCGATGGACTTGGGCGCGATGGACAGGAACACGGAAAGCAGGGCTTCCACATCGGGCCTGGCGGTGGGAGCGGGAACGAAGACGTAGGCCGAGCGCGGAATCGCCGCACTCGCGATGGCCGCCCTGAGGCCGAGATCATGCTTCTCCACCAGGACGCCCGCTTCCGCAGGATGGGCCTTGACCCACGCCACGGAGGATTCGTAGGCGTTCGCGATGGCCTTGGCTGCGCCGGCATGATCCTTGAGGAGATCATTCCGCATCACGAACACGGACATGGGATAGCCGGAACGGCCGGAGGTTTCCTGCCAGAGCGCATCCAGAGCGAAGGGGACACGGGCCTGGGCATTGCCCTTGAGCACCTGCGTGGCGAAGGGTTCGGGCAGCACCGCGGTGGAGATGCGGCCCGCGACGAGGGATGCGGCGATCTCCGGTGGCGGGAGCTGGAACGTGAGGGTCATGTCCTTGTCCGCATCCAGTCCCTTCTTCCGGGCGATCGCGCGCATCAGGAATTCCGGTGTGGCACCTTGGCCTGCGACATGGATTTCGCGGCCTTTCAGATCACTGAAGGTGTGAATGGCCGGGTCAGTGGTGATGACGGAAACCATGCCCATGCCCACCACGGCGACCATGCGATAGGGCAGCCCGGCAATGGATAGTTTCGCCGCCATGTTCACGGGAAGTACCGCTGCATCGAACTCTCCCGCGACCAGTTTGGCGGCAATGGCGTCCGCCGAGGGCACCGCCTCGAGGGCCAGGGTTTCACCCTGGGGCAAGGCAGGTGGGTTCTCGAAGAGCTTGATCATGCCGATGCCCGTGGGGCCCTTCAAGGCACCCACACGGATGGAGCCTTGACTGAAAGCCAGGGCCGAGGAGAGAAGGATCGTTGCAAGTCCGAACGCACGTTTCATGATTCACACACCTGAACTGCATTATGCAGCAAGCCCATGAACCATGGTTCCCCAGCAGTCACTTCGCAGGGTTTTCTGCGCTTCGCTTCCGCGCCAGTTGCCCGCAGGCTCCGGCGATATCCTGGCCGCGGCTGCGGCGGACGCTCACGATCAGGCCCTGGTTCGACAGCAACCGGGAGAGCTGACCGATGCGCAACTCCTCGGGGGGCTCGAAGCCATCGCTGGTACCGGCTTCATGGGGATTGAACGGAATCAGATTAATCTTGGACGGGAACCGTTTCGCGAAAGCCGCGAGTCTCCGCCCATCCTCCAGGCTGTCCGTGAGGCCCTTCAGGAGCACGTACTCGAGGGTGATGAGTTCGTCGTGCTCCAGAGGAAACGCCTGCAGGGCCTGGGCGAGGGCATCCAGGTTCCATACGCGGTTGACCGGCATGATGCGGGAGCGGTGCTCGTCCGTGGTGCCGTTGAGGCTGAGAGCCAGGCGGGGCCTGGGTTTGAAGGTGCCCAATCGCTGGATTCCGGTGACCAGTCCCGAGGTGCTCACGGTGACGCGCCATGGCGGAATCGCCAAACCCAAAGGATCATGCAGCAGGTCGAAGGCGCCCATGACGTGGGCCAGGTTGTGCATGGGCTCGCCCATGCCCATGAAGACGAGGTTCACGGGTGTGCCCGGCGGATGGCCGTGATGGTTGAGCATGGCGATCACTTGACCCGCGATCTCGGCAGCAGTGAGGTTGCGCAGGATGCCCATTTTTCCCGTCGCGCAGAAGGTGCAACCCATGGCGCAGCCCACCTGGCTGGAAAGGCACAGCGTCGCGCGGTCTTCGTAGGGCATGTGCACGCCTTCCACAATGCGGCCGTCCCGCATTCTGAAGGCGTGCTTGGCAGAGCCATCGCTGCTCACCGCGCTCTCCACGATCTCCGGCCACTGCAGATCCACGGAGGACACCAGCTTGGCGCGCAGGTCCTTCGAGAGTTGGGTGAAGGCGGACCACTGGGTCCAGCGGTGGTGGTAGAGCCCCTCGAAGATCTGATCGGCGCGGAAGGGTTTCTCGCCCAACGCTGAAACCAGCTCCCTGAGCTGATCCCGGCTCATGCCTGCGGCATTCGGGCGTGCAGCGGTTTCGAGTTCAGGTGCAGGGTCGTCCCAGCGCTGTGGAGCTCCGGCCGGAACGTCTTTTGGTTGCATGGCTCAATCCAGGGAGATCTTGAACTTCTGCAAGAAGGCCCGGTCCTCCTCGGACCACTGGGCTCTTTCCCGCTCCACGGGTTCGTCAGGATTCACAGGAGGGAAGAACCGAGAGGTTACATCCGTGCTGGGCGCGGAGGCATCTTCTTCACGCTTGTGCAGGGCCAGGGTCGCTTCGATCATCAATCCGACCTCGAAGCCGCTCTCCTGGATCTGGCGGGCCAGGTCCCGACACTGATCATCGGTCACCAGGGCCTGAACCAGGGCCTGGCCAAGGCGATCCACGAGTTCTCGCAGTTCTTCGGGAATCTCCATGTCCGCCTCCGGGGCCATTCTACTCCAGGCAGGTTTACTGCAACCCGGATAGGGTGAGAAGCATGGAAAAGGTACTCGTGAGTTCCTGCCTGCTGGGCGAACCGGTCCGGTACGATGGTTCAGCCGCGCTCTCCAGCCATCCGGTGCTTTCCCGCTGGATTGCCGAGGGGCGTGTCGTGCCCTTCTGCCCGGAAATCGCCGCGGGATTGCCAACGCCCCGTGCGCCCATGGAGATCGCATCCGGGGATGGTGGCGCCGTGCTGCAAGGCATAGCCCGAGTCGTGGACCCAAAGGGACATACCGCGACGGAAGCCTTCATCGCAGGCGCCGCGGAGACTGTGGCCCTTTGTCAGCGGCATGGCATCCATGTTGCGGTGCTCAAGGAACGGAGCCCCTCCTGCGGGAGCCATTGGATCTACGATGGCACTTTCACGGGCCGAGTGGTGCAGGGCCAGGGTGTGGTGACTGCGGCCCTGCGGGCAGCGGGGATCTCCGTGTATTCCGAGGCGCAGTGGGACCAGGCGGAATTCTTTCTTTCAAACCTGGAGTGATGGAGCGACCTGTCATACCATCGACGTCGCCTCATCGAATGAGTGTTCCAGGAGGAATCGATCATGCCTCGTCCGCCCACTCTTCCGTTGATTGATTGGAAATCCGTTTTCAACTCCGGCCAGGAATACGCGGCCTGGATGGCCGGCGGGGAAAGTCCGGAGAACCGCCAGAAGATGGCGTCCCTTCATGAAGCCCTGACGCTCGAACCGGCCACCGTCGCCTACCTGGGAGCTCTGCCGCGTCCCGTGCACGTCATCGCCATCGCCGAAGACTGGTGTGGCGATGTGGTGAGGCATCTCCCCGTGCTCAAACGCTTGGTCGACGCCGCGCCCAATCTGAAGCTGCGCATCGTCTCCCGGCAGCAGCACCCCGAGGTCTTCGCGCGCTTCCTCACCAACGGCGGCGAAGCCATTCCGAAGTTCGTCTTCGTGAGCGACGCGTGGATCGAATGCGGGAACTGGGGACCCATGCCCGAGTTGTGCAAGGAACTCATCGCCCGGGGCAAGGCCTGCGGCGATGTGGCCGCGGCCCGCAAGAAGGTTTCCGCCCTCTACGAGGCGGACACAAATCGGCGGATGGTGGTCTCGGAACTCCTGAAACTCATTGATATCGCGTCTTCCCGCGAACCCTGAGGAGTGATCATGGCGAAAGCGATCCGATTCCACGAATGCGGCGGCCCCGAGGTGTTCCGCCTGGAGGAGGTGGTCCTGGCCGATCCAGGCCCGGGCGAGGCCCGTATCCGCCAGATGGCCTGCGGGATCAACTTCATCGATGTCTATCAGCGCAATGGCCTCTACAAGGTGCCCCTGCCCTCCGGAGCGGGCAACGAAGGGGCGGGTGTGGTGGAAGCTGTGGGGCAGGGCGTGACTCATCTCCGGCCCGGTGACCGGGTCGCCTACGCGGGCGGCCCCGTGGGCGCCTACGCGGAAGCTCGCAATGTTCCCGCGGATCGCTTGTGCCGGCTGCCGGAGGGCCTCTCTTTCGAACAGGGTGCGGCCATGATGCTGAAGGGCATGACGGTGCAGTACCTGGTGCGCCGCACGTACCGCGTGCAGCCTGGCGACACGGTGCTCTTCCATGCGGCCTCGGGCGGCGTGGGCCTCATCGCCTGCCAGTGGCTGAAGGCACTGGGGGCCAAGGTCATCGGCACCGCCGGATCTGACGAAAAGTGCGAACTGGCCAGGCAGCATGGCGCCGATCACTGCATCAACTACCGCACCGAGGATTTCGTGGAGCGCGTGAAGGCCCTCACCTTCGGCCTGGGCGTGCCCGTGGTCTACGACTCCGTGGGCAAGGACACCTTCATGGGTTCCATCCAGTGCCTGCGCCCCTTCGGATTGATGGTGAGCTTCGGCAATGCATCAGGCCCCGTGCCTCCCTTCGAACCGGGGCTCCTCGCGCAGCACGGCTCCCTCTACTTCACGCGGCCCACGCTTTACTCCCATACTGCGAAACGCGAGGACCTGGACGAGATCTCCAAGGACCTCTTCGACATCGTCCTGTCCGGCAAGGTGAAGATCGAGATCAACCACCGCTACCCCCTGACCGACGCAGCCAAGGCCCATGCGGATCTGGAAGCCCGGCGCACCACGGGCGCGAGCGTGCTAATTCCTTAAACCCTATTCGAACTGCTTCTTGAAGGTCTCGAACTCCGCCCGGAGCTGGATGAATTCCTCGCGAAGGGCGGAAAGTTCGGCTTCCAGCTGCGCATTCCTCGGGAGTGCAGACGGCATCGAAGGCTGCTCCGCCAGCTCGCCGAGTCGGTGGGTGAAGCGGGTCTCCTTCATTCCCGGCTGGCGCTGCATGCGCGAGACCAGGGGTGGATCGGCTTCCATCAACAGATCTAGGGCCGCTTCCACCTCCTTCAGATCCTGGAAGGCATACATGCGCGTACATCGGCTGCGCAGCTCCCCGGGCGTCTGCGGGCCGCGCAGCAGCAATTCCGCTAGAACGGCGGTTTCCTGGATCGACAACCCGAGTTCATCGGCGATGCGATGCTCGTATTTCTGTACGCGACTGCCTGCGGAATCCACGAACCACGCCACTTTACGCTCCCGCAGTCCGTTGAGCGCTTCCATCACGGTGGCCTCGTCCAAAGTCATCACAGGATCCCGGTTGGTGCTCTGATTGCTGGCATTCACGAGGGCATTCAGGGTGAGCGGGTAGTAGTCGGGCGTCGAGAGCTGCTTCTCGATCAGGCAACCCAGAACCCGCTGTTCCGTGGCGTTGAGGAGAGGATCGAACATGGAGAACTCCTAGAATCCGTACTCGTGCCATCGCTGCGTGATCTTCGCAAGGACGTGGTCGGGGAATACGAGGTCCCGTGGCCATTCGCGCTGGTAGCCATCGAAGGGCTCGCTCTTGCGCGTGGCGTCGATGCCCACCTTGCTGCCGAAGGCGAAGCGGTCGCTGGCATGATCCAGCACATCGAGGGGGCCTTCCGTGAAGAGCATGTCCCGGCGAGGATCCACGTTGGAGGTCACCCGGAAGAGCACCTCGTTCATGTCGTGGGGATCGATGTCCGCGTCCACCACGACGATGGCCTTGGTGAACATCATCTGTCCCAGACCCCACACGGCGTGCATGACCTTCTGCGCCTGCCCTGGGTATTCCTTTTTGATGGCGAGGACGGCCAGGTTGTGGAAGGCGCCGCCCGGTGGCAGGTGCATGTCCACGACTTCAGGCAGGGACATGCGGACCAGGGGCAGGAAGATCCGCTCGGTGGCGAGGCCCAGGCAGGCATCCTCCTGGGGTGGCCGGCCCACGATGGTGGCCGGGAAGATGGGATTCCGGCGCATGGTGATGGCCTCCACGTGCAGCACCGGGTAGTCGTCGGCCAGGGAATAGTAGCCCGTGTGATCGCCGAAGGGCCCTTCCTGCCTGCGTTCCCCGGGATCCACCCAGCCTTCGATGACCAGCTCCGAATTGGCCGGTACTTCGAGATCGTTCGTCACGCACTTCACCAGCTCGACGCCTTCATCGCGCAGGAACCCCGTGAAGAAAACCTCGGAGATGAAGGGCGGAAGCGGCGCGGATGCCGCATAGAGCAGGGCGGGATCGCCCCCGAAAGCCACGGCCACGGGCATGTGCTCGCCGGGCGCATAGCCCGTCCGGGCGCGGGCGCCATCGTGGTGGAGCTGCGTGTGGAATCCCAGCGTCCGGTCGTCGAAGACCTGCAGGCGGTAGAGCCCCATGTTCCGGCGCCCGTCTTTGTAGCGAACGTGGCTCATGCCCATGGTGATGAAAGGACCTCCGTCCTCGGGCCAGGTCGTGAGCACGGGCAGCTTCGAGAGCCGAACATCGTCGCCCTTCCAGATGATCTCCTGGCAGATCCCCTTCCGGACGGTCCTGGGCATCCAGCCCGACACGCCGGCCAGCATGGGGAGTTTCGCGAGCTTGTCGAGGAAACCGGTGCCGGGTTTCGGCATGGCTTCCTGCAGGAAGTGGTCGATGCGGTCACCGATGGAATCCAGGCCGCAAGGGTCCTGATCGACGCCGAGGGCCAGCACCATGCGGCGCGCACTCCCGTAAACATTCATGGCCACGGGCATTTCCGAACCCTGGACTCTTTCAAAGAGCAGCGCGGGACCTCCCCCGGGTTGCTTGGAAACCCGGTCGGCGATGGCGCCGGCTTCCAGGTACGGATTCACATCGACGGATACGCGTTTCAGCTCGCCCATGGAATCGAGCTGTTTCACAAAGGACTGGAAATCCCGGGCCATGTCGCTCTCCGGTCACCATCTTCCCACCGGCAAACCATTCGGGAAGGCTTCTCCAAGCGAAGATGCTGAACTCCCGGAGGATCACTGGGAGGGCTGCGGGGAAGCAGGGCTTGGTGATAAGCGGGGCAATGAGAGGAAATCACCTGCTGATTACAACCATTTATCGCGCTACAATCATGGGCTATCCATGCGCGAAAGGGCTAGTCAATATGGGAAGGCGTTTGTGCATTTGTGAATCAATCCTGATTATTGGCGTTTTTTCACTAGGTTTTCTTGGGTGCATGCACAAGCCCGAACCGGCGCCGGTCCAGGAGCCCGCCGTCGCCCAGACCCAGCCCATGCAGCCCCATCGCGAGCCCATCTATTTTCTTAAAGGGGACTCGACCCTTTCCCCCGGAGCGCTCGCCAAGCTGCAGTCCTGGACCGAGACCTGGGGCACTAAGGGCGCATGGACCCTTGCCTGCCCCACCGACCCCAACATCAATTACGATCTCATGGGCCGCAGGATTCTCGCCCTGAGCACGGAACTGGGCAAGCTCGGGGCCTGGCACATGGATACGCGATTGCTCCCGAAAGGGTCGCAGGGGCCCTACGATTCCATTTACGTGGAGATGGATCCAGCGAAGAAGCGCGTCCTTTCGGATCTGCCAAGGCTTCCCTGGATCGCCAGGACGAACCCGCCCATGACTGTGCAGGCGGCCCAGAAGGCGCCTTCCCGGCCAAAGGTCAAGGTCGCAGCCAAGGGGAAGAAGCCCGCCGCCAAGCCCCTTCTGCAGATTGCGAAACTGAAGCCGTAGCCGGGATCGGTTCCCTTTCGTGCTACGCCACGAGCGGAATGCGGTCGTGGATTTCCGCCAGATAATCCCCTTTAGCTGGTTTGGTGATCACGTAAACGGGCGTGCCAGGCGCCTTGGCGAGCTTCAAGCAGACGAGGCCCGTTCCTGGCTCCATTTCGAACCAACGGCTCACGCGATGCCGATCCTTTTCCATCCAGCGCACGGGATGGACAATCACCTGTTCAGGGTTCCACCGCGTCCAGAAGGCCTTCTGGAGCGACTCTTCGCGGGCCCAGCCGCCCTCCGGCCAATCACCGGGCTGCTCCTTCCGCCGTCCCCACGGCAGCCACAAATCCGTGGAAGGATCGACGAGGACTGCCGCCTTGGGGTTCG
The DNA here is from genome assembly GCA_002319925.1 of Holophagaceae bacterium UBA1801. Lineage (GTDB taxonomy): Bacteria > Acidobacteriota > Holophagae > Holophagales > Holophagaceae > UBA1801. Next base: position 1,721 of record DCFP01000015.1, on the reverse strand, counting down.
GAAAGTAGACCTTGATTGATTCGGTATCACCTGCCTGACGCTCGCGCGGATCAAAGTTCCCCGCATTGGCGCCGGAGCCCCGCACCGCCCGCCGCCATTCTTCATCGGTGAGCCGCTTGGGATGTCTCGCGAATTCAAAACCGCCGCACATGCCTCATCCAGTTCCAGCCATCCTAGCGATTTGGACGGACGATTGAAATGCGCTGAAGACGATTGCGGCAAATCCTGGGCCCGTGTGTGCATTCCTCGCCTTCTTTGGGATTCGGACCCCAGTTCGCTGTCTTCAACTGGCGTCCTCCATGTCCTGTCCCCAGGCCGGGAGCCGCATCCAGGCATCCGGGTGTTGACTCATCGCTTTAAAACCCATTCCGGATGGATCGAGCTTTGCATGTTCCAACAATGAAATTGCGAATAATAAAAAATCAACATACGAAATGAAAATAAACAGAAAATTAGTATTGCTTTCGTCCCAACCCCTAATGTTGAAGCGGCTTTCAGCCGAAGAATGGAAGTAGACAGGTTTATGCAGCTTCATAGGCTCTGCTTCCATGATGCGTCCCGCATGCCTCACGGCTTTCTTCATGTCCTGGGCCTTGATGGGCGCCCAGGATGGAACAGGGAACCGATGGACATCGGCGCCCAAGCAAGTATTCAGGCCCGCTCCGTGGAATTGGCGCAGTGAGGGGACTTTCCCGGTTTTCAGGAAACAGACGACCCTTGAAGAAGACGCCGGCATCGGTTCTCCGGATGTCACCATCTGGCCAAAGCCCGGAGTAGGCCGGGTTTTCAGAATGGCCTATGCCCAGGGGGGCACCGATCGCAAAGGACGGATCGGCCTCGCGGAATCCACGGACGGCATCCACTGGAACCGGCTCGCTCCCGCGGAGAAAGCCAGCATTCTCGAACCAGCGGAAAAATCAGCCTGGGACGATTGGTTTCTGGATACCCCGGCCATTCTCTACCACGGGGGCACGTGGTACCTCTGGTACTTCGGGGATTCCGATAATCAATCCCCCGGTGGCGCCATCGGGCTGGCGACCTCCACGGATGGGCTCCATTTCACTCGCATCGATACTGGGCCAGTGCTGGCGCAAGGAGACGCAGGAGCCTGGGATTCGCTGTGGGTTGAATCCCCGACCGTCATACACGATGGAACCCGGTTCGTCATGTACTACACGGGCGTCGACGCTTCCTGGACGCCAAGGGCTGGGCGCGCGACCTCGCTGGACGGTGTGAACTGGACCAAGGATCCGCAGAATCCCGTGCTCTCGAACGGACCCCGCAACTCCTGGAATGCAGTCGCATCCGCCGTGCCCGGGGTCGTGTTCAAGGGAGGAGAGTGGCAACTCTTCTACTGCGGAATTCCTCTCGCCGAAATTGCGCAAGACCCCAAGCATCCGAAGATCGGCTGGGCCTATTCGGCGGATGGAAGGACCTTCACCCCGTATCCACTCAACCCTGTGCTCGACGGCAAGTTCTGCGGCTACGCACCGAATGGCCCCTACAGTCCCTGCGTGGTGTTCGACGATGCCACGGGGCGATACTACCTGTGGTACGAAACGGGCCTTGGTTTCGGTCTGGTCACGGCGAAACATTGAAGGGTTGAGGGTGGAAGCGTAGAGCCCTGGTTGGGGCGAAAGGATTTGAACCTTGGTTCACTGCGTTCACCCCGCGGCATCCGCTGCGCACGGGAATCCCGCTCCGCGGGACCGCTCCGGACG
>DCFP01000077.1 GCA_002319925.1 Holophagaceae bacterium UBA1801 | reverse complement strand
CTACGGGCTCCGCCGCCTCCGTTTCCTCCGCAACCTCAATCGCGCAGATGACTAGGTTACAACGACGTGATGATTTCGCAAGCACTTTTTTCTGCGAAGCCGCGAAGATGCCTTCCTTCGTTGATTCGTAAGGGAATTCACGAAGCTCGAATCACGCACGTTCACAGTTCGCCGCGGCGGTACATCGCGATCACTTCATCCGAACTGAACGACCTGCCCTCGCGCAGAGCCTTCTCCTTGATGGTTCCGCGCATGCGCACGTAGCGTTCCTCGTCCTGCGGATCGGATAGCTCCCGCTCGAACAGATAGCGGAAATTGCTGCTGCCCGAGTATTTCCCGAACCATACGATGGGCTGCTTCCCGGGGAAGAGAATGTAGGAGCCCGAATCCCGCATGAGGGCGTGCACGTGGATGCCCGTCTCCGTGTAGAGTGCCTGCTCGCTTAGCGGAACCGCAGGAACGCCGTGGATCGCCACTTCCTTGCACAGGTGGAAGAAGGCTTGATGTTCGAGGCCTTCCACTTCCACATCGTGTTCGTAGCTCAGCCTCCGGGCGACCTCTGCGAGATTGGCGTTGCCCGCGCGCTCGCCGATGCCGGTCAAGGTTCCGGACACCATGGAAGCCCCCGCCAGAACGCCGCGGATGGTATTTTCGATCGCGAGCCCCAGATCATTATGGAAGTGGACCCCGATGGAACAGCCTGTCTTCGTGAGCACTTCCCTGACCAGCAGCTCTGCGAGATTCGGCTGCAGGCAACCCACGGTGTCGCAGAGCACGTAGTGCCGGATGTGCGGGCGCAGCGCGCGCCCAAGCTGAATCAGGAAGTCCTGGTTCGTCCGCGATGCGTCCTCCGCGGCGAAATCGATCTCGAGTCCGCTCGCGCTGGCGTACTGCGCGCAGGAAACGATTTTCTCGAAGGCCTGTTTCTGGTTCAGCCCTTTGGAAGCCAGCAGTCCCTCCGAGACGGAGAAGAACATGATCGCCCGCTTGGCGCCCAGCAGGAGCACGCGGTCGATGGCCGCCTCGGAGCACAGACACGCCGGGCAGACAGGAACGTCATCCGCGCAGAGTTCACGGATGAGCACGTCCTCGGATTCCGTCACGCCTTCCATGATGTCGACATCCGTGATACCGCAGGCCGCGAGCCGTGTGGCCAGTTCCCGCTTCTGTTCGACACTGAAGAAGACGCCCACCTGCTGCTCTCCATCCCGGAGCGTCTCGTCGAATAGGGTGATGGTTCTCATCGCGCTGCACTCCTAGAACAGTCTTCCAGGAAGCGATGGATCTTCCCAGGCTCATCCAATGCGAGGCGGTACATTCCGTGATTCGCGATGCCGAAGACGGATGCATCCGGAATGCGATAGTCGCCACGGATGACCTCAGCCAGTCGAGGCGACATGGTCACCAGACAGAAATTCGAAACGGAAGGGGTCACGTCGAATCCAGCAATGCGCGGTGAATGGCGCCGCAGCAGATTCATGCTCTCCTTCAAGTCTGCACATTTCCTTTTCGGCAAAGCAAAATCCTCCAAACGTTTTCGCAACTCCTGCATGGCAAGCAGACTCACCTGGCCTGGATCATCGTATCTCCTCAGACGGTGCGCAAGCCTCTCGCTTGCACAGACGTAATAACCGGCCCGGATCGCCGAGCAGCCATGGCTCTTGGAAAAGGAGTGGAGCACGACGATATCGCGGCCCTTGAACCGCGCCAACAATTCGGAAGTAGGAATTTCTTCCTCCGTATTCAGACACGTCCGATCAACGAGGGCCACGCATCCCTCCGGGAGGGCTTCCAGCAACCTGCAAAGGCATTCATCGGGGATGGGCTGGCCAAGCGGATTGTTCGGTGTGGTCAGCAGCATCAGGTCCGGCACTGTCCCTAGCCCCTTCAGCATCCCGTCCGTCGGGAATTCGCCCAGGTTCTTCCGGGTGATCCCCAACCTCTCATAGCCTGCGCAATCGATGAACCGCAGGGTGTCGAAGTAGTTCGGAAGGTCGATGAGACAGCAGGGTGGCTTCGTCGCTTGAGCGCGCTCACAGGCAATGAGCGTAATGATCAGGCGGAGTGCGCCGATGGAACCATTGGACAGAAACACCCGATCCTGATCGATCTCGAACCTGATGGCCAGATCCGATTCGAGCCCCTTCCGATTCGCAACCAGCTCGGCGTAGTCTCCTCCGCTATACAGATCCGTATGCATGGGCGCTCTCATCGAGGATTCGTATCAGGAAGATACCAGATCACACCTGGAAATAATCCGCTTTCAAAACACACTCATCGCTTTTCGTGCATTACCTGCGAGGCACATAAAATCGCTTTTCGGCGGACTAGCTGACCTGGCTTAGTGGGTAGAATGCCTCGATCGTGGCAAGGCCCGATCATAAACAGGAGAAAGATTGGCAAAGAAGGTGGCGGTCATCGGCGCGGGGCTGGCGGGGTCGGAAGCCGCCTGGCAATTGGCTCAGAGGGGCTATGAAGTCCTGCTCCATGAAATGCGTCCGGACGTAATGACACCGGCGCATCAAACGGGCATGGCCGCGGAAATGGTGTGCTCCAATTCCTTCAAGAGCGACGACCCATCTTCGGCAACGGGCATCCTCAAAGCCGAGTTGGCGCGCCTGGATTCGATGATCCTCAGGATGGCCATCAAGCATCGCGTCCCATCCGGAAACTCCTTGTCCGTGGACCGAGAAGCCTTCGCGCAGGACGTCACTGGCATCCTGCGCGGGCACCCGAATATCCGTTGGGTTCCGGGTGTGGTCGAGGCACCAAACCCGGCGCTTCCAACCATCCTCGCCACCGGGCCGCTCACGGCGGATCCCCTCGCCAATTGGCTGACCCAGGCCTGCGGGAGCAAACGGCTCTTCTTCTACGATGCCATCGCCCCCATCATCGAGGCCGAGTCCATCGATATGGCCATCGCTTTCCGAGCGTCCCGCTACGGCAAAGGGGGAGCGGATTTCATCAACTGCCCCATGGACAAAGCCGTCTACGACCGGTTCCTGGATGCCCTGCTGGCGGCTCCCAGGGCTGATCTCCACGACTTCGACACGCCCTTTTTCGAGGCTTGCCTGCCCATCGAGGTAATGGCGGACCGGGGATGGGAGACCCTGAGACACGGCCCCATGAAGCCCGTGGGGCTGGATGATCCCCGCACGGGACGCTGGCCCCATGCGGTCGTGCAGCTGCGCCAGGACACACTCGCGGGGGGGCTCTTCAACATGGTGGGCTTCCAGACGCGCTTGAAATGGGGCGCACAACAGGAGGTGTTCCGTTTGATTCCTGGCCTGGAGCAGGCGGCCTTCGCGCGGTTTGGTAGCATCCACCGCAACACCTACATCGAGGCGCCGTCGGTGCTGAGCGAGACCTTGGCTGTGAAGCCGATTCCAAATCTCTGGATCGCCGGGCAATTGAGCGGTGTGGAAGGCTACCTCGAATCCACCGCCTGCGGCCTCGCAGCGAGTGTTTTCGTGGATCGACGGATGAAGGGAATGGACCCGGCGCCCCTGCCCATGGAGACCATGCTGGGCTCCCTGCTGCACTATATTTCCCATGTCCCGCTCAAGGATTTCTCGCCCATGAACGCCATGCTCGGGCTCCTGCCGGAGCTGCCTGAAGGCACGCTGAACCACCGGGCCATCAAGAAGGCCGGTGGTGCCCGTGCGCTGAAACTGGCTAAAGGCCAGGCGTGCAAGGGCCGGGCGATGGTAAGTTTGGAACGCTATCTCACGGAAACCGGAGCCAACCCATGAAGAAGATCGTGCTCGCTGTCCTGGTGATGGGGTTGCTCGTCACGGGGCTCTGGTGGACGATCCGGAGGAAACCAGGAACGGTGCCTCCCACCGAGGACAACGGTTCGGCCTTCAAGGTCGAGACCTCCGCGAGCGGCATGGTCATCCGCTATGACAATCCGCAGATGCCCCTGCGGGCGCTCCGGTGGATGCCGCCGCTGCCCAACGGCTTGCTGTTGGTCCAGGTGGCCACCCAGAGCGATCGGCAGGAGATCACGCTGTTCAAGAACGGCGCGCTGCAGGGCACGTTCCTCGTGCCGAAACCCGCCGGCGTCCGGGATGGTTTCTTCCGCCTGGCGGAACTGCAGGACGCGCAGGTGGTGGAAGGCGACGTGGCGGTGCTGCTCTACGCCGTTGCTGGTGCGGGTGATGATGAACCGCCGCTGGTGATCGCCTTGGACCTGAACACCAAGGACATCCGCTGGATCCACCGCGCCCCGGGCGAGCACCTCGCCATGTCCGAGATCCAGGACGGGGTGATCTACCTGTACGGAGCGAAAACGTCTCCCGTCAAGCTGCCGCTGGCGTTGGCGAATGGCGAGACCACCAGCCCCACGGGAGCGCGCTCGTCCGCCCGCAGCATCGAACTCCCAGCCGATGTCCAGGAGATCAGCGACCTGAAGCCCACGGGTGCCTGGACCTTCCTCCTGGCCCACAAGGGCGGTCTCTCCGCCTACCTCGGCTCGAAGGGCTGGCAGCACCATCCCATGCCCGATGGCCGGCCTGACTATTTCAAGGATGCACCGGGCGTCCTGGCTGTCAGTGCCAAGAAATACTGGTGGCAACCCTATCCGGGCGCCATTGCCCAGGTCTCCGCGGATGGCACTCCGAAATCCTTCTGGTCCCCAGAGGAACTGGCCACCGCGGCACCCTTCGAAAAGGACGCGTCCCTGCTGCATCTTCTCGGCGCAGATGCTGACGGAAAGCTCTGGTTCGACCTTGCCATCCCGAATGCCACGGCATCGCCAGAGGCTTCAACAGGGTCCTCCTGGAAACCGGAGACACCCGCAGCATCCAGTGCGGAACCACAGACTGCGCCCAGTGCCGAGGAAGCGACCTCCACGAAGCTGGAGGACTGGCCCGGCTACGTGAGCCAGGGCCTGGACCGGGTCTACAACTGGGACCCGCAGAAGAAGAGCCTCCAGCGGGCAAAATGGACGGCACTCACCACACCGCAGGGCTTCCAGAGGCCCTCCAACGGCGTCCGCTTCCGACCCCTCACCGGTGCGCTGCTGCAGGACAATGGTCCCACGGCATGGCTGGTGCCTCTGTCCTCGCTGGTATTCGGCGAATCCTCGGCGACGGGCAAACCCGCTCAACTCAAGTAATCGAACAGAGTGGCCTTGCTCTTCCCGAGCATGCTCAATGCGGCCTGCTGGGACATCTGGGTCTGTGAATACTCCGTGATGGCCGTCGGGTAGTCCACGTCCTGATAGCTGCTCTGGATGGTCTGCAGCGTCAGGTTGTAGCTTTGCATGTTGCTCGTCAGCGCCTGGAGGGTGGATTGGCGCCCTCCCACATCCGTCCGGACGTTGTCGATGTTCCCCTGGATCACCTTCAGGTTATCGGAGGCTGTCTGGATCATGGCCGTGTTGTTGGTGTTCAAGCCGGTGATCAGATTGGTGACCTGGGCGAAGAGGTCCCCAGCGGAACCTGGACCGGTCGTGGCGGTTGGCGGGGCGACGGCACTGCCGTTGAAGAAGAGCGTATCCCCCGGGACGTTGGTGCCCACGCTGGTGCCCGCGGAGACGTTCAGGGCGATGGTGGACTGATCACCCGCATAGCTAGCCCCGGCGGCGGTCGACGCGAAGGGAACTGTGGTCGTCTGGGTTCCCGCGAAGATGTACTTGCCTTGGCTCTGCGTGTTGGCCAGGGCGATGAGGTTGGCCTTGATGCCCGTGACTTCCGGGGCGATGGCCGCGCGCGACGCGGCCGTGGTGGCGCCGATGCCGCTTTCCGCCAATTCCAGCAGGCGCAGGATCGAATCGTTGACGGAGGCGATCGTGGTCTCCGTCGTCTGCAGGAAGGACGTCGCCGAATTCATCTGGGTGATGTAGGCGTTGTTCTTCTCGACGGAATCCTGGAAATTCAGCACCAGCGCGGAGCCCGTCGGATCGTCCCCCAGGCGGTTGAGCTTGCTGCCGGAGGAGATCTGCTCGGACAGGTTCGCCAGTTGATCCTTCGCCCGCTGGAGATCCAGCATCGTCTGATAAGAGGTATAGGGATTCACGGAACGCAAGGACATGCAACACCCCCTGGACTATTGGGCGAACTGCGTCATCAACTGAGCCATGAGCTGATCGACGACGCTGATGAAATGGGCTGAGGCCTGGTAGCTTCGCTGGTAGGTGAGGAGGGACGTCGCCTCCTCGTCCATGTCCACGGCGGAAACCCGATCCCGCTGGGTTTTAAGCGCGGAGAGCAGGTTGTCCTGGGTGGTGCTCGTCGCCTGGTAGCTCTGGACATTGGTGCCGATGGTGCCTACCAGGCTCGTGATCACCGCGTTGAAGGGACCCGAATCCCCCACGCCGTCCCCATTGGTGTCCACGGGTGTGGTGGCGTTCTGAAGATTCGCGATGATGTTGGCGTTGGCATTGTTGCCCGGGCTGCCGGCCGCACCGGCCGCGGCGATGCGCGAAGGGCTCGCCACGATGAAGGAATTGACCGCCATGGCACTCACCATGCCTCGGTAGTTGGAGGCCGCCGTGATAGTCGTGGGCAAGCCATTGGCGCCGTTGGCTACCGTCCCGAGGAAGAAGTCCTGCCAATTCGTGCCAAGCACGGCAGCGCCGCTCAGATCGAAGCCGCCGCGGTGGGCAAGATTCGTCTGGCTGACGAGACCCGCAGCCAGCTCGTCCAGGTTGGTCTCGTAGCCGGTCATGATGTTGTCCCGCAGATCCAGGTTGGCGCCGAGTGAGCCCTCCTGGATCAGGGTGGTCACGTCCATGGGCGCGGCACCGCCCATGTCCACAGTGACGCGATTGAAATTGTTGAGAGCCGCGTCCGGCGTGGCCGCCATGTTATAGGAACTGGAACCACTCACCAGCACCGCCGCACCGGAATCCAGGGTGATCTGCATCTGGTTGCGGTTGTCCTCGAAGACCTGGACGCCCACGAGGCCAGCCAGTTGATTGATCAGGGCCTGCCGCTGGTCCCGGCCGTCGCTATCCGCGCCAGGCGATGGTTCCCCGGTGATGCGCGCGTTCAACGAGGCGATCTGGGTCGTGAGCGTATTGATCTCCGTGACGGTATCGCCGATGCCCTGATCAGCTTGTTTGCGCTGGTCTTCCAGCAATTGGTAGCGGCTCTGGAGGCTGTTCACCAGACTCTGGGCCTGCCCGACCACGTTGGTTCGCAAGGCGATGTCTTCCGGCCTGGCCGCCAACTGCTGGAAGCTCTTGAAGAAATTGGCGACGGACGTGTTGAGCCCGGTGGTGCCATCGTCTTGGAACACGGAGGAAAGGCCCTGGACGCTCGCATAGCGGGTCTGGGCGCCGCTCTGGCGGCCCGTGCTCTGAGTGATCTGCATCTCGAGGTACTTGTCCCGGACTCCCATGATGTTCGTCAGGCTCACGCCCGTTCCGTATTCCAGGGTTCCGAAAAGCTGCGGCGTATTGGAGCTGAGGGTGACCTGTTGCCGGGAATAGTTCGGCGTGTTGACGTTGGCGATGTTGTGGCCGACGACGCCGAGGGCGCCCTGGGCTGCCTGAAGGCCCGAGAGTCCGATGTTCAAACCTGCATTCAGTCCGGGCATGGCGAACTCCTACACACTGCCTTGAATGCGCAGAGAGATGACGGGGGGAAGCTCCATGCCTCCCTTCGCCTTGTAGGCGGCGTTCTGATGCAACCCCAGCAGCGTCGCGCGAAGGGGCGCCTGGAGTCCGTTGATGAGGACGCTGATGCTCTTCAGCCGTCCTCGCAGGTTCAAAGCCTCCTGACTGCTGCGGGGCCAGTCGATGACATCGGACCAGCGAACGGAGCCCAGGAGCGGCATGGGGTCGTCGCCCTGCATGAGCCTGCGCTCCAACTCATCCAGGAGAGCGGGCAGTGAGTGCAGCATTGGAACACCTCCGGCGGGATTTGCGCAAAGCGCATACCAATCGCCGTACTGCGCGAGCCGAGGATTCAAACACAGTTCCGCCTCTACAAACCCACCACCAAGACATCGAGGATCAAAGAAGGCACCAAGAAAAGCAAAGGTCTTTCTGCTTTTCTTGGTGTCTGTCTTGGTGTCCTTGGTGTCTTGGTGCTGAATTGATCCGTGTCGCACCCGAACCTGTATCAGGCGAGGAAATCCATATGCTTGTCGGCAGAGTCTGCCGGATTCTCGCCATCCTTTTTCCCCTTGGCGCTCTTCTCCGGCAGTTCTTCCTCCGCGCCACCCTCGCCTCTGCGGCTTTCCCGTTCGTCGGTGCGGATGTGTTCCGAGTTGTCGATGACCCGCACGGAGGCCTGGTCTTCGTTGAGCTGTTCTTCCGCCACACGCTTCTTCACGTTCTCGCGCTGGACCTGCTCGCTCACTTCCTGGGCCTGCCTCACGGCTTCAACGTGGGCGGTCTGAAAAATCTGTCTCTGTCCGAGCGGGCTGATCATGTCATTCCATCAGGGCTCCTTGGGCGGAGTGAATTCCTTCACGATGCCCTTGGCCACGGCCTCTCCGTCGGGGTTGTACTGTTCGGTGTCCAGCTTGGCCTTCAGCGCGTCGACCTTCTCCGTCCTGATATCGGGAATCGTGGCGATGTGCGCTTCGGCCACCGCGATGAACTGAGCCGTACTGGAAACGCTCAGGGCATCGTGAACGGGCTCCGCGCTGTGCACGGACGAAGGCGCGCTGACCGGAGAAGACGCTGTGGGCTTGCCCACACCTGATACTGGAGCGGCTCCCGGACTGCTGGGCTTGCTGGTTACCCGCATGGTGGCACCTCGACATTGTTCATATCGGCAGATGGCTCGTCGACATCAAGTTCTAGCTTAATGTCGATGCATCTTTTTTGCTCTGTGCCCAGCTTTTTTCCAGCTTCTCTGCAAGCCCCCAGCCCTTCCCGGCGTTCATCGCGTGCTCCAGCACTGCCTGGTCCAGCATGTAGTCGTAGGTGGAACGTGCCTGTGTGTCATCCCCGAACAGTCCCGAAGGCTGAATGGTTTTTCGCATGGCCTGGAACATCTGCGTCATCACCATGCCCTCGAACATGAGCGCAGACTGCTTGTCCGTGGCCTTGTCGATGCCCAACCGGGGCGCCGCCGTGGGCAGCAGGTCCTGGGGGGGCTGGCTCATCAGTTTGGGGACGGATGACGCGTCCATCAGAGGATCCTCAGCTCGGCGTTCAGGGCGCCCGCATCCTTGATGGCCTGGAGAATGGCGATCATGTCCCGGGGCGTGATGCCGATGGCGTTCAGCATTTCCGCCAGCTTGCCCACCGAGATGCCCGATTCCACGCTGAGACTCTTGGTCTTTTCCTCCGTGGCCGAGATCTCCTTCTTGTCCACCACCACGGTCTTGCCCTTGCTGAAGGGCTCAGGCTGGCTCACCTGGGGCGTGGAGGTGACGACGACGGAAAGCCCGCCCTGCACGATGCTCACGGCGCCAATCTTGATGTTGGCCCCGAGGATCACGGTGCCCGTCTTCTCGTTCACCACGATGCGGTCCTTGGGCTGCATCTGGATGGAGAGGTTCTCCAGCCTGGCCACGAGTTCCACTGCCTTCCCCTGGAATTCCTTGGGGATGTTGACGTTGATCGAGCGCCCATCCAGGGCCTTGGCATCCAGTTCGCCCAGTTCCTCGTTGATGGCATTGGCCACGAGCAGAGCCGTGGTGAAGTCCTCTTCCAGAAGGCTGTATTCAAGGGAGGTGCGATCCGTGAAGGTGCCGGGGATGCTGCGTTCCACGAGCCCGCCATCAGGGATCCGCCCCACCGTCGGATGGTTCTTGGTGACCGAAGCCCCGGCGGAAGCAGCCGAGAATCCCCCCACCAGCAGGGATCCCTGGCCGACGACGTAGATGTTGCCATCCGCGCCCTGGAGGGGTGTCATGAGCAGGGTCCCGCCCGCGAGGGACTTGGCGTCGCCCGTGGAGCTGACTGTCACGTCCACGCGCTGGCCGGGCTTGGCGAAGGGCGGCAGTTCGGCGGTCACCATCACCGCGGCCACGTTCTTCACCTTCACGGAAGAGGGGCTCACCGTGATGCCCTGCCGGGCCATGAGGTTCGTCAAGGTCTGCACGGTGAACTTGGTCTGATCCTTGTCGCCCGTGCCATCCAGGCCGACCACGACGCCGTAGCCTAGGAGCTGGTTGCCGCGCACGCCCATGAGCCGGGCGACGTCCTTGAGGTGGGCTTCCAGTTGCTTCTCAGGCGCTCCGAAGAGGGCCGCCGTCGCGAGGAATAAAGCAGCTAAGCGCATGGGACCTCCTCAGAACGGCCAGACCAGGTTTAGGAGACGGCTGATGAACCCTGGCTTCAGGGTCTCGTCCACCACACCCATGCCGCCGTAGCCCACCCTCAGCTCGGCCACCTGGTCCGAGGCGATGGTGTTCGTGGAATCCAGTTGGCGGGGATCCACCATGCCCGCGACGTAGAGGCGCTGGGACTCGTTGTTGAGCTGAATGTCCCGGTAGCCTTCGAAGATCAGGTCGCCGTTGTTGAGCACCTTCACGACCCTGGCCGTGATGGTCGTGGTGAACGTCGCGCTGCGGTTCGTTGAGCCGCCGCCCTTGTACTTGTTGGTGGTAGCCGTCGTGCCGCTGGTGGTGTAATCACCCAGGATGGGCAGCTTGGAGAGCAGCGTGGGGCTGCTGACCTTGTTGGAACCATCCCTCGACTGGCTCACATCGGCCTTGGAAATGGCGCTGGTGTTCTCAGCGATCTTGACGGTCACCAGATCGTTCACCCGGGACGCCCGAAGGTCGCCGACCAAGGGTCTGTCCTGCCAGAGAGAGCCCTCCGAGATCGGAGCCGGATTGGGCGTTTCCTCTACGTAGGGAATTTTGGGTTTCGTGGTCAGGTAGGAGTCGTGGGCGCTGGGCATGGAGCAGGCCGTCACCAGAACGCTCAACAGGATAGGCAACATTTTCCGCATCACAAGCCTCCACCCAGGGGTAGAGCAGAGGCCGTGCCAGGCCCTGTTTCATGCGGGTGAGAGAACGGGTTTCTTCCGCATCACGCCGAGAATGGCCAGCCAGTAAGCTCCATAAGCCAGCAGCAGGAGCAGGGAAGGCTGGGCCCGGTAGCCGGTGAGGGTGGCGATGACGGCGCCCACGGGACTGCTGTCATCCAGAAGCCAGGCACTGTTCCAGATCTGGGCCTTGAGGCTCGGGATCCAGCCGAAGCCTTCCATTTTTTCCAGACCCGTCACCAGGAGGGAGCCCGCGAGCATCAGCAACATCACCTCGGAAAAGAGGAAGAAGGCCTTCCAGGAGAGTCTTCGCCCGCTCCACTGAAGCGTCCAGAAGGTGAGGCCCGCCAGGGCGAAGCCAGTCGCGGATATGAGGCCAAATCGCAGCAGTCCGATCCCCTGCTGGGTCAGGCCCAGTCCATAGAGGAAGATCACCATCTCACTGCCCTCCCGGGCCACGGCCAGGGCCACCAGGGTGAGCATGCCGAACCAGTTGGCGGTCTCCGTGGACCGCTGCATCCCCGCTTCCAGGTTGCGGCGCAGGTGCCGGCCGTTCCTCCGCATCCAGAACACCATCTGGATGATCAGAGCGGCCGCCACCATTACCATCGTCAACTGGAAGTAGTCCTGGGCGTCCCCGGCGAAGAAGGTCTGGAACCAAAGGATGGCGCCCCCGAGCCCCAGAGCCATGAGCACGCCAAGTGCCACGCCGCCCCATAGGTAGCGCATGGCGTTGCCCCGGTCCGGATTAGCGCGGAGCCACGCGTAAAGGATGCCGATCACCAGCAGAGCTTCGACGCTCTCGCGCCAGACGACGAACAGGACCTGTCCCATGGCACTCTCCGATCACTTGGCGACGATGAGTCCTTGACCCGCTGGAACGTTCTCGTGGAACTCGTCGACGAATTTGTACTCGCCGGCCGAGGTCGCGGTGAAGGTCAGCAGGGCCGTGGCTCCCGCCACGATCACCTTCTCCTTCTTCAGAGGCTTGCATTCGAATTCCGCCGGGATTCTGCCGGTATTCCGGACTTCCAGGGTGAAGGATTTACCCGCCGGCACCTCCAGACGCTGGGGCAGGAGGACGCCATCCTTGATTTCCAGCTTGATCCTGAGCACCTCCTCGGCCCGGCCCGTCAGGGCAATGGAGGCAAGGATCCACAGAACCATCAAACGCCGCATATCAGCACCCCTTGAATGGACCGCGCGGGCTGAGGATTCCGCCCGTCGATATCTTTATTGAGACTCATTCTCTATTAACATCGGCGCCGGGTCAAGGCATGAACAGCCCGTCCTTCCGGGATGTGCCTCGAATCACAGGGAGGATTACCCCAGGGCCATCAGGACCCGGTCGTGTCCGGCGAGATCCTGGTGCACCGCGGTCCGCTTCCAGCCGCAGGAGAGGCTTCGGATCTGCAGTTCCTCGCCCTGCCCGGCCCCGATCTCCAGAACGCAGCCCGCGGCTCCTCGCTGGCGGGCCACGGTCAGCAGCTCCGTCGCGACAGCGAGACCACGGTCGTCGGCAAAGAGCGCCAATTCTGGCTCGAAGGCGAGTTCCCGCTGCAGGGACGGGCGATCCGCCGGATCCACGTACGGGGGATTCGAGACGACCAGCCCGACGGGATCCGGGACGCCGTCCAGGAGATGGCCGTGATGGAACGTTACGGCGGAGCCGAGGTTGGCGGCGTTGCGGCGGGCGATGTCCAAGGCCTTCCCGCTGAGGTCCGTGGCGGAAACGGCCCAGCTCGTTTCCAGCGCCAGGCAGATGGCCAGGATACCGGAGCCTGTGCCCACATCGCAGACCCGGTTCACCTGGAGCCGGCCGCCCACCTCCAGGGCGGCTTCCAGCACCAGTTCCGTCTCAGGTCGCGGGATGAGAGTATCTGCAGTCACCTCGAACCGATGGCCCCGGAAGGTGGTCCAGCCCAGGATATAGGCCCAGGGCTCACCTTCGCGCCGTCGGCGGATCCAGCCGCTCACTTGTTTCCGGTCTTCATCCGGCACTGCTTCCTCTCCGTGGGAAACCAGCCAGGATCGGTTGCGGTCCAGGCCTTCCTCGAACCAACGAATCGCCTCCGCATGGGCTTCCTGCGGGTCAAGGAACTCCGTGAGGGCCGCGGCGAGATCAAGGCGGAGCTGGGCGTAGGTCTGGCTCATCGTTCACAGTCTACCGGATCCGTTTCGCGGCCCTCATCTCGCCTGGGCCACGATCACGCGGTCCTGCCCCTTGGCGTCCTGGATCACGGACACCTTGGGCCAGCCTTGATCGAAGGCGCGCGAACGCAGGCGCCGTCCCTGCCCTGCCCCGATCTCCACGACGCAGGCCCAGGCCTTCCGCTTCCGGGCCTGTTCCAACAATGCGGTGCTGAGTCCGATGCCGCCGTCGGCAGCCAGCATGGCCATGGCGGGTTCGAAGGAGTGATCGAGTTCCAACCCCGGCGCCAGGGATTCGTCCACGAAGGGCATGTTGGCCACCACCAGCTCCAGCGGATCCGGCACGGGCTTCAGCAGGTCCCCGGCCACGTACTTCGCCTTGGCTCCAAGGGCCTTACCATTGGCCTTGGCGAGGCTCAGGGCCGCCTCATCAATTTCGGTGAGGGTCAGGTCCCAGTCCGTTTCCAGCGCGAGGGAGAGGCCGATGTTGCCCGCGCCAGTGCCCACATCCACACAACGTCGGACGCCCAAGGACTGGCCCACCTCTACTGTGATTCGGACTGCGGTTTCACTTTCCGCCTGGGGAACGAGAACGCCTTTGGCCACCTTGAACCGCCGTCCCCGGAATAGCGTCCAACCGAGGATCATGGGCCAGGGTTCTCCATGGAGACGACGCTTCAGCCAAGTTGCGATCTTCCGCTCGGTGATTGCAGGAACCTGCTCTGCGCCGTGCTGAGCCATCCATGGATCGTCGATGCCCAGGCCGTCCCTGAACCACTGGCGCACCTCCTGCTGGGCCTCGATGGGATCGAGGATGGCACGAAGCTCCCCCAGGAGCCGCTGGCGCAGCAAATGGAACGTCACCTGATCATGCTAACCCAATAGGGCTAACTCATTAACGCTTTGGCGCGCTCCTGGCTGGTCTGCAGGACCTCTTCGTGCAGGGATCCGCTGTGGCTGTCCATGGTGACGACCAGGGGGAAGTCCTCCACTTCGATGATCCAGAAGGCTTCGGGGCTGCCGAACTCCTCCAGCATCTTCACGTCCACGACGCGCTTCACGCGTTCGGCCAGCAGGGCTCCCGCACCGCCGGTGGTATGGAAGTAGCAGGCGCCGACCTTCTTCAGGCCATCGCTGGTCTTCTTGCCCATGCCCCCCTTGCCGATGACGCCACGCACCGTGTAGGTCTCCAGCACATCGGATTGATATGGTTCTTCGCGAATGCTGGTGGTGGGACCGGCGGAAACGAAGGACCAGTGCCCGTCTTCCCACTTCTTGACCACGGGGCCGCAGTGATAGATCACCGCCTCCTTCAGAATCGGTTTCAGCCATTCGGGTTTCTGCTCCACCATGAACTTGTGGCCCATGTCGCGGCTGAGGACTACGCGGCCCGTGAGCAGCACTTCATCGCCCACCTTCAGGGCGCGGATATCGGATTCGGAAATGGGTGTGGTGAGTTTGATCATGGCGTCACCTGTATTCCGCGTTGCCATTCGTTCCGATGCTCAGTGTCATGCGCCGGGATGACCAGCACATGTAGCTGATGCTCACGAAGAAGCTGGCGGGATGCCGCCAGAGCTCCTCGATGAACACGTCCAGCACCGTGGTCTTGCCGCCGTAGCCCATGGGGCCGATGCCGAGGGTGTTCAATTCTTGGGTGAGCTGTTTTTCCAGTGCGTCCAGCGTGGCATTGGGATTGGTGCTGCCCACCTTGCGCAGCAGGATCTCCTTGCTGCGTTCGTAGCTGACGACCCGGTCACCGCCCACGCAAACCCCGAGGATTCCCGGCGAGCAGCCCTGCCCCTGCGCCTTCACGACCGCATCGATGATGCACTTGCGGATGCCTTTCAGATCTCGGCCCGCGCCGATGGCCGCATCGGGCAGCCGGTACTGGGCGCCGACGTTTTCACAGCCGCCGCCCTTCAGCATGACGGTGATCTCGATGCCGGACTGG
The DNA here is from genome assembly GCA_002319925.1 of Holophagaceae bacterium UBA1801. Taxonomy (GTDB): domain Bacteria; phylum Acidobacteriota; class Holophagae; order Holophagales; family Holophagaceae; genus UBA1801. The sequence goes on along the minus strand of DCFP01000077.1, from coordinate 40,874 downwards.
TCCCACTCCTCGAAATGGATCACGGGATGGGTCTCGCCGAAGGGATCCATGTTGTTGCCGGGGTTCTTCCCGCTGAGGGCCGCCACACAGTTGGGCCGCAGCCAGCTCTTGCCCGTGGCCTCGGCGACGGCCGCGCGGATCTGCTCCTTGAGCTTGCGCTGGCTCACGCCGAAGGGATGCCGCACCCAGAAGATCACGGTGCCCGTGTCCTGGCAGAGCGGCGCCACGTGCTCGTCCGCGAGGACGATATTCTCGATCATGGTGTCCATGGTATTGGCGCCGCGGCTTCCTTCAGCCTCCGCATTGCGGCCGGCCACGATGGACTCGATCACGTCCTGGGGAAGGCGGCTCGTGGTGCGCCGGAGCAGCTCCAGGACCGCGGGTTGCAGATCCAGTTGCAGGGGGTTCGAGAGATCAGCTTTCCACCCACGGGGCAGCACGGACTTGGCTTCGACAGCCTCCATGGGCGTGAGGGTTGGGACAGGACAGGACGACATAGGCCTTACTCCTTCCTGATATTGGATGTCAGCTGCGGGTTGGCGGCACCATCATGCAACGGTTCGCGGGTTTTCTCAAGGTTGAGGAACCCAAGCCCGGCAGAGGGAAATGGTCAGGGAAGTCAGCGGCGTCTTCCCGCCGGAGAGCGCCAGCCCCTTCAGATCCAGATCCGTTTGATTGACGAGCCGCAGCAGCCGCTTCACACCCTCGGGCTTCACGCGATCCAGCACCCGGCCGTAGCCATCCAGCAGGAACGCCTGGCGCGGGCTCAAGCCAAGAGCCGCGGCCAAATCGTTCCCTGATTTGATGCTCTTGGAACGGGCATCCGCGAGCCGTGCGAGGCGATCCACATCGCGTCTCGCCTGCCCCAGCATGACCAGCGGCGCGCCGCTCGGATCGCTCTCCAGGGCTGTCCTCAGTGCGGCCAAGGCCGGGGCCAACTGCCCCTTCTGCCAGGCCTGGGACCAGGCATAGGCATTCTGCTCGCCCAGGCGGAAGGTGGCCTGATCCACCATCTCTCCACTCACGCGCCGGTTCTCGGCCAGGAGATCCAGCACTTCCAAGGTCCGCCGCAGGATGCCGGGGTTGCCGCCCATGCGGGCCGCGATGCGCATGGCCACGCCCGAATCCAGTCTCAGGCCAAGGCTCTGGGCCTGGGTTTCCACGTAGAGATGGGCTTCCTTTTCCTCCAGGGCGCCCACCTTCAACACGCGCCCCTGCTGGACCCACTCGCTGAAGGGCTTGGTGCCCAGGGTTCGCCCAGGCCCCGCCGATAGGGCCGCCCGGGCAACCAGCAGGAGCCGCGTATCCTCGATGGGCCTTTCCAGAATGGCCTTGATCGTGGGAGGCAGGTCCTTGGGCTTCTCCAGCAGGTTCTCGGCCTGGGGCACCACCACGACCCGCACCGCCCCCAGGGGCGCGGATTCCGAAAGGGCATTCTGGACTTCGGCCCAGGGGCAGCCTTCCGCACAGACGGTGAGCGAGAAGTCGGCCCACTCTGGATCCACGTGCCGCGCCTTCCAGGCCTCCAGGGCCGCCCGCCGGCCTTCGCTATCCTCGCCGTGGAGCAAGGCGTAGGGCGACTTCAGGAAGGGCTCGGGGACAGCCATCAATCGCTGCCTTCGAGCAGCTGGGTCACAAAGCTTTCCGCGAAATCATCCGCCAGGCTGTCCAGGACCGCCAGTTCGCGATTGTCGAAGCTCGCGTAGTTCTGGTCGACCCGGTACTGCTTCGAGAAGGTCAGGCTAGGCCGGGAGATCATGACCGCTCCGGTCTGCCCGTCCAATAGCTTGAGGGAACCGACCACGGAAACCTCGACCCGTGTGGCCGATCCCGCCGCGCCCTTGGCCGTGGTGGATCCCAGGTTGAGCCCCAGGGCGACGATGTTGTAGCGCTCGAGGGTGCCCTGGATGACCCAGCGCGGGGTGACGCCAGGACCCACCAGCTTCCATGGCGAGGCTGCCACGATGCGGTTTTCCAGCGCCTTGCGGAAGGGTTCCTCCACGCCCAGGTTCGCGGTCTGGTTGGTGAAGCTGGTGACGCGGACGGTCTCCCCCTTCACCATCCAGGCTGCCTTCCGGGGCCGGTTGTCCAGCCGGTGATAGCCGCACCCCGCGAAGGAGAGCAGGGCCAGGGTCATTGCGGGGATGAACAGGTTTCGCGTCATGGGTTCAGGATGGATTGTAGACGCCCAAAAAGGGCAGATTTCGGAACTTGCCATCAAGATCCAGTCCGAACCCCACGGCGAAGTGGTCATCAAGGGTGAAGCCCACGTAGTCCACGGGGACCTGCACGTTCCGGCGGCAGGGCTTGTCCAGGAGCGTGGCGATCTTCAGGCTCGCGGGCTGGCGGTCCAGCAGCATATTCCGGACCTTGTGCAGGGTGAGGCCCGTGTCCACGATGTCCTCCACGATCAGGACGTGGCGGCCGCCGATGGGCCGCTCCAGATCGTGCAGGATGTTTACCTCGCCGGTGCTGATGGTGTTGCCGCCGTAACTGGCCACCTGCATGAAGGCCACTTCCAGCCGCATATCCATGGCCCGCACCAGGTCCGCCATGAAGATGAACACTCCATTCAGCAGCCCCACCACCAGCAGATCCTTGCCCTCGTAGTCCCGCGCCAGCTCTTTCCCCATTTCCTGGATGCGCGCTTCAAGCTGGTCCTTGGACAGAAAGATGTCAATGCTGTCTTTCCACGTGCTCATCCCGTCTCCCACCGATCGGAAGCTCCATTCAACCTTAGCCGGTCCCCTGCGGTCTACCCTTTGGAGCAAGTTCATTGGGTTGCCGGATTTGCTCTAACATGGAGCCGGTTCCATGATAGCCAGTACTGGGAACGAGACCTGCATGCAGCCGATTATCAGCGACTCGCCGTACCACGCCCCTGAGGTCGTGGCATGGGTGGAGTCTGCCCAATCGGGCGATCATGCCGCCTTCGGGCGGTTGATGGAGCTCTTTCAAAGGGACGTCTACGGCAAAGCCTTTTCCATTGTCAAGAACCACCTCGATGCCGATGACGTCGTCCAGGAGACCTTCCTCCGGGCCTACCGAGCTCTGCCGGGATTCCGCTTCGAATCCAGCTTCCGAACGTGGCTCATCACCATCGCCACGCGGCAAGCCCTGAGCCTCCTGGACCGGGCCAGGTCCCGGCCGGAACCCCTGGAGACGGGGGAGGACGGCCAGGAGCACCCGGCACTGCGCGTGGACGACATCCAGTTGAACCACGTCCTCGACATGGAATCCCGGCGGCTCCTGCGGGATGCCCTTCCCAACCTTCCCCAACGCCAGAAACAGGCCCTCATGCTGAAGCTGCAGAACGATTGGAAATACGAAGAGATCGCCCGGGAAATGGGCACCTCCGTCGGCAGCGTGAAATCCCACATCTTCCATGCCATCCAGAACCTCACCCGTCAGATCAAAGGAGCCAAGCCATGAGCGAGCGTCTCCTTCACATTCCCGAACACTGCCAGCAGGCCTTGGCCGCCATCGAGACCAATCCCCTGGACTTGACGCCGGAGGTCCTGGCCCACCTCCGGGACTGCCCTCCTTGCGCAGAGGCCCGTGTGTACTGGCTCGCCCAGGAAGAGGCTCTTCCGGTGCTCGCTCCCAGGGGCTATTTCGAGCGATTGCCCGACCGCGTCATCCACAAACTGCCCACCCGGCGCCGCATCGGCCTGAGCCAACACCCATGGCTCTGGCTGGCCGCTGCGGCGCTGGCCCTGGCCCTGGGCGTGGGCGGTTATGTGGCAGGGCGCGTTCAGCCAACGGCTCCGACCACCCAGACCGCCGAAGTGGCCCCGGATCCATCGGACATCCTGTCGGATACACCCTTTTCCGAAACCGACGATGCCATGACCCAATTCACGGCCTTGAGTGCCCAGGACGCCGAGGCTGTGCTCCATCGCATGGACGCCGCCGCACAGGCCCCCCGCCCTTGATGCAGCCCATGGAGTTTCCCATGTTCCGCTCCCTGTTGATCCTCACGCTTCCAGCCCTGATGCTCACCGCACAGGCCGGTCCGCCTCCTGACAATCCATGGGGCGGTGCGCGCAAGGAGCAGATCATCGCCCGCCTTCACAAGATGAGGGCGGACAAGCTCCAGCAGCTCCTTGGCCTTCCAGCCGACAAGGCCAACACCATCGCCGATCGATGGGCCCAGCTCGATCAGGACAGCATGGAACCACGCATGCGCATGCGCCAGATCCACGAGCAGGTCAACAGCATCCTGATGGGTCCACTACCCGAGGATGAGAAGAATGCCAAGATCAAACCGCTCGTGGAGCAATTCACGACTCTTCGCCAGCAGCAGCAGGACCGGAAAAAGCAATTCGAGGAAGATGTCTGCGTCTCCCTGACCCCGGCCCAGCATGCCCGTTTCATCATGGTCACGGAACAAATCCAGCATGACTTGATGGAGGCGATCCGCGACCTGCGCAAAGGCCAGCCGGTCACTACTCCCTGAACGAAGGGTCCTGGCTCTCGAGCACCATGGGCACGACCATCGGTCTCGTTTCGGTGGTCTTGCGAATGACGCGGCGGAGCGCCTGCCGGAGCAGCTCCACGAGAAGTTCCTTGTTGGAGCGGATCTCTGTGGGAGCTTCCTCATAGGCCTTGCGCACAGCTCCCCGCAACAGATCGCCGTAGGCCTCGTCATCGGAGAGCACCACGAATCCACGGGAGAGAATGGCGGGTTCGGATACCAGCTCGCCCGTGGCGGGATCCACCAGGAGCGTCGCCACGACGATGCCGTCCTCCTGCATGATCAGCCGGTCGTGGATCACGCGGGCGTCCACCATGTGGCTCACTCCCTGGTCCACGAAGCACTTGCCCACGGGCACGCTGCCCGCGATCTTCGCCGTGCCGTCCTCGTAGACCTGCAGGCATTCCCCCCCGTCCAGCAGCAGCACGCGTTCTTGCGGCCATCCCAGGGATTCAGCCAGGCGGCCGTGGATCTTCAGGTTCCGGTACGTGCCATGCACGGGCACCATGAACCGTGGCTGGAGCATCTTGATCATCTCGGCGCTATCTTCCCGGTATCCATGCCCGGAGGCGTGAATGGGCCCGAGATCCTCCAGGGTGGTCTCCGCGCCCTGACGTTCCGCATTGTCTAGCAGCCGCGAAATCGCCACCTCGTTGCCCGGGATGGCCCGGGAACTGAGGAGCAGCCGATCGCCCTCGGCGATCTTCAGGCCCTTCACCTCGCCGCGCAGCATCCGAGAGAGTCCGCTGAGGGCCTCACCTTGAGTGCCCGTGCAGAGCACGAGGATCTGCTTGGGCTTGAAGAGCGGGGCTTCCCTGCAGTCGATGAAGAGATCGTCCGGCATGCGGAGTTTCTTCAGCTCCCGCGCGATCGTGATGTTGCGTTCCATGGACCGGCCCACGAGGCAGACCTTCCGCCCTTCTTCGTAGGCTAGGTTCAGCAGCGTCTGCAGGCGATGGATGTTGGAGCTGAAGGTGGCCACCACCAGCTTGCCCGGCGTTTTCCGGAAGGCGTCTCTCAGTCCGCCACGGCAGACAGCCTCCGACGGCGCCGAGCCTTGGCGCGTGACGTTCGTGGAATCCGAGAGCAGCATGGCGACGCCCGCTTCCCCCAGTGCCTTCAGCCGTGCAATGCCTGTGAGCCGGCCGTCCACCGGGGAGGCATCCAGCTTGAAGTCGCCCGTGTGCACGATCACGCCCTGGCTCGTGTGCAGCGCGATGGCGCAGGAATCCGGAATGCTGTGGGTCACGGGGATCCACTCCGCCTCGATCTCGCCCGACCCAATGGGTATGCGCTCGAAGTCCGAGACCACATGAAGCAACCCCTTGGCCTTGATCTCGAATTCGCGCAGCTTGCCCTCCAGCAGCCCCAGCGTGAAGGCGGTGCCGTACACCGGCACCGGCCAGCGCTCCAGGAAATAGGGCAGCGCACCCAGATGATCCTCGTGGCCGTGGGTCAGCAGCACCGCATCGATGCGATCCGCGAAGGGTTCCAGATACGCGAAATCAGGAACGATCGAATCGATTCCCGGCTGGTCGTCGGAAGGGAAGAGCTGTCCGCAATCCACCAGCAGAAGGCTTTCCGCGGTGTGGACCACCAGCGCGTTCATGCCGAACTCGCCGAGACCACCGATGGGTATCAGCCGAAGTTCGCCCGGGACGGGCGTTTCCTGCCAGGTTTCAAAGGGAGTGGTTGTTCGGATCATGCGTACTCGTGGATGAAGGCGCCACGGCGGACACCTTGTTCAGGATGGAAAGCCACTGCGCCGGTGGAATGGCTTCGGCGCGAATGGAGGCTGATAAATTCTCAGATTCAAGGATGGTCTTGATTTCATCGGCCTGCAGCCAGGACTGCCAGTTGTTGGCCAATGTCTTGCGGCGATGAGCGAAGCTGCGGTGCAGGAGCGACAGCAGCTCCCGGCGCCGCTCGATGCCCGGAGCATCCGCCCGCGGCTCGAACAGCAAAACCACCGAATCCACCTTCGGTGCCGGCCGGAAGGCTCCCGGCCCCAGCTTCATGAGCCGCGTCATGCGCGAGGCAACCTGCGCCAGGATCGAGAGCGGCCCGTAGGCCTTCTCCCCCGGCTTGCCCATGAGCTTCTGCCCCACCTCCAGCTGGAACATTAAGACCATCCGCTCCCACGGGATGGGATCCACCAGGAACCGCGTCAGAATGGCCGTCGCCGCGTTGTAGGGCAGATTGCCCACCACCGCCCAGGGCGGCCCATCGGGCAAAGGAACCGTGACGGCATCGCCCTGGATCAGGTGGAAGTGGGACCGATCCCCAAAACGTAAAGTTAACAACTCACAGGCTTCAGGATCTAAATCCACGGCCCAGAGAGAACGACCACCTGTTAGCAAGGGTTCTGTCAGCACCCCAGGCCCAGGGCCAATTTCAAGAATGCGTGTCGCGGAAGAAGCCAGAGCAGCCCCGGTGATGCCTTCGATGGCACTGCGCTGGATCAGGAAGTTCTGACCGAAAGATTTCTTGGGGGTTAACCCGTGTGCGAGAGGCTCCATACAAGTTCATGATCGCACATAGGTACTCAATGAAAACGGCACCCGAAGGATTACCCCCGGGTGCCGGCACAAAGAAATATCGATCAGTAGACCGTCCGCCAGACGCGGGCTCTGGGATAACGGGACAGCGGATTGCCGAGATACTCGTGGGACTCGATGGTCGTTGTGCTGCCATTGATGACAACGGGAGCCGTCACGGCGCCGGCTTGCATGACACCGCTTGTGCCGACCATCATGAATTCGGAACCAACCCCGATCCACTGATCCACAATCCCGCTTGCGCAGGCAATATTCGTTCGGGTATCCGTGACGATTGGATTGATGGCGTCACAGATCATGCTGGTGTAGGTGGTGCCAGATCCACCTGTGCAAGGGTCTGCATTCAGAGGAGAGAAATAGGAATAGAACAGTGTCCCGCTGACAACCATGGGAGAAGTGATGCCTTTGGGCACATGCATCTGACCATCGGATCCGAGCGACTGCTGCGGGAAGTTCACGTAATAACCGAAGTAGGGATTGCCGGTTTGTGGTGCCAGATAGTAATCGGCACATCCAGGGGTAATGCGTTTGAATACCAAATCGGTGCATGCATTCGTGGGATTGGTTGAGACGGAATTGCCGGTGAAGTCGATGAGGTTGTTCGTCGTCATCCCCGTATCCGGACCGGTTTGTGTATCGAAGCCCCATGCATTGCTGTCCTGGCGATCGAAGATCATGGTCAATCTGTGCTGGACAGGCAGTGCTGTATAGCCCACCAGGTAATCCAACGGATTGTGGCGTTCACCGCTTTCAATTGCGATACCGACGGCTGCAGGTGTGGCTGAACCCGCGGTTTTTCCCTTGCCAGAGAAGGAACCCACTAGGAACGGCGCCGGCAACGTGCTGTAGATGGCATCCCGATAGTGATTGGAGGCATCAAGGCCGCCAGAGGTGTCCTGGTATACCTTGCGCACACCGGGCGGATCACCTGCGACACCCGTGGTTGTCCACTGCGCCAAGTCCGAGGAATCCAGCCGATTCTTGTTGTATATACCTCCGGAAGCGAGGGCCTTGGAACCCCAGGACCACATGCCTCCGCGAGTATCCAAGAAGTAGGCTCGTTGTGCCATCCCGGAACCGAGGAAGAACTCGAAAGGAACCAAGCCTCGATCGATGGGAGACATGTTTGAGCCACCCAGGCTGGCCGCAGTCATATCCACTGCTGCGAGCACTTCGCCTGTCCAAACATCCAACGCCAGAATGGACCGACCTAGTTTCTGACCCGGGAACTTCGTATCCGTGTCGGCATTGCTATACCCTCCACCAAAGAAAACGGCATCGCGGTATATTCCATTGAACGTGATTCGTCCAAAGGTCGGCGTGCAGGTGGAGAAACCCATGCTACCGAGCACATTCTGAACTGTGGCCAGATTCGGCGCACCAGGGCTAACCGGTATTCTCGAAGCAGGAAATGATGCGGCTTCATCTGGCACCAACGACCATCTCAAGGTCGGGTGGAATGGATCGTGAACATCCAAGGCGTAGTAACTACGACCACCCTTGTTCAAACCAAAGATTGCGACTGTGCGCTCAGGGGTGGTGCCAGAGATATCGACGACACCATTTCCGAGGCCACCTGCTGCCGCCGGTCGATCGAGGTGATAGATCAATGGCGAGCCATCCACCAGGAAACGATGGGGATTATTGGATTGATCCAGATAATCCATGTTGGCAAGGAAATCCGTCGGCAAGAAGGACCAGAGTTCATCGGCTCCCCCCTTTGTAAGGGTTTGCCAATCCCCGCCCGAATCCTGTTTCTGAATCTGTTGCGTCACCTCTCCAAAGGCATGCAGCCAACCCTGATTGGTTCCAACCAGAACCAGCCGGAAGTGCCATGGATCCGTGGTATTTCCAGAAGCGACCGCGCCTTGGAGACGTGTGGTCAGACTCGTTTTCACATCATTCCAGTTGTATTCGATGGCAGTGGGGGCCGAATCGATCACATCGCCCATGATGTTGGTTCGATTGGCGGTGTATCGACCACCGACCGCCACGCTTGATTTATCAGCACCTGACACATACTGAATCAGAGCCTTCCTGTCGTTGTCGTGGGTATGGAGGGGATCTGTTCCATATACGGTAGCTACCGAGGTCCTGATATTAGAGAAAGCATTATTGTCCGGGCTGGGTAATGAATCTATGTCGCTGAATCTCTGAAGCGGACCCGGTTCTGTTGCATTGGGGAGCCGGGTATATAACAACCGCGCACTCCATAGCCTTGTATTCTTTAGGATATCCAAGGCCGACCAGCCTGCATTAGCAGCATCTACTGCCGAAACGGGATCGGCATTCTGATTAATCATGGTGATGGACCCGTTCGACTCCTTGGTCGCGAACATCAGCAAATCTCCGGGCCACATCACACCACCATGGGCGGGTGGCTGGAAGCTTCCGAGGTAGATCTGCGTGCCGAAACTAGCACCAATGAAAGGGACGTTGGGATTAGCCGTGGCGTTGAGATTGGAGGTGGCAGCAGCCTGTTGGAAGGCTGCATCCAAAGAGGTCGTCAACGCAGTCGGGTCCGTCGCATCGAAGAAATTCGCAGAATTAGTGGTTTTCCCCAACTCAGGATGATTGATATCAACAAGCGTGAATGGCGTCATGGTGCTGAGGTTCCATGTCTTCGCCAAAGGATCGCCCACAGCTGCGGCGAAGAACAATCGACGTTTGCCGCCATTCGCATCATTGATGGTTCCGCCCAAGCTCACGCCCACGGTGTAGGTCGTGATGGCGTGGCCAGGGCTCTTGAACAACACACTGCCCCGCTGCTGAAGATAGAAAGGCAGGAATGCATTCGTGTGCGTCTGGTTTCCCGAAGAGTACCAAGTGCTGGCTCCGGGGTAGGTGGCCTGCGGAATATGCGTAGGGTTGGCGGGAACCGCAGGCGATTGACTGGGTGGATGGGCTGTATCGTAAGGAGTCGTATCGCCGCCATGCGCTGCAATTGCGGCAAGGCTGATGACGTTGAACCATTGACTGGATTGACCGGAGACAGTCACGCCCGGGTCCATGCAATTCCCTGCTTGATTGGCAGCTACCTTGGAGTTGCCCGTCCACATCTCACCAACCAACTGCCCTGATCCATGGGGATCGGTCCAGTAATAGGGGCTCACCGTGCTGGATGGGTTGCCTGTCTCTGTGTTTGGGAATCCGTCCGTGAACAGCATCAGGAAGGAGGGCCGGCATTCCACTGGCCTGTCGACACCCGTCTCGACATGGGTGAACACGCTGTTGGGGTCATTGTACTGAGCCAAAGTATTCACCATGCCGTAATTCAGCGGAGTGGAGCCGGAGGGATAATAGGAACTCAAGCGACGCAAGGCATCCGCGGAAGTGTAAGCGATCGTGGGATCTCCATTCATGAGAATCCAGCGGCGTTGTGTGCCTCCGTAAATATTGGTCGTGAGGAAATTGGAATTGCTCATATCGTTATTGGAATCGCTATTGATAACGAAGCCGTCCTGTTCCTTGTGGCCGGTGGCTCCATTTTGATCGTTGATGAACCGATAGGCCCAGAAGACCTTGTTGTAGTACTTGGCCCACACCCGCATGGTTGCATCCTTGATGGCCTGCGATCTGTTGCGTCCGGGTATGCCATTGGCGAACGCATAACCAGTGGCCGCAGTTGCCTGCGGGACAGTGCTCGGATTGCCGGTCAGGCCATACCAAATCCAGTAGTAGTGGATGGGACGATGTCCAAAGAAGCTGGATGAGATGGTGCAGCTCGTGCTGGCCGTGCCAGTGCTGCCAGTTGTAAAAATGGAACTGGCCGCCACACGATAGGAGCGATCCATCTCGATTTCAGTATTGCTTTTGGGATCCAGCAGCGTCATGCGTAACGGATAATTTGTGGCGCCCGCATACATCTGCCGATATTCACCATTGACAACATTCCGCACTACGGTAGGGGAATCGAGTATGTTCCAGCCGATCGGAACATCGAAGGTTTTCCCATCCCACGTGAATCGAACATGTGATGCACTCCTGATCCAGTTTCTTACATCGGTTGCCTTGGGTGTTGTTGGTTCACCAGGCAAGGAGGCTATTCCACCAACCGGTTCATAGGGGTCTGTTGCGGAGTAATTCGTATTAATGGCCGTATCGCTTGCATTGGCATAGCTCAGCTGTGAACCGTCCGGACGTACGAGCGTGCCTCCCGATAGGTCCATGGAAACCGCTGGAGATCCCGTGTAGTAGGTCCCCCCAGTGGCGTCGAGATCCACATAATAGACATTGGCACCCGCAGCATGTGCTGCGGCAACTGTGCCTTTCTGGGCCCGAGTAACGCCGGTCAAAGTGTTACCACTTTTGCCTGTGTATGTGAAAGCTTCACTATCGATTATTATTGTGCGCGGCAGGGCTACGGTGGCGTTCGGGAAAGCGGTTGTTGTGTTGTTGAGTGTCATGGTGAACGTCGCCGGCGGCAGGTTGGTCGCGTTTGTCATTGCACCCGACAAGGTCCGGCTGGAACCTGTGACACCCATGAAGGCTTTTACGTCGTAACGGCCGCCCCCCTTGTCGACCAAGTAGAAACTCAGGCCCGCATCATTTCCTGCGCTATCACTAAGATCTTTATTGATGTAATCGTGGTGGAACATGCCGGCAGCCATAGATCCTGTGAAGTCGAAAATAGTGACGATCTCCGGTTTCACAGACAGGTTGTTGCTCTGCTGGTACAGATCTAAAAAATCCGACTTGCTGTTCTGGAGTCTTGGATCCAGTTGTGCCTGGAGGGAGCCGTTGAACGCGCAAGCGAGCAAGAACCCCATTGCTGTGTGCATGAGCCTGCGAGAATGGGTGAACATGGCCGATCTCCTGTGTTACTTCATGGGGGTGGTGAGCCAGGTTTCTTTGGAATGGATGAACGTAAGGGAACCGTAACTGAGTTGAGCATCAGAACGGATGCACCAAAGATCTGGATCAAGGGAACGATCGCCGCCGCCGGGAGCTGTCTTGTTTGCCCGGGATGTGTCGGTGGAAGAGCCCGCACTTGCCATCTTGCCCATGAGCGTCATGGACAGACTGAAACCCTGGCTACTGATGTTTGGCTGAGCGACGGAGGGGATAATGGGATCGCTGGGTGAGCTCGGGAAAGCGGTATAAGGCGAGAGCGTGCCCACGTCATAGGCGGATCCGTAGATCGCACCGGTCTGGATCGTGCCCCCCGTCAACAGAGTTTTCATGAGGGTCTGCATCTGTGCACCGGTTCCGACAGGAGCCACATTGTGAACGCGATCGGCCCACAGAATTCCCCATTCAAGACCAGAATCTGCAAGGTTCCGGACCATGACTCCCTGGCGTGTCGTGCCCGAGGTGACGATTTCCCGGAACGAATTCCGGGACATGGCCAGGGCGGCAATGGTCAGAAACACCAGCAACATCAGGGAGACAAGAATGGTCACTCCGCCTCGCTGGCCAGGGCGTTGGAAGGTGGATGGATGGCTGATTGGCATCATGGTCGTCACCCGTCAATAAGTCATGGGAAGGCCGAAGTGTCTTGGAACGAGAACGACGCTTTGGGTTAATTGTTTGTAGGCTGGCACTCCAGGCGTGTTTGAGTATTCCTCGCGCTGGGTGGCCGAACGTGTCGTGATGTCGAGGCGGACTAGAGTCGGAATATCCCTGAACCAGTGTTCGTTCCCCTGAGTCGTTGTGAATCCTGATCGTCCAGAAACAGCAAGTTGGGAATCAAGATCACCGCGAACCAGGGTCCATCCGGGGAAGCCAACGTATCCGCCCTTGGCAGCACCTGTCGAAGGGTTACTTCCTCCTACCCAGGATTGTCCAGAGTCGGCACTTAAGTAGAGTTTGAATCCCGAAACATTCTCGGCGATGATGCTCGACTGGGCTGGGTTAGCAGGGAACCCGCCTGTGCTGTAAAGGTCTTGAGATCGAACCAAGCAAGGCACCATGGTCGGATTGGAAGGGTCCAAATCCCTCATCTCGATCCGGTACCGCACCAGCTGGCCAGGAAGATAAAAGACCACGCGACTAGTTGCGATATGTTTGAATGTAGGGAGGTTGGACTGGGCCACCAGGCTGGGTGGGCTGACCCGAAGCGGGATTAGATCGGCATTTATATCAACATAGGTAGGATCGCCAGTCGGAATGTTTACGGAGGCGATGTTGAAATACCCGTCGTTCATACTGTCTTTAATTTTGAATCTCATCCCCGCTTGGATGGTTTTTGCGTAGGATGCGTCCTTGCAATCGATTTCGTACTGCTTATCAGCGGCAGTGATAGCCAAGCCTAGCTCCACAGCTTCCTGTGCCGTATGCCCGACGTTACCGGCACCGCCACCTGTGCGCAATTCTCCTTCAAACGGTAGCGGTTGCTCATAAAAGATGTAAAGTTCGTCCGTGGTCTGAGGCCCGGTCGCAGAGGCGTTCGTTATGGGTTGGTTGGGCTGCACATAGAAAGGCGGATTGTTCGTACTGAAATCGGCGTCATTCCACTGAGAAATATCGGTGAGAGCCATGCTCGCAGAATTAAGGTCGTCATAAAGTAGATCCAGCGACATACGGTTCCTTCGGGCACTCGCGATGCTTTCGCCCGAGGTATAGAACGTCGACAAGCTGCTCTTGAACACCGTGGCCATGCCAGCCATCAGGATCATTGTGAAAACCAGAGCCACAAGGAGTTCCACCATCGAAAAGCCTTGGGAACGCCGGAAAATCAACGTCCTAGCCATGGAGAATCCTCCTGGTCAAAATGACGTGGCGTGGGATCGCCGTATGTGTCGTGTCGAAGGTGTCGGTCCAAAGCACATCGATCGTTGCGTCTTCCGCGACCCCTACGGCTCCCGCCGCCACGGGGTTCTGTGCAACCGAGACGGTGAAAAACGGATTTTTCAATTTAATGTCCGTGGATAAGGGAACAACAGCCGTTCCCAACACATTGAACTGCTCGGGCGGCGGGTTTAGTCCGATGTATTTCAATCCTGGGACAGCGGGAGGGGCGAGTGATGCCGAAGTAGAGTGGTTCAGCATGGTCAACCGGCCCTCGAGCTCTATCTGATCCATGATCTGATCTGCAAGCTGAGAAGCGGTATTCAGACTTTGACTGCCCCGAGTGGACTGAAGCGACATGATCTGTAACATCGATACACCGAGGATGCCGACGCTCAAAACAAAGGCGGCCATTAGCATTTCGACCATGCTAAAACCCGCTTCCTGGAGTTTTCTGTTTCGCCGATTGCTCGGTGCCATTAGATCCTCCTCCACTGACCATCCCCGCCATTCCGAATTCCAGGATTATAGAATTTGTAGATCGAAGCTCCGTTGGCTTGGACCACCAGCAGGCCCAGCGGACCACCAACAACAGGCTGCCCATCCTGTATACCTACGACCTCAATCCAGAATGTGGTGGCGTAGCGCTTGCTGCTTCCGCTGATCCGAACCGAATTAGCGCCGTTGCCTCCCTGGAACAGGTTTTCATCATTCAGGGCGAGAATCCCGCTGAAGCCACTCGATGCAGAATTGAAAGGAGCGACAGAATTGATATCCGCGCTCCCGGTGGCAGCTGTGCCCCACCAGGCTGCATTGGTATTGGTCACAACCGAGGCCTGCATGTGGTCACGCTGCAGTGCCCCAGTAGCTGTATCAATGGCAACTTTGAAAGACTCCGGGGCCGTTTGGCCGTTTGTCAATATCGTTGCGGAATTCAGAGTTGTTGCATCGCCATAGGCGAGTTCCAAGCGTGGAATTGCACCAGTGGGAATCCATTCGCCTTGCGTGACAATCAATACGTCCCGGCTTGTGGCGACGGCCATTTTTTGAGCGCCAGCCAATGTTCCTTCCAATTCATCCATGATGGAACGAACCGAACCGGATTGACGATTCCCAATCCAGATGACCCCAACCGCTGCCAAGATCCCTACGATCGCCAGCACCACCAGCAGCTCGATCAGCGAGTAGCCACGGCAACGCCTGAAGGGTGGGTACATGTTTGAACCTCGAGGACGGTAATAGAATGGGCAGGCCATGTTTCCTCCCGAGAAAAAAATTGATCGAATGATTTCTGCATTTGGATCATAGCGCGAGTGGCTGGAATGTAAATTGTCCCGGCGTTGACTACTTTTTAATCATGTTCCAAAGCTGAGGGGATCTCGATCCAGGGTGATCGGGCCATCGGGTTTGATTGGGGCCAGGTGCATGGCTTCACTCAGGGAATTGCGGATCCGGGCTTTGAGGATGAGCTGCATGCGGTATCGATCCTTGACCTTGGCGATCGGGGCTTCAAGGGGGCCGAGGATGCGCAGGCTGGGGATCGTCGCGAGTCTCGTCTTCAACTGGCGCAGCGGTTCGATGGCTGCCTCGGGTGATTCGCCTTCACTGCGATAGAGAGACATGGCCGCATAGGGTGGATAGCCCATGCCCTGCCGGTAGGGTAATTCCGCTTCGGCGAAGCCGATGAAATTCTGCGCCACGGCGTGGACGATGGCCGGGTGATCGGGGCTGTACGTCTGAAGGATGACGCGACCTGGCAGGTCGGCGCGGCCGGCGCGGCCTGCGACCTGGGTGAGCAGATGGAAGGTACGTTCCGCCGCGCGGAAGTCCGCGATCTTCAATCCGAGATCGGCATTCAGAATCCCCACGAGGGTCAGCTTGGGAAAGGTGTGGCCCTTCGCCAGCATCTGAGTCCCCACCAGGATGTCCACCTCGCCCTGCTCCGCAGCGAGCAGTCCGGCTTCCAGCGCTCCTCTGCGCTGGGTGGTATCGCGATCCAATCGGAGGATCCGCGCCGCTGGAAAGAGGGCCGACAGTTGATCCTCGATCTGTTCGGTGCCCTCACCGACACCGCGCAAGTGCTCGGTCCCGCAGTGGGGACAGATCTCCGGCGGGGCCGTCTCCCATCCGCACAAATGGCATCGCAAGCGATAGGCACCCTTGTGAAAGGTGAGGCTCACGGAACAGTGGGGACAATCCAGCGTCCGGCCGCAGGCACGGCACATCCAGAAGTTCTCGAAACCACGCCGGTTGAGGAGCAGCATCACCTGTTCCCGCCGCTCCAGAGTCTCATTCATGGCTTTCAGCAGCAGGGGTGAGAACACCACTTTCTTCCGCGCGGCCTTGTAGCATTCACGAAGATCCACCACCAGCACCCGCGGCAATTGGCTTCCCGCTGGGCGCTCCAGCAGCTGAAGCAGCTTGTAGCGGCCGCTCTGAGCCGCATGCCAGCTCTCCAGGGAAGGTGTGGCTGTGCCCAGGACAATGGGGCAGTTCTCGATCTGCGCACGCTTGATGGCGAGATCGCGCGCGTTGATGCGCGGGTGTTCTTCGCTCTTGTAGGAGGCTTCCTGTTCCTCGTCCACGACGATGAGTCCGATATCGCGAAGGGGCGCCAGCACGGCATTCCGAACACCCACGAAAAGCGGTGCTTCGTCCTTCAGCAGACGAACGACATCCGCCTGTTTTTCGGTGTTGTTGAGTCCCGCATGGCCCACGGCCACGCGGCCAGGAAAGCGCGCCTCGAGCCGTGCCAGCAGCCTTGGTGTAAGCCCGATTTCGGGAACCAGCCACAGCACACGCTTGCCGGATTCGAGCACCCGCTGGGCCAATTCGAGGTACACCTCCGTTTTCCCCGATCCGGTAACTCCATACAGCAAGTGAACACCGAACGTCTGCATGGCTATGCCATCTATCGCTTTGCGCTGCTCCTCGTTAAGAACCACTTGCTTGTGGACGACGTCTTCGCGTTTCTGGGAGAGCAGGTCCAGGCGGCGCACACGTTCGATCAAGCCATGTTTCTCGAGCGTATTCAGCACCGAGGCACTGACCTGGGCGGTCTCGATCAATTCGGATTCCAGCATGGAACCGCCTGCGGTTTCCAGCGCTGAAAGCACGCGGCCCTGGGTGGCATTCACCTTGACGGGATGGGGCAACGAGGTGCGGCACACCTCCGTCAAGCCCGCGCCACGCAGCTCTCGGCGATGGAAGAGGCTCGGTAGGCTCTGCCTGCCGTCATGCCATGCATCGCCAATATCCATCAGACGCTGCCAGGAATCCGCGGCACGCAGGTCGCAAAGGCGTTCCCCTTCGGAAAGGGGCGTCTGCCAGTCCGCCTGGACATGCTGCGGCAGACAAAGAGCCATCAGATGCGCCAGACCACAGCCGTAGTAGTCCGCCGCAAACTTCAGCAGATCCCGGAGCTTCGGCGGCAGGAGTGGAAATGGATCGAGCACGGCTTCGATGGGCTTAAGCTTCGCCCGGGGCGGATTGGCATCGCTGCCCAGCACCAAGCCCCAGGTCAGGCTATTGCGGACCTTCACGTGAACACGCATTCCAACCTGCAGCCCTTCGGGTGCAAGATACGTCAGGGGTGGCAACGGACGGGCGAGTTCGATGAGGGTGGGAATCATATTGAAGTAGACTATTCCAATGTGGGTGCTCGGCCTCGAATCCAGTTGCGATGATTGTTCTGCCGCGGTAGTGGAAGAAACCGCCAATGGCCCCATGCTGCGCTCCATGGCCAAGCAAAGCCAGGATCATCTGCACGGCCCCTACGGAGGCGTGGTGCCCGAGTTGGCCGCACGCGAGCATCTCATCCAGATCCGGAACGTGATCCAGGAAGCCCTCGACAAGGCCGCGATTCCCCTCGCCAAGCTGGACCGCATCGCCGTCACCCAGGGACCTGGCCTGGTGGGGTCACTGCTGACCTTGTTTTCCGCCAGCAAGGCCCTCGCCTGGCGGGAACACCTTCCCTGGGTGCCCGTTCACCATCTGCTCGGCCATCTTGGGGCTGCGCGGTTCGCTGCGCCGGATCTGCCCTTCCCTGCGCTTGCACTGCTGGTCTCCGGCGGCCACACGCACCTCTATCGCGCCAGCGACTGGTCCCACCTGGAGCTGATCCAGAAAACCCGGGACGACGCCGCGGGCGAGGCCTTTGACAAGACCGCCCGGATGCTGAGTCTCGGCTACCCCGGTGGCCCCGTGGTGGACACGCTGGCGAAGAAGGCGACGCGCTCTGCAGGTTCCTTCTCGCCACCAAAATTCCGCGACGGTAAGGCTTCCTGGAGTTTCTCCGGGCTCAAGACCGCCATGAAATTGCGCATTGCCGCTGAGCCTGGCCTGGACCAGGCAGGACCGGAAGACGAGCGGGTCCAGGCCCTTTGCCGGAGCCTGAACGAGACCGTTGCCTCCTGGCTGCTCAAGCCCATTCCGGATATCGCCCGCGCGGCCGGCGCGAAGAGCCTCATCATCTCGGGAGGAGTCGCCTGCAATTCCGAGGTCCGCGCCCAGGCCAAGCTCATGGCGGATCGCATCGGCCTTCGGTTGGCCATCCCTGAGCCCCGGTTCTGCACGGACAACGGCGCCATGATTGCCTCCGCGGGCGCCCTGCTCGTTCCCCCCGAGGATCCATGGGCGATCAATGCTGATGCGGATTTGAAATTTGCCTAGGAGCCGTCTATGGAAGTGACCCGGGAAGACGTGCTGCGCTGCGCCAGGCTGACCGATCTCAGCCTGCGGGAAGAAGAAATAGAGCCCATGCGGGAGGCCATGACTCAGCTTCTGAATCAGGCGGAACGGCTCAATACCCTGCCCCTGGAAGGCGTGGAACCCACGACGCATGGACTGGAACTCCCGTTGCATCGAAGGCCTGATGAGGTTCGCCCTTCCTTCACCCAGAAGGAGGCCTTGGCTAACGCCCCGAAGCAAGATCATGGCCTTTTCGAGGTGCCGAAGGTGCTGTAATCCTTTCTCCAGATGACATGAAAAACGGCGCTTCTCAGCGCCGTTTTTGTCTCACCAATCGCTGCCGCCGGAATCCCCGCCGCCGCCTGAGTCCCCCCAATCGCTGCCGGAGTCGCTGCTGCCGGAGTCACCGCTTCCTGCATCTCCCCAATTCCCGCCTGAATCCGATTGGTTGTCATTGGAGTTGCTGCTCCAGCCATCATCTGATTGATGGTGATGGTGCTCACCGCCGCTCATCATGCTTCCGATCATCATTCCGGTGAGCAGGCCGTCCATGCCGCTGCCGCCGGTATTGCCCAAACCCGCCTGGGCACTGGCCGGTGGGGGATCGAGGCCCAGCCGCTGGCGGGCAACGGGCGGCAACTCTTCGTCCTTCAGCTCCTGAACGCCCGCCACGTTGCCACAGTATCCACACGTCCAGGTCACCTTGCGCAGTCCGTCCCACTGTTGTTTCATCTTGTCGGCCGAGGCAGCGCACCTGGGGCACTTTGCATAGGGGCATGCGAAGGAGTGCTCCGTCACCGGACCACTGCCCATGGCACGCTTGGCGGTCCCGAGCTGCTCGGGCTTGTCGCCTCTCCCCCGGAAAACGAAATACAAGATCACGCCAATGATGATGAGGAAGGAGAAGCATCCTATGGCCCCGCACCCTCCGCCACCGCCCTGGCGGCGCAAGGAAGATTCGATCAGGGCGAGACTGGCGAACATGAGCACCTCAAGATGACCGCTTCAGCTTACCTGCACCCTTCAGAAACTGTCCAAGGATGCGGTCAAGAGGGGTGCCCGCCAAGCCGGATGAAATCCCATCCGCCCGCACACGAAGGAGCCAGGGCGAAAACCCAGCCCTGGCTCTTGGAAAATCAAAGGGATTCAGAAAAGGTTGACCTGTAAAGCCATCTGTAAAAGTGATTCTTTGATTTTGTCGGTCAGCGTTCCGTTGCCTTGCATCAATACCGGGTCAAAAGCAGTGGCCCGGCCGTATACGTACTCAACACCGAATTCAACGTTCTTTTTGATGCCGAAAAATGTGTTGATGAAAGCATTTTTGAATTTTTTCGATATCGGACCCAGTCGTGAAGAGGGTGTCCTTCTTGTATTTCAGCTCGCTGAGCACCAGATTCGAGCGCACGTGATCGTTCCAGACGTGTGCGCAGCCCACGGTCACTCCCGTGCTCCTCCAGAAATCGTATTTCTGGCCCAGTACATCGTTCAGCCCGATGGCCTGGATGCCATCGCCATAGGCGCCGAGACCCTTACCAGTGAGTACCGCCCATTGAAGGCTGCCGCTACCGAACTTGAAGTGGCCGGACAGCTGCCAGCCGAGTGCCATGTCACTGTACTTCACGCCTGGATTGAAGAGGGTTTGGCCCACGAAGGTGGAGTACGGCTGCACCAGCACGCGGGCACCCACATGGCCCCAATCACCGCTATAGGTGAATGCCCCGACCGCGCCGCCGGGAAAAGGTGCTCCGGTCGAGTTGGTCTGGTCCTGCTCAACGGCCTGCGACAATGATGCCTGTTTGGTGAACGGCATGGTGTACCGCAACTGCGGCATTCTTGCTGTATCAAAGTTGGAAGAACCGATGCCGCCCGTGAAATCGACGGTTTCAGGGGAGGCATCGAGATCGAAGAAGGTGGACCAGGTCTTGCCGAACAGCAGGGTCCCGCTGCCTCCGCCGAAGGTGCCCAAACCGACGGTCCCGAAGGCGTGGGCCATGTTGATCGCATCGACGATGGTTCCCCAGTTGCCCAGCTTGTTATCGAAATCGTAGAAAGCATCGAGAACGGTATAGCCGTGAAACTTGACCGAAGTGTCCGTGCCGGGAATCTTGCCATTGAGGCACCCTGGTTAAGTGATCGCCCGTTTCCAGGACCAGGTATTTGCGTGCCACCGCGAGCTGGTCCCATGGAACTTGCAGATGACTGGCTGCCACGGGATCCAAAATCCGACACAATCATCCTGTGAGATTCGCCCGCTGGATTGATCACGTGCCGTCATGGCTGGCCTACGGGGCCGTCGTTTCGACCCAGATCTACGAAACCCACGAACTCGTTCTCATGGCAGCGCCGCTGCTCGTGGCGATGGTCGTGGAATGGCGCCGCTGGGAACTGGGTCCCTGGCGACGCAGGATGGAAGCCTTCGCGTTGGTGGGTCTCGGGGGCCTGCTCTGGGCCCGCATTGGGGTTGTTCCCTCCGTGGTCGTATTGCTCTTCCTGCTCTCTGGCATCCGGTTGAGCCTGCCGCGGGAAGGCCCGCAGCGACGCCAGCTGCTGCTCATGGGTTTCCTAATCTGGGTGACGACGGCGATTTCCACCTTCGATCTGGATTTTCTCGTCTGGTCCGTATTGTGGGTGCTCGGAGCAGGCCTGGTCCTGCTGCATCAGGCCTGGGAATCCTCCGCCACGCTGCGGCGAGGCCCAACCCAGCCGCCTCCCTACTTTCGGCTCCTCGGTTGGACTTTCGCCACCTTCGTGCTCGCTTTGGTGTTCTTCATCTCATTGCCCAGAATCGCATTGGGGTTTCGAGCGTTTTCATGGAACGTGACGAGTCTGGTCTCGCCCCAGGCCGGCATCAGTGATTCCCTCGATCTCAACTCGGCAGGTCCCATCGCGCCCAATTCCGATGTGGTGCTCCGCGTCCTGCCGCCGGAAGCACTGGTGACCTCGGAGCCAACCTCGTACGCCCAGGCCCTGGGCCTGCTGAGGGGCGTCGTGCTTGAATCCATTGAAGGACAGCGGTGGAACGTTGGACTCGGCACGCCATCCCTGCCTCACCGCCGGTTGTACGCCGGGGAATGGGCCTTCCAAGGCAATGCCCCAGGACAATTGCGGGTGGAGTACTACGTCGCCCCGAACCCGTTGGGCATTCTGCCTTTGCCTTACGGCACCCTGAGCCTGCTTCCGCCCCAGGGTCTGCCCATCCAGACAGGCCAGGGTGGAAGCCTGCGCTGGATGTATCCCGTGCGGCGTCCCGTGCCGCTCCAGTTCGTCCTTGATCCGTCGACCACGCTGAGTGAAGGGCCGCCCTTCGGGAAGCGGTTGGCTCGTCTGCTGGAAACCGGCACGGATACCGCCAGTGCGGACCGTTGGAGCAAAGCGAACGCACCGGCGGACATGCCGCCAGTCCAATTGGCGGAGCGACTGTCCGGTGCCTTGCGGAGGTTCGACTACACGCTGGACAACCCATCCGGTTCGGCCGCCAATCCCCTCGCGGATTTTCTGGAGCGCACCCATGCGGGGCACTGCGAGTACTTCGCGTCCGCCTTGGCCTTGATGCTCCGCTACCGGAACATCCCCGCGCGGGTGGTGAACGGCTATCGCCTGGGGCCATGGATTCCGGAGGGCGGCTATTGGCTGGTCACCCAGAACGAAGCCCACAGCTGGGTCGAGTACTACGACGCTGAATCAGGACACTGGCATCTCGCCGATCCCACGCCCTCCGCCCCGCCGGAGTCCCTTGGGGCGAGCACCTTCTGGGCGGCGTTCCAGCGCTGGACCGACGCCATCCGTTTCCGCTGGGATCAGCACGTGGTGCGGTTCTCGGGGGAAGACCAGGTGGCCGGGCTCGAAAAGGTGCGCGGGTGGATTTCGCAATGGCAGGCATGGAATCCCGGCAGCGGAGTCTGGCGGATCCTCATCCTGATCGCCATTCCCATCCTGGTGGGCTGGGCTTGGATCCGATTCAAGCCCCATCGATGGGGGCTGGGTGGTTCGCCGAAACCTGCGGGCATTCGGGTGCTGGTCCCTCTCCTCCGCCGCGCGGGACGCCACGTGAAACCAGCAGTGGGCGAGACTGCCCGCGACTGGCTGACCCGGCTCCAGCACCACCGGCCAGATCGAACCGAAGCCCTCCGGGCCATCGCCGAAGAAGTGGATGCAGTGGCCTATGGAGGCAAAGAAGCCCATGGGTTGAAGCGCCAGGTGCAAGCGGAAGCGAAGCAGTGGAAGCGCCGCTGATCCGTCTCACTCCCTCTCGAGCATGCCGAACCGCTGCACGATTCGCTTTTCCCCGCTGTCCGCGAAACGCACGGTGTAGGTCAATCCATCGCCGTGACCCGTGAACCCGACGATGATTCCCCGGCCGAACCGTGGGCTCCGCACGCGGGTGCCTGTGGGCCATGCGTCCGTGGATCTGGGCGCGGGTCTCGTTTCCAGAAATGGCTCTGGCGATTCGGGCTCAGAGGAGGTCTCGCGTTCGGTGGCTTCCGTTAGGCTCCGGGCTCGATCGAAGAAGCCACGGATGCGCTGGAGTTCCGAGGCCACCGACCCTGCACCCCCGGTACGGGCCATGCCTCGCGCCGAGCTGAAGACGCCCTGCCCGGCCTGATACAGTTCAGCGCCCCAGCGGATGGGCGTTTCCAAGGCTTCCGCAGGAAGTTCCCGCAGGAACCGGCTGGGCATTCCCAGCATCTCGGTCCCAAAGATGCGGCGGCGGCGTGCCGCAGTGAGATAGAGTTTCCGCTGGGCTCGGGTGATGGCCACGTAGAAGAGGCGGCGCTCCTCTTCCAAGCCCTCGTCCGTTTCCCGGGCGTTGCGGTTCGGGAAGACATCCTCCTCGAGCCCCACGACGAAGACGACGGGAAATTCGAGGCCCTTGGCGCAGTGGATGGTCATGAGATTGAGCTGGGAAGCTTCTTCCACGTCGTCCGCATCCGAAGCGAGGGTCACCCGGTCGAGGAATTCGGCCAGGCCCAGGCCCAGGGATTCGGCCTCCGCGGCCGCGGAGACGAACTCCTCCAGGTTGCGCAACCGGCCTTCGGATTCCAGCGTGCCTTCTTCCTCGAGGCTCTGCACATAACCGGATTCCACCAGGACCCACCGCACGAGGGAGGACAGGCCCTGGTGCTCGGCCTCGCCCTTCACGCGATGGAACAACTCCAGGAACTTGCCCAGTTCCCGCTGCGCTCGGCCCTTGAGTTCTCCGGATCGCAGCAATATCGCCACGCCTTCGAGCGGCGTTCCGCCTTCCGGAATGGCGCCTTCGATCTTGCTCAAGGTCGTGGGGCCCACGCCCCGTGAAGGTGCATTGACGGAGCGGCGGAAGCTTGTGAGATCGAAGGGATTGGATACCAGGCGCAGGTAGGCGAGAAGGTCCTTCACTTCCTGCCGCTCATAGAACTTCACGCCCCCGACCAGCTTGTATGGAAGGTTCTCCGCGCGAAGGGATTCCTCCAGTTGCCGGGATTGCCAATTGGCCCGGTACAGCACCGCCAGCCGAAGGCCCGGATACTTGGCCTTCTCTTCCAGAATGCGCTGCACGACCCAGTCCGCTTCGAGGCGTCCCTCATCCGCGAGCTTGAACGTGAGGTAGTCGCCGATGCCGCGGTCCGTCCAGAGCGTCTTGCCGAGCCGCTGGGAGTTGTTCGCGATGACCGTGCTCGCCGCATCGAGGATCTTTTGCGTGGAACGATAGTTCTGCTCCAGCTTGATCTGGACGGCTTCCGGGAAGTCCCGCTGGAAGTCCAGGATGTTGCGGATATCCGCACCACGCCAGCCGTAGATGGACTGATCCTCGTCTCCAACTACACACAGGTTGTGGTGCCGTTTTGCCAGATGCTGGACCAGCAGGTACTGGGCGCGATTGGTGTCCTGGTATTCATCCACCAGCAGGAACTTGAAACGCTGGGAGTAGACCTCCTGGATCGCGCCGTCCCGGAAGAGGCGCTCGGTATGCAGCAGCAGATCGTCGAAGTCGCAGGCCCGGCTGTTCCTGAGCCCTTTCTGATAGAGCTCGTACGCATCCATCAACTTCCGGGTCCAAGTGTCCAGGGCTTCCTCGCGGGCCTCCTCGGGCAGCAGGCACCGGTTCTTGAAGTCCGAGATCATCTCCAGAACTTTTTTCGGATGGAACTGCTTCTCGGGCAGCTTCAATTCCGCCAGCACCTGCTTGACCAGGCTCTTCTGATCGGCTGGATCGAAGATGACGAAGTCACGCCCCACGGGCGTATGATCGCCCTCACGCCGGAGGATCCGAGTACAGAAACTGTGGAAGGTGCTCACCCAGAGCTGTTGCGCAGGCACACTCACCAGCCGCTGGACGCGCTCTCGCATCTCGTCCGCTGCCTTATTCGTGAAGGTCACCGCCAGGATCGAGGACGGCGAAACACCCTCCTCCTCGATCAGCCAAGCGATCCTCCGCGTGATCACCGTCGTCTTGCCCGAACCGGCACCCGCAAGGATCAACAGCGGGCCGTCCACATGCTGGACCGCGTCCTGCTGAGGTTGATTGAGGTCACTGAGCAGCGGATGTTCGATGGCGTCACCAGGCATGCTTCGAGTCTAGCCGATACCCATCACGGCGCACGCCGGGCCATGGGACGGATCACCCCCGTCAGCAGCCGCTTGGCGTCCTCTGGCGTCAATTTGTAATTAAACGCAGGCATGGCGCCCTTCCCGTTCAGGATGGAGGCGATGAGATCCGCGTCTTTCTGTTTGGCCAGCCATTTCCTGTCCGCCAAATCCCGGCCCGGAAGCCTCACCCCGCTTGGTCCCTTCGCGTTTCCATCCAAACCATGACACTGGGCGCAGGAAAACCGATATTGCGCATTGAGGTCGTGAACACTTGGCGCTGCGGCCGACAGCATCCCCGCCGCCATCCCGATGAACCAGCCCCGCCATGCGACCCGAATCCGCAAAAGGTGAACCCTCCCAAAGCCCTCCCATCCAGGATAGGCTGATACCGCGCTCGCATGGCGGAATGGCAGACGCAGCGGACTTAAAATCCGCCGTTGGCAACAACGTGAGGGTTCGAGTCCCTCTGCGAGCACCAACGAATATCTTGCGGTGCCTCGAAGCCCTAGCAGAGGGACTCGAATCATGGATGGCGGCCCGATAGCCGCCTTTCCGGACAGCACTGTGTGCTGTTCGGAAAGATCAGCGGCGGGGCCAGCCAGCCATGCGGCACGCAGGGGAGTCCCTCTGCGAGCACCAGACGAATCTTGCGGTGCCTCGAAGCCTTAACAGAGGGACTCGAATCATGGATGGCGGCCAGGCTGACTCGGACCTGAAGGTCCTCGCCCCTTTGGGGCGGCATGGCCACTTGGCCATGCCGTCCTATCCTCCCTTCGCTTCGCTGCGGTCGGATGGTGCCGCCTTCTACGACAGCACAGCGTGCTGTTGGAGAAGATCAGCGGCGTGGCCAGCCAGCCATGCGGCCCGAAGGGGAGTCCCTCTGCGAGCACCAATGAAATTGTGACTCTGCCGGCTTCGCCGACAACCCCCAGATCGCACCGTGCCCCGCACGGTGCTCCCGCTCCTCGCTGCGCTCGATCGCGGATGGGGCCCCGTGGGACTAGAATCATGGATGGCGGCCAGGCTGACTCGGACCTGAAGGTCCTCGCACCTTTGGGGCGGCATGGCCACTTGACCATGCCGTCCTATCCTCCCTTCGCTTCGCTGCGGTCGGATGGTGCCGCCTTCTTCGGCAGCACAGCGTGCTGTTGGAGAAGATCAGCGGCGTGTCCAGCCAGCCATGCGGCCCGCAGGGGAGTCCCTCTGCGAGCACCAAACGAAATCTTACTGATCTCTCCTGTGAAGTTCTGAGGCCTATTACAAGACGGGCAAGTGGTTGACGTTATTCCTGAAATCCCCACAAATGCCTTTCCACAATTGTTTTGGCCATTGCCGATCAAGACCAATACCAGCCTCTTGGCTGTATTCAAATGCTTGAAGCAGGTATGCAGAGGAAAGTCCCTTTTCTATTGTGTTCAATTTTGAAAAATGGCATAGTGATAATTCACTGCATTTTATGGAGAATTGCATGCTATTTACAAGTAAGAGAAATATTCTCGGCTTGCTCGTCACTACGGTGCAGCTAACTGCTGCTACCCCGGTGATAACAAGTTTCACTGCGGGCACGCCGGGTGCAGCACCCAATTTCGCCACGACCCTCACCGCCTTCTTTTCCGGTGGTACTGGTGTAGTCAATCCCGGCAATCTGCCGATCACATCAGGCATTCCCGTTACCGTCCTTCCGCGAATGGCGACACGCTATGAACTCACCGTTACCAACTCCACGCAGGAAACCGCCACTCTTGGCGCCATGGCGTATTTACCGACCTTAATCAGTAACTCTAACCACACGATGGCAATTAAAAATGGCGTCGTTTATGGCTGGGGCAATAATGCCATGGGCTACGTGAATGGTTCAGTATCCGCTGCGATTCAATCTCCGGCAAAAGTGGCTACGTTCAACTCTCTTGTCGCCAAGAGCATTGTTACGGGCATTACCTGGAACCTTTGCCTAATAAATAATGGCACTGTGCAAGGGTGGGGATATGAACCTTACTACGAGGCCGGCTATGCCTATGGCAACGGAACGGCCATGATCAAACCTACAGTGGATGCAAATCTCACCAAAGTGCTTGCGCTTGCAGCGTTTCATTATAGTTATGATTATAGCTTGGCACTAACCAACGATCATAATGTCTGGGCCTGGGGTGCAGGAAAGCCAGGTGGGGCGGGTGGATATCTCGGCGCCAACGATGCCACGATCAAATTGACGGTCATTCCCCAAGCCATTTCCAAACCTGTTCCCCAGTTGAACGGTCATGTTGTATCCATCGCCGCAGGCACCGCAGCTTTAGCATTAGCAGACGATGGCACGGTCTGGGCCTGGGGAAGGAATGACTATGGCTACTTGGGCAATGGCATGATGAGTACCACACCCGTGACTACCCCAGCTCAAGTGTTATCCCAGGACAGCAGGTTTCCTAACGGTATCCTGGATGGCATCGCGGCGGTGGCTGCATCAAGTATGGATTGTTACGCCCTAAGGAGTGATGGCACTGTCTGGGCATGGGGCAGGAACTTCAATCAAACTGAAGGTGTGAGCCCTTACCTTGCATCGGCCTATGCCATCCAAGTGCAGCTTCCGGCCCCAACCAATTCCCGGTGGGTTTCTGCCATTTCAGCGGGCAGTTCGCATTGTCTTGCTCTGATGAACGATGGAACTGTCTGGGCCTGGGGAAACAACGCTTATGGTGAATTGGGAGACGGCACGCACACTTCTAATCCTGCACCAACGCAGGTCACGGGTTTGCCCGCCAATA
Source organism: Holophagaceae bacterium UBA1801 (assembly GCA_002319925.1). Classification (GTDB taxonomy): domain Bacteria; phylum Acidobacteriota; class Holophagae; order Holophagales; family Holophagaceae; genus UBA1801. Next base: position 13,095 of record DCFP01000077.1, on the reverse strand, counting down.
TCGTAGCCATCGAGGCAGGCAATCAATGCAGTTTTGCAGTGGCAAGCGACGGAACAATTTGGGGATGGGGATGGGATAATTCTTACCAATTAGGGTTAGGTAGCAGCACGCCCAAAGGCTCAAATGGAATTCCGGTCAGTTCAGTTCCAACACCCACTAAAATTCCTGGGTTCACGCTCTGGTAGGAGCACTAACTTGCTGTAGCTTCAAAAAGCGACCACACGACTATGGCGAGGAGCAAAAAACTCCTCGCCGTTTTTTTCTCAGCAGGGAGAGTAGATTAGCAACCACGTCGGCCATAGTTAATAGCCATGCGGCCCATAGGGAAGTCCCTTTGCGGGCACGAGAGGAATCAAGGAATTCAATCCATTGAAGGATGAGTTCCCTGCTACAAGTTATGTTCTAACTTGCTGCCTAACTGTATGCGAGCCCGACAAGCTCCAATCCTCAATGGCATTTGAAGCAAACTCAGGAGTGTCCAGTGAAACGTCTTTCTCTGCTCTTCGTGCTTGTATGTTTCGGATGCAAATCACCCGACACGAACGCGAAAGTCCCGGTTGGGGCTGACTTCCAGACGGTGGCGACGGGCCGGGTCTACGAAAAGGTTTCCCAGCTCGTGAAAAAATTCCACAATCTCCGCCACGCCGAATGCAAATTCTCACGGATCAAGTCGATCAAGCCCTTCGCCCAGCAAGCCAGGAACCAGATCGAAGCCTGGACCGTGGAGGGATGCTCGGGCCGGTTGTTCACCTACCGGGTCGTCATCGCGCCTGGCATCGATACCTACGTCTCGGTCGACAATTTCAGCGATACCGAACGCCCGCCCCAGTAATGCGACCCCAGTATTTTTCTTGCCCCGCTCCAATACCGATTTGAAATCACCATGAACATCCTTCACCGGATCAAATGCCGAAATTGCGGTTCCTGGTTTTCCATCCGCATGGTTCAGAAACGGCAAGGTTCCCATGAGATCCGCACCAACATGAGATGCGGCCGCATGCCGGTGCGGGAACACTTCGTCCGTTACCAGTGCCGGAAGTGCCAGGCAGAGTGGAACGAGCGAGGATATGAGTAGTCGGGAACTCGCGATGCAGCTTTGTTAATTCGGGCTACCGCTCAGGGCCACTCGATAAATGTGAAGCCCATAGGCATCGAAGTGATCGCTGAACTTACCGGCGGTCATGGGCAGGGTGCGGTTCTCGTCCAGCACCTGCACCGTTCCGTTGCCGTAGCCGCTAAGGGTGATGGTGGCATCCACACTCTGGCCATCGGGATAGCTGCTGTTGCCATCGGCCATGGCGAAGACGTACAGCCACCCGCCCACTTTCTTCGTGCGAGTAGCCACCGCCACAGAACCACTGCTGGTGGCTGACGTCCCTGAGGCCTCGGGGGCCAGCAGCACGCCAGCATACCGCTGGACGGATGCATTGGCGGCCTTCATGGCCTGGGGCATGTCGATCTCCGTCAGGCAGCCATCCTCCACCATGCCGCCGTTGGAGAAGTCGTGGCAGAAGTAGGCGATGCCATCGGCGCCGTGGACGATCATTTCCCAGACGATGGGGTTGATCAAGCTCGGCGGCATGTGGGCGGCCAGGTTGTTAGCCGTTTTGCCCTGGGAGAAGGGGGCGGAGGCTTCGACGAAACCCCAGACGGGGCGGCCGCCCGCGTTCTTCCGCGTATTATCCACCACACGACCATAACCCCAGACACCGTGCTGCTCCAAGGCTTCGTAGGGATCGGTGATCGCGTAGTAGTCAGAAGATACGACCGTGGTGGGTTCGGTGTACTTGGCGAAATCGTCTGCTTGGGCGGGTCCGGGAATCAGGTGGTACCCCACCCATGGATCCAGGGCGAATCCTTTCCCGAAGTTGGCGTAGCGGACCCTGGCGGGGTCGGCACTGCGGAGCGCATCTCCGGCCGTTTCCCACGCATTGGGCATGGAAGCTGCTGCAAGGTTGGGATCGCCGCTCACCTTGTTCATGTCGGGTTCGTCTCCGAGGAGATAGCCCTGAAAGGTGGATGTGAATTCGGGGTGATTCTGGATCCATGTGACCGCCGCCTGGCCGCTGCCCGCATAGGCTTTCAGGCCCGCGCTCTTCAGGGCTTGCGCCACCGCGACGCTGTAGCCTGGATAGGCCCAGCTCTCGTCCGGCCACTGCCAGAGTCCGAGGAAGGTATTGATGCCGATCCCCTGGTAGTTGACGGCGTTGTTCACGCCGTTCCGCTGCCGGATGGGGCTTTGCAGCCAGACGCCGATGGGGAACTCGGAACCCGTGCTGCGGCCATCGAGGCGTGCGGTGTCGCCGTGTCCTTCGATGACGTTCACTAAGCGCTGTCCGAAGTAGGGCGCCACCGTCTGGCAGAAGGCTGCATTGGGGTGGCTGTCACCGGAGGAATAGGCCTGCTTGAGGTAGAGCCCGCCTTCGGTCTCCAGTTCGAAGAAGTCCCAGACGAAGATGTTGTCACCGGGCTCGTCCCACGTGTTCTTGACCCAGGTGAAGAAGTCCCGGGCTCGCTGGCCCTGCTCCTGGGTTGTGGCGGATTGGATGAGAGCGGCGCCGGTCCACACCACGAACTTCTTGTTGGGGAACTGGTGCAGGCGTTCCTTGAGGGCGGCGTACTGCAGCTTGTAGTTCTCCTCCGTTTTTTCCTCGGAGGAGACGCTAGCATTGCCCGTGTCGGGATCGATGCCACTCACGGGGAAGCAGTGCTTGAAGACGATCACATCGTTGTTGGCGACCAGTGTCTCCAGGGTGTGCACACCAGGTTGCGTCGTGTTGGCGGGGCCGCTGGGGTTCACCCACAGGTTCCAGTAATCGTAGGGATAGTTCGCCCAGGGATAGGGTGTGTCCGGGTAAGCGCGTTCGGTGATCTGGTAGTTGGTGCTGTGTTGCGTGTTGTAGTTAGTGAACCACTGGGGAACGCCCCCACCCCAGACGCATCCGCCCGTACTGTGATGCAGGAAGAGAATGTGCACCGTGGCGGCCGAATTGACGGTCACCGTCGCCGTCTGGGTCACTTGGCCGTAGGGGCCTTCCGCCAGCAAGGTGTAGGTGGTCGTATTCGTGGGACTCACGGTGACATGGGAATCGTTCACCCAACCGACATCTGGCGAAATGAACCAGCGGTTCGCGTTGGTGGTGCTCCAGTGCAGCTCGGCGCTGCCGCCGGGAACGATGGCGGCTGGGTCCGCGGCGAAACTTGAGATGGCTGGCGCAGGCCCTGAGGGATCCGCAGTGTAGATCGTTCCCATCTGGACCACTTCGAAATCGGAGCCTTTGATACCTGAGAGATTGTGAAGATCGTCGTTGTCCCAGCGATCATCCGGAGTGCCGGAGATATACCAGCTCGAGCCATTATCGGCGAGGATCATTCCGTATTTCTTGAGCGCATGCAGAACCACCTGGGCCTGGGGAGTGTAGCCGCTGATGTCCACACTCGCCTTCAGGCGCACGCGCATGCCCATGGGAGGCGCGTTGGCGCTGGTGTTGGAGGAGGCACAATGGGTGGCGGGCAGAACGTAAGCTTTCCGCGACGTGTCGACGGTGAAACGGAGCGCGTGGGTGATTTCCCCTGCCGCGACTTCGTCGTACCTCGCCAATCCAGGGAAGATGGGCAACCCTGCAGCGTCGGCGCTGGTCCAGCCGAAGGGTCGCAGATCATTGGTCTTCAGATTCCAGATGGCCCCGGAACCGGCCTTCCAGGAACCGTTGGTCTGCCGTTGGGCACCGTAAAGTTCGTACAGCACGCATGCATCGCGATCCATGACGAGCACGTGGCGATCGCCCGTGGAGGCCGTGGGATCCGGCCCTTCGTAGGGAGGCGGCACCGGGATGGGCATGGGACCGGGATCGCTCTCGTCGCCGTAGGCCACATAATTCACCGGCACCTTGGCCTGATCGCTTCCCACCACTGCATAGGGAATCCCGATGGGACGGCCTTCCCACAGACCTGCACCGAAGTCCGGATGCAGGCCTGTACTGCCTCCGATGAAGGAGATGATGGCGCTGCTATTGGGGTCCACGGAAGCGTTGGAGATGTCCTGGTTCCAAGCGTTGTCATCCGGGAACGGGCGGTAGCCGTTGAGAGTGGCCCCGATCCCCAGTGCCGCACTGTTGCAGGCTCCGGGTGGTACATCGTCTACTGTCAGAATGGCAGCCTTGCTGGTGACGGAGTGAGTCGGATTACCCCAGACGATGACCACGTACGAACCCGCATCCCCCATGCCTGTGCTGGGAATGGATAAGGTGGCGGAATCCGTACCAACATCGGTGCCATCCTTCCGCCACTGGTAGTGCAATGGCGCGGTGCAGGTTGCCGTGACCGAGAAGGTGACGGGCTGGTTCACGAGCACCGATTGGCTCTTGGGCTGGGCCGTGATGGTGATCCTGGGGAACGCGGTCACGGTCGCTGTCTTGGTGCCTGTGGTGGTGGTTCCGGCGGTGTTCTTGACCACACACTTCAGCGTGGCCGTTCCCGTCGTTCCAGGGGTGTAAGCGATCGCGTTGGAGCCTTGCCCGCTGGTGATGGTTCCGTTCGTCACGGTCCAGGTAAAGGTGCAGCCGCTTTGGGCAGGAACACTCGCGGGAACGCCCAGGGTGCCTGAGAGAACCGAGGCTGCCGTCGTGATCGTGGCCGCGGGTTTCGCGACGACAGTGATACTCCGGTTATCCGTGGCGGAGTCCTTCGCCGCATTCTTGACGGTGCAACCCAGCTTCAGATTGCCGACAGTGCCTGCGGTATAGGTGATGGCCCTCGTTCCACCGCCGGCGGTGATCGTTCCGCCGCTGATGGTCCAGGCGTAGGTGCAACCGGGTTGAGCCTGCACGAAAGCCCCGTGGCCTGCGGTGCCGGTGGTCACAGACGTGTTTGTCGTGATCGTTGCGATCGGCGCAGCGACGATGCCGATCGTCTTGGTTCCAGAGGTCGCAGTCGTGGCCGTGACCATGCAACTCAACTTCGCTGTGCCGACGGCACCTGCCGTGTAAGTGACCGAATTCGCATTCGTGGCCGAGGTGATCGTGGCATTGCCCGTGGCACTCCAAGCATAGGTGGCTCCGGCCGTTACCGGCACGCTGGCGGTCAGCCCCGTGGCGAGGGTCGTCACCGGCGACTTCGAAACAACCGCGGCCTTGTCGGCTACCACCAGCACCGTCCAGGTTCCTGTGACCGCCATTCCCGCCGCGTTCTTCACCGTGCATTTCAATGTCGCCGATCCCACGGCCCCGGCCGTGTAGGTGATCGATTGCGTGCCATTGCCCCCGGTCTTGGTGGCGTTGGTGAGCGTCCAGGCATAGGTGCATCCGGCTTGTTCGGGGACCGAGGCCACCAATCCAGGCCTTCCCGTTGGCTCGAGCGCATCCGCCGTGATCGTAGCGACTGGGGCGGCGACGACGTTGACATCCTTGGTGGCGACAGTGGACACATTCGCCGCGTTCTTCACCGTGCAGGTCAAGGTAGCGGTACCCACTACTCCGGCCGTGTAGGTGATGGCATGGGTGCTCGTGCCCGCCGTGATGGTCCCGTAGCTGAGGGTCCATGCATAGGTGCTTCCGGCTTGCGCTGGTACGGAGGCCACGAGTCCCGTCTTTCCCGTGGTCACCGTTGATGCCGCCGTGATCGAGATGGCGCCTTCGCAAACGGAGGCATTTGCCGCAAGGACTGTCAGGACCATGGAAAAGGCTGACCATCTCATGGAAAGGCTCCCTCGGTGCCGGGTTTCCCCGTGATTCGTCCATACATGTGCACTGCAATGGTTCCTGATGACAAACTATTTCACCTCGACGGTCGTGACGCTGAGGGGCGGCAGGAGGATGGTCCAGCTGGAACCATTCACGGGTGCTTGGCCCACGAGCATCGGTTTGATGACCTGAGAGGCATCGGCCTGGCTCTTGGCGGAATCGGCCGTGATGCGGTAAACGTAGGCCGTGCCGACGAGTGGATGACCGTTCAGGGCCACTTCCTGCGCGGCAGTGGCTCGGTTGATCAGCACCATGACGACCCGACCGGGTGTGCCCGAATCCTCGCTGATGTAGGCGGCGATCTTGGAAACATCACTGGATACGGCGTTCACGGATACATCGCCGAAGTCGGCCACGGCGCCGTCGAAGCCGCGGAAGGCGCGGAAGCCCGCGAGGATGTAAGGGCAGTCGCCCATGGGCCAAAGAGTTGCGGCGAAAACGTTCTGGGCTCCGTAGATCCCGAGGGTGTCGGCCTGGGCAATGGCGCCCGCGATGTGGTTATCGCCGCCATTGTCGTATTCAGTGACGGCCAGCTTGGTGCCCTGCCAATGCGCATCGATCTTCTCCTGGAGCCGGGGCAGGATGCGCACGGGCTCGCCGAGATAGTCGGCAATCCAGGAGCGCTCGGTGTAGGTGGGATCCCAGAAACTGCGCGGGCTCTGGACGATGGCCTGGACCTGATCATCAGTGAGATTGGCGGACGTCAGGCTGCCCACCCGCGTGCCATCGCTGCTGGTGGCTTCGGAATACCAGTGGATGTCGTAGACGTCCAGCAGCCGCTTGCCATAGGTGTTCGAGGCTGCCTTCATCTCATCGAGGTACTTGTCCGTGAACCAGTAGTCGGAAGTGAAGCCCGACGAGTTCTGCCAGTTCACGATGCCATTGAATCCATAGTGCACGGGCCCGAACGTAATCACGTTGGAAGCCTGGTCCTTGAGGGCCTTGGTGAGATTGACGCTCTTCTGGATGAACGTCTCGGGGGCTATCAAGCCGTTCTGGATCTCCGCATGGGTCCCGCCCCAGAGCTCGGGCTCGTTGTCCAGGCTCACGAAGGTGGGATGGGCCGAGGTGGAATCGTAGATATCGGAACCCATTTTGTTCTTCAAAGCCCACAAGAACTCGTCCATGTAGACATTGGCGTCCGAGGTGCTGGGCGTCGCAGTGAACGGTGACGAGGAGACGGTGCTCTTCTTGAAAACCAGGGCTCTGAAGCGGCTGAGGTTGGGGAACGGCGTGGCCACGGGCCCGTTCTTGTCGGCGGCCACATAGCCCTGAAGCTGGAAGGTCACGAGGCTCGCGCGGTTGTTGGTCTGGTTGTCGGCGACGAAACTCCGGACGGCTTCGGCGGGCGTATTGCCCCCGCCGAGATAGTCATCGCTTTCGTACAGCCAGTCGGAGCCGGCATTGGAAGCGTTGTTCTCCCAGTTGTAGGCCGTCCAGCGATTGCCACCGGCGCGGTTCATGGTGAGACGCGGGAGGATGGCGGGATCGAAACCATTGATGTTCATGCCATAGATCCACGGCGAAATCGTGTGGGTCGAGGCAGGGTTGATGGTGATCGTGACGTTCGCACTGCTGCTGCTGTCGGTCGTCACCTGGATCGAGGCGGGACTGGAGTGATTGTTGAAGGCGTCCGTGGCCACCACTGTCACCGTGTAGGTCGTGGAGGATTCAAGGAGATCCAGCGTGAAGGTGGAGGAACTCGATAATGTCGAAAGGGTCCGGGTCATCAGCGGGCCGCCGCTCTTCTGATAGGAAAGAGTGGCAGTGCAGGGCCGGTCAGTGTTCCAGGCCAGCACAGCCGAGCAGCTATCCACATGATTCGTCTTCAGGCCACTGATGACGGGTGGATTCGTCGGCAGCGCAGGAATGACATATTGCCCCGTATTTGTACTCGCGTTGGGTGTCGCCGTGTTGAGGAACTGATGGTCCGTGGCGGTGATCCGGTAGTAAACCGTCGTGCCAGGCGTCAGGTTCGGCAACGTGATCGCATGGGCCAGCGCATAGTCGCCGTCGCTGGTGCCGCCGGTGATCGTGGTTCCATAGCTCGCCGTCGTTCCGTAGTCCACCTTGTGGATGGTGGGCTCGTCGGTGGTGTAGGCGAGGGCCAGCTGGTCATAGGTGGAATTCAGGGTGGCCGAACCGAAGGTGATGACAGGAAGTGTCGCGTCCTGCACCCAGCCCAGCTTCACATCCGCGAGATAGAAATGGGGTCGTGAAGTGGATCCGTCGGCGTTGTTGAAGAGCAGCACCCGGTCGAAGTCCGGGTACTGGTCCGTCTTGGCGTGGATCTTCGTCAGGTCCACCACCACGTGATGCCATGTTCCGAACTTCTGCGCATTCGTCATGGAGGACCAGCCAGGAATGAGGCTCGTGATGGCGGGCTCGTCGGCGTGGCCGCCGTCCTCCAAGATGAACACGAGGTTGTCGTTGCCCGTGCTGCCGCTCACAAAGTAGATGTCGAATTCCACAGTCCTGAACTGGTTCAGGAACAGCGGAAAGACGTTGTTCCAATCGATGCGGTGGGCGAACCCGATGGCATTCCAGCCGTTGCTGGCGCCGAAGGTCACTTCCTCGGCCTGGGCTCCGCTGCGCCCCGGTGCGGGAGCGCTCATGTTCGTGGTGATGGGCGTATCGCCTTCCCAGGCTTCCCGAATCCAGTGATTGACGAGTCCTAGCTGCCCGCCCTGGGGGCCCGAGTTGTAGGCGGCGAGGTAGTTATAGTTGTTCCCTCCCGTGATCGTGCAACTGGCAGTCCCGGCGGCACTGCTGGTGCCGGCGCCATTGGTGGCTACGCAGGAAAGACCCGTAGTCCCGCTGGTCCCGGCGGTGAAGGTCAAGGTCGTACTCGCCGCGCCGGCCGTGATGGTCCCGTTCGTGATAGTCCAGGCGAAGTTGCAACCGGTTTGGGCAGGAACCGTGGCGATGCAGTTCTGCAGGCCAGGCGTCACTGTGGTGGGGGCCGTGATTACCGGCACGATAGGAGCTGCAACGATCGTCACGTTCTTCGTGCCGTCCGAGCCGACGCCATTCAAGGTCACGGTGCAAATCACATCCGTCGAACCGACCGAGCCAGCCTTGTACGTGATGCTCTTCGTCCCTTGTCCCGTCAGCAGAGTGCCGTTAGAGATCGTCCAGTGGTAGGTCGCGCCGGTGAAGGTACCCGTAGATGCAGGGTAGGTTACTCCCGTGGTGACGACCGCTGGCGTCGTGATGGCCACCACCGACTTGGTCATTGCGGTCACGGTGGTCACCATGGAGACGGCAGTTCCGGCCGCGTTCTTCACCGTGACCTTCAGCGACAATAGACCAGCGACGAGGGCTTTGTAGGTGATTGTATGGGTTCCATTGCCAGATACGATGATCCCATTGGTGATGGTCCATAAGAACCTACAACCTGGTTGATCCGGCACTGAAGCCTCGTTTTCTTCGCCAACGATCACCATGGTGTCCGCGATGATCGTGGCGTTGGGAGCGGCGATCACGGAGATATCCTTGTGACCTGTCAACGCTGCCCCAGACACATTCGTCACTTTGCACGCCAGCGATACGGTTCCCATGGCTCCCGCCGTGTAGGTGAGCACGTTCTTGTTCGTTACGGAGGTGATGGTTCCGCTGCCTGTCAACGTCCAGGCATAGGTGCAGCCCGCCTGGGCCGGAACGGAGGCCGTGAGCCCCGTGGTTCCTGTGGTCACGGGAGAGGTCGTGGTGATCGTGGCTACGGGAGCCGCGAGAACATTGATGGTCCGTGTGCCCGTGATGGCGGTCGCGGCGGCGTTGGTGACGGTGCATTTCAAGGTGGCCGTGCCCTTCACCCCAGCCGTGTAGTTGATGGCGGAGGTGCCTGACCCGCTTGAGATCGTCGCGTTCGTCAGCACCCAGTTGTAGGTGCAATTGGCCTGGCTCGGCACCGAGGCGGAATGATTGTCCGTGCCAGCGGTCACGGGACCTGCCGCGGTGATGGTGGCGATGGGAGCGGCGATGATGGAGATGGGTTTGGATTTCGAATCCGAAGCGCCGGCTGCGTTCTTGACGGTGCAGGTCAAGGTGGCTGGTCCGGCCGCGCCCGCGGTGTAGGTGATCGCTCGGGAAGCGGCTCCCGCGGTGATCGTGCTCCCTGCGAGGGTCCACTTGAAGGTGCAGCCTTGCTGGGCAGCCACGGAGGCGGTCAACCCCGCCTTGCCCGCGGTGACCGGGGTCGAGGCCGTGATGGTGGCATCCGGTGCGGCGATGATGGTGATGGTCTTGCTGCCGTTGGTGTCGACACCGCTCGCGGTGACCTTGCAGCCGAGCGTTGCCGTTCCCACGAGGCCCGCGGTGTAAGTGATTGAACTGATATTGCTCGCCGAAGTGAGTGTGCCGTTGGTAACGGTCCACGCATAGGTTGCGCCTGCGGTGTTCGGGACCTGCGCCACGAGACCCGTGGCTCCCGTGGTCACCGGCGTAGCGGCCAAGATGGTGGCCTTGGTGGCGACCACTTTCACCACCTGTGTTCCCGTAGCCGATGTTCCCGCGGTGTTCTTCACGACGCATTTGAGGGTGGCAGTGCCGGCGGCTCCGGCGCGGTAGGTGATGGCATGGGTGCCTGCGCCCGTGGTGACGGTGGCGCCCGCCAGTGTCCAGACATAGGTGCAGCCCGCCTGGTCAGGAACGGAGGCGGCCAGGCCCGTGGCGCCTGCAACCGCAAGGGCATCCGCCGTGATGGTCGCCACGGGAGCCGCGATCACGGAAACGTCCTTGCTCAGATTGGCGGGGACGTTTTTCGGGCTCGTCAGTGTGCAGGCGAGCGATGTGGTCCCAATGGATCCTGCGGTGTAAGTGATGGCGTGAGTCTTGGCTCCAGCGGTGATGGCGCCGTTGCTGATGGTCCAGGCATAGGTCCATCCCGTCTGGGCGGGCACGGAGGCGGTCAACCCAGTCTTGCCAGTAGTGACGGGTGATGGCGTGGTGATCGAAACCGTGATTGCTGAGAGCTGGGCCACCATCCCCAATTGCACCGCGAGCACCAAGGCGACGTTGGACCATTTCATGGGAGGCTCCAAGATGGGCGAGAATCGTTTCCGGCATCGCTGAATTTCAGAGACAGCCTCCATGGGCATCAAGGCAGACCAGTCCCATGGAATCTGCTACCGGTATGACGCCTTCCCCCCCCGGTCCCCAGGTACAGATGCACATTTCCCAGGAGGTACAGATGGGAAAAGGCGGCGTTCAGAGCAGCATCATCGCGACGGCTTCCTGCAGTTCCTCCGGCGTGAAGGCCGTGAATCCCATGCGCGTGGCTGCGATTTCGCTACCCCCTAGATCGAAATAGCTTCCCGGCCGGAGCTTGAGGCCCTTGAGACGGCAAGCGCGGATGAAACCTTCGAACACGTTCGGGCGCGCATGCTGGCCCCTTCCCTTGATCCAGAGCGCCATGGCGCCTGCGATGGAATCGAATTCCAGCACGTCCCCGAAAGCGTGGCGAAGCGCGTCCTCCAGGGCATCCCGCCGTTCCTGGGCAGCCTTGCGCGCCCGCCGCAGGTGACGGAGGATCTCGCCATCCAGGAAGAGCTCTGAGAGGGCCCACTCAAGCATGGGATCCCCCTGCCAATCGACCCGCTGGCGGACCTTGGCCATGGGATCCGCAAGGTGCGTGGGCACCGTGAGGAAACTGACCCGGACTCCGGGCGCCAGGAGGCGGGAGAGGCTGCCCGCGTAGAACACCTGGCCCTGATTGCCGGAGGCCAGGGGCCATACGGATTCCTGCGGGCTGGGCAAATAGTCGAACTCAGGATCCACTTCGAGAATTGGGAAGCGGAACTGCCGCGAGAGTTCCAGAACCCGCTGGCGCCGCGGGTTGGAAAGGCACACACCCGTGGGGTACTGGCACTGGGGCGACAGCACCAGCAGGCGCAAGGATACACGCTCCAGCAGCGCTTCCAGTTCCTGGATCTGCATCCCCTCGCGGTCCACGGAGACGGGATGCAGCGTGCCGGCAGAGACCTGGCGGAGGGTTTCCCAGACGATGGGATTGCCCGGATTCTCCACGGCCACATCCCCGCCCTTGGGGCCCAGCATGGTTTGCGCCACGAGGCTCACGGCCATCGACGTACTGCGGAGAATGAGGATCTGCCCCGGATCCACGGCCATGGCCCGCTGGCTGGCGAGATGGGAGGCCAGGGCCTCCCGCAGGCGGTGATGACCCTTGAAGTCACCGGCGCTCAGCAGTTCGGTGCCCTTCAGGTTCAAGGCCCGGTGGTATGCGCGCACGAGGGCGTTGGCTGGGGCGAGCCGCGCATCGGCCACGCCATCGGACAAGTCCATGTGCACATTGGTTGTGCTGGTGATGGACGCAAGATCCATGGGCATTTCGAAGCTGGAATCCGCATTGACCTTCGGCTCCGCGGTCTCCTTCTTGAACGCCACCGGCAGCGGATCACTGATGAAGAAGCCGCTGCGCGGGTGGGAGAACACCCAGCCCTGCGCCTCGAGTTCCCGCATCGCGGCAAGCACGGTATTGGAATGGACAGTGAACCGTTTCGCCAGATCCCGGATCCCTGGAAGCCGCGATCCCGCCTGGATCCGGCCACCCTGCACGGCCTCCACGATGCGGTCGGCCACCTGACGGTAGAGGGGGCCTGTGGCGCCGGGATCCAATCCCAGGTTGAACTCATCGGTGCGCATGGTGGTTGGCCTGGGCCTTACCTCGTTGTGGGAACGTGTTCCTGCCGTAAGGATAGCCCACTCGACGGGCGATCCCGGGGCATATCTCCCGCGAAAACAGCCCGAAACAGATGAAAAGCCGGGCGATGAAAGGAATGCGCGATGAAGCTGCAGACCAATGGATTCGGGGCATTCCAGTCATTCCTCCACTCAGGGAAGGAACGAACCCAGCCATCGTTCATCAGAAAAGTGCTCTTCAGCGGATTAGCAAAATACCGGCCTTTTCTTTTCAATTGACACTTCAGACTGATATATCATATATCTAACCTCACACCCCACAAGGAGGCCCCATGAAGGTCTTGTCCAAGGCGACCGCGCTCATCCCGACGATCGCGCTTCTCCTGACGGCCGGCAAAGCAGTCGCCGCCGCCCCCTTCCACATCGGTGTCTGCACGGAAACCGTCACTCAGTCCGAGGACGATCTCCGCGGCGCCGAGCAACTCATCAAGGAGTACGGCAATGTCGCCAACGGCGGCATGATCAAGCACATCACCTATCCGGACGACTTCATGTCCCAGCAGGAGACGGTGATCTCCAACCTGGTCTCCCTGGCCGATGATCCTCAGATGAAGGTCGTGGTCACCTGCAACGCCCTGCCTGGCGTCGCCGAGGCCTACAAGCGCATCCGCGCCAAGCGCCCCGACATCATCCT